>NZ_CDSBIE010000007.1:0-142336 GCF_977113345.1 Adlercreutzia sp. CNCM I-6216
ATCGCAACTAGAATCACTGGCGTATTGGCGAAATTAAATTGGCCGGGATTGGCGATTTATCTCCGACTTGGGTGTGGCTGATTTAACCTGACTCCAATAACGCGCCGCCACCACAGACAGCTTCGTGCCCTTTGCGTTGACGTTGAAGGTGCTGTACCGCACCCCATTATCCATAACTTGATATTGTGCCAAGGTACCGTTGTTTGATGTTGAGGTCAGTGATGCGCTCTTGAACCGCACGCAGTCTCTCATATCCAGGGTCATGGCGTCGGCATCCTTGGCGATATTCATATCAAAGGAAATCCCGATCTGGTACTGCCCCAGCCCATCGGTGAACCAGCCAACCTTTGCGGGGTTATCTTGGTTCGTAAAGGTAATCTTGTACAGCTTGTAGCCTGCTTCGGCAGATGTCACAGCCTCAAACTTGTATGCGGTTTTGGGTATTTCTGTTCTTTGGGGACTCTTCACAGTCTCCACGACTGCATCGAGCAGAAAAACCTTATCCGCTATTCTACCAACCTCCTGATACAGCTTGAGATTTTCAACAGTTATCTTCTCCGGCAGACGGATATAGATTTCCTGATCCGTTGTAACATTGTTGGAGGAATAAGGATAGGCGGACGAGCTGAGCAGGCCGTTGAAGGTAATGGTCTCTCCCGCCGTTGTGGAGGTCTTGCTCAGGATAGGCACTCGCTCCAAAGTTCCTTCTTTATACGCCTGCTCCATGGCCAGAGGAATCTCGCCCCTTGTGTTTGTGACCTTTACGGTATAGTCGCCCGATTTGGCCGTGCTATCACCTGAACCAGTATCGTACATTTTCATGGAAGCAAAGTTGGAATACGTAGCCTCCTCTGCGGTCAGCAGCTTGCCGAAGGTAGTGGCGTATCCCGACGTGGGATCCTGAGCACGGGAGGCCACATAGCCCACGTAATCCTTCTCATAGCTGCCTACGTTGGCCTTGATCTTGGTGAAATACTCGTCCTCACCAAGTCCTGCCATCTGGGCGGTAAAGGTGACAAAGCCGCCGCTGCTGGTGAGGGTGCCGTTGTACTTCTGCTCGGTTGAGTTCGTTGTCGTCGTGTACCAGACTTCCACAGTATTGCCCGTGCTTGCAGGAATCTTTTGGGCGGTGACGCCGATTCTATCATTGTTTGCGTAGGTGAATTCCACCGTCTTATTGGCGCTGGCGGCGGCGCCCTGGTTGACCACATGGAACTGTCCCAGATAATAGGTAATACCGGAATCGCCTGCGTAATTATAGATTGGCTGATCGTTGGCCTTTCCCGCCACACTCATGCTCTCGCCTTCACGGGCCGTAAAGCTGAACGTAGTGCAGTCACCATTATAGAGATACCATGTACTGTCATCCTGCCAGGTGATCGTTCCGCCCACTGCGGAGGCATCGCCAGTAGTGGGCGTCTTCCCCTCGTAGCATCCAGGGGCTGTCTTACCGGTGTTGAGAATCGAAGCGCTGTCCCACTTGACGGCATTTGTGTCTGTGACGTCACAATCAGACACCCACTTAAAATAGGGGGTAAAGTAGTCCTGCGCATACTCCAGGTACAGGTTTTCCCAGGTCAGTGTGACGGTATGATCGTTTTCATTTGTCTTTTGTGTAAAGGTAAACCCGTCCTTATAGCTGCCGTCCTCGCCCTTGTGATTTTTCGGATCCAGCAGGTTGGGCCTGGTGGACTCTCCCGCAGGATCCCAGGTGATATGATCGAGTTCCGCATAAATATTGCTGCCATTTTTTGTGTAGTGTGGCAAGGCAATGGTGATCTCCAGCTTTTTGAAGAACTGGGGCATATCGATGTAGTCCTTGTCCGGGTTTATCCAGATTTGCCGCAGGGCAAAGGGCTGATTCGCCGCCGTGGGTACACCAGTCTTCACGCCAATCCGGGACAGTCTGGGGCCGGTCTGGATCGCTCTGTTGTCACTAGGCGTATCATTGTATTTGCCCGTAATCTTTGGAGTGGCAGAGATTGTCTGATATGTTCGATCGCCTGTGTAGACTTCGATTTTGAGCGAATCCTTAAGCTCCTGCTCCTTTGTTCTGTTCCAGAGAACGGTGTCCGGGGCCAGAACGATATTAAAGCTGTTCTTTTCCGCCGTATTTTTGAGGGAATAGGTGATGGTGCCATTTGTAGGACAGTATCCGCCGTAGTTGTTCTTACTATGCAGATTGTCAATGCTTTCAGGCGTTACGCTTTCTGCCATACCGCCCCGCTCAGGGATGGGGTACTCCACCACGGTCAGCCCGTCGGGCACGGTGATCTCCACCTTTTTATTCGCCAGATTCAACTCGCTTTCCACCTCAATGTGCAGGGTGAATTGCTTGTTGAAGTCGACGGAGAAGGAGCTATCATTTGCCAAATTTTGATCGAGTACACCTTCTACCTTAATCAGGGCAGTCGTAATTCGCATTCCCTCAACCGCTCTCTGACCTCCAGATCGGGCGGCTAGGAGATTGGCACCCCGGCTCGCAATCTCCTTCAGGGCGGCATCGCTCCCACCTTCGGCAGCCACCTGCCAGAGCGCGTCGTCCTCAGCAGGAACAAGGCTGGAAGGCGCGGCGCTCAACGAGGCGGTATCCTGCAGGACGTCCACCACATCGAACCCGTCCGAACCCCCAGTAGCCGCAAGGGCGCTCGACACACCGCAAACACCCGCCAGCAACAAGCCCGCCGCCAGGGCCACCGTCCGATTCCTCAGCTGCTCTTTGCGCCTTTGGCGGCGCTTTTCCATCAAGCTTTCCTTGCCATGATATTCGAAACGAGAAACCATAAGACCGTTCCTTCTCGCACGTATTTCGCTCTCTCAAAAACCCTTCGATTTTATCAAGAACAGATTCGGCATAAGTGGAGGTTAAGCCTGATAAAACACTCATATTGGTTTCAAAACGGACACAAAAATGAATCCCTTTTCCAGGGGCTCGAAAGCCGTCTCATGCCGCGGCCTCTTTCTTGACAAAAAAACTTCCAACGGATAGGCTCGGCCCCAGGTTTGCTACATTGTCTTCCACGAGCAAATTGCAGAGCCCGAGACCAAACCCGCAGGAAGCATATCCAGCGGGCCAGAAAATGCCCGTCTAACAAAAACGGATACTTGGGCTTTTCTCGACCAAAAGACATGGTTTGCTTATTTCAAGGGAGGGGATCGTGCAAATCAATCTGAAGGCCCATAGGGTCAACCGGAAACAGGCAGCGCAGATAGCCCTACTCGATGCCATCATCTGGCTCTGGCTGCATCAAATTAATTACGACAGCCTTTTCACCGTATCCTTTATCGACTCTGTTGCAACGCCCGCCATACCAGGCCCACTCATCGGCATCGCCTTGGTCATAGGCATAGGCCGGGCGCGATGGGATCGCATCCCCAAAGCCATTCGCATCGGCGGCGCCCTTGCGGCCACGTTCACGACCCTCGGCTTGGCCCTAGAGCCCCACATGCCCATCTCCAGTGCCACACTGCATGCGACGCTCATTCTTTCCTTGACCGTGGCTTGCACTTTCGCCGCATTGCTTCGACTGGAGACCTTGGCGAAATGCGATGACTTTTCCACGCTATCGGTGGCGCTGTCCGGCTCGCTGCTGCTTTTCTACCTGTTAAACCTGGGGCTCTTGCTCGTGCCGCGAGCCGTATACGACGCTTGCATCATAGCCGCACCCCTCGTCATGCTCGCAGGCGCAAACAACCCCGCACCAAGTTCCACACGCCTGGGGCCTCTGCCCAAGAAGGTACGCCTGTCCTCGCCTATCGTCGTACCGTGCCTCGTCGGTCTCGCAACCGGTTTGGTGGTGGCACTCGGCACGGTATCCATGGCCACCTCGCCCTCGGAGCTGTTCACTCACCCCGCGCCGCTGTTCCTCATCTCGCAGCTGCTCTTCCTGCTGCTCGGCGTCATCACGGCATTTGGCCTCGATCTGCGCAAGGCCACCTACTTCGCCCTCATCAACCTGTGCTGGGGCGCCGGCGTTACGATCGGGATGATTGGACGCGAGCATTTCATTCCGTTGCCAGATCCCATTCTCGTCGACCTGTCCTCCTTCGTTTGCCTTCTCACCCTGGTGGGATTCTTCGCCTTCTCGGGGATATGGGTGAACACTTTGGGACGCACGGCAAGCATGAGTCGCGAATCGGCCGTAGAGGACGTAGCTCGAAAGGCAGGCCTCACCAAAAGGGAGACCGAAGTGGCGTCCCTTCTCCTAGAGGGACGAAGCCTGCGCATTGTGCAGCAAGAGCTGTTCATCTCGGAGGGCACGGCCCGCACCCACGCGAAGCGCATCTACGCGAAACTCGGCATCCACTCCAAACAGGAGCTTATCGACTACTTCAAGCAGAACCTCCCTCATTAGCAAAAGGAATGCTCCCCATTAAAGCGCCTTCCTTCCGTTGATAAAGGAGGCGGCTTCGCCGAAGCGAAGCCGCCAAAGGAAAGGGTATGGGCTGGCAGCGTAGGGAGGGATCCGCTGCCAGCAGAAGTTGGCTTAAGCCTTGGCGGCCAGGACGTGGTTCACGGCCACCCAGCTCATGACGGCGCCCGAACCCAGGCTGATGCCGCCGTGCACGTACGTTCCACCCGATACGCCGGAGGAGCAGTTGCCCACGGCGTACAGGTGCTCGATGGGCTCGCCGTTCACGTTCACGACCTGAGCGTTCTCGTTAATGGTGAGACCGCCGGCGGTGCCGCAGGTGCCGGGCACATACACGGCGCCGTAGAACGGGCCCGTGGCCAGCGGCGCGAGCACCGGGTTCGCCAGATCGGTTCGGCTACCGGCCATAACGCCGGTGGTGTTGATGTCCAGGTGCTTCTCGCCGCGATGGTACACCGGGTCAACGCCCTTGGCAGCGTTCTCGTTGAAGGTCGCAATCTCGGCAGCGAGGCCAGCCGCGTCGATACCCAGCTTCTCGGCGAGCTCTTCCAGAGTGTCGGCCTTCACGAAATGCGCCGGCACCTCCGACGGGTCGGAAGCTTCTCCGCCGTAGGTCTCGTTGAAGTAGCTGTCCTCGCCATCGCCCACGGCGCCTACCGTGTGGCCGGGAAGCGAGTAGGTAGCCCAGCAGGCAGCATCGCAAATGAAGTAGGCGGGGATGTTCACATGGCCCGGCTCGCCCGTGTCATAGTAGGCGAACGCCTGGTTGAACAGGTCGTAGGGACATCTGATCCCACATCTGAGCAGCCGAGAGCGAACCGCTGGCGTCGGCGGCGCCGAGGCTGCCGCGACCCATGGGAATCCAGCCATCCATGGGCTCGTAGTAATCGCCGAATAGCGGCGAGGCTGCGAACTTCCAGCCCATCTCCTCAGAAATCCAGTCGATGAAGGTGCTGCCGTTATCGATGAACGAGTTGAGCACAGCCTGATCGACGCGACCGTCGGTGGCGTTGGTGAAGTACTTGACCACCTCTTCCTTGCTGTCGGTGATGCCGGCGTCGGTGGCGGCGTAGGTCAGCGGCACAGCCAGGCCGCCGCCCGAGGTAGCGGCAGTGCCGCCCCACATGGTTCCCTTCTCGACAAGGCACACCGATTCGGCGCCCTTGGCCGCGGCGACCAGAGCCGCGAACGCACCGGTGCCCGAGCCGATGACGAGCACGTCTACTTCCTTATCCCAAGCAACATCGGCGCCGGCGCTCGCATTCGCGCTCGCGCCCTTTTCCGCGCCCGTCGAGGGGGCACAACCCGTCAGTGCAGCAGCGCCTCCCAGCGCCAGACCAGAGAGAGCAGCCGTCTTCAAGAAGTCGCGACGACCCATTCCCTTGATTTCTCCCATTACTTCCTCCTTTCGGCGAACCAGCGTCCCTGCCGGTTCGGTTACCCCTGCATCGTAAGGACATTGGCGCCTCGCCGTCAGTCTCACGAAAGCGGCGATATGTCCTAAAGCACTCATCCGAAAGGTATGATTTTAGGGAAAATGGCCGATCAGAACCAAAAATGAGAAACGCAGCGACAGCCTATCCCGTCACTCGCTACTCTGCCGCCAGCTTATAGCCAACGCGCCAGACAGTGAGCAGATATCGCGGCTCGCTGGGATTGTTCTCAATCTTTTCGCGGATCTTGCGCATGAACACCGTGATGGAGTTCTCATCCACCTCCGCCGTCTCGCCCCACAGGTGCTCGTAGATGCGGCGTCGCGTGAACACCTCTCCGGGGCTTTCGGCCAAAAGCGCAAGTATTTCGAATTCCTTAGCCGTCAGAGGAACTGTCTCGCCGTGCAAATGCACTTCGTAGCGATCGAAGAACACTTCCAGATCTCCTATGCGGCACGGTTCGCGGCGCGCCAGCTCGCTGGCATCGGTTGAATTTTTGCGCGCATGTTCGATGTCGCCGCGGTGACGCCGCACGTGAGCGTCGATGCGCAGCAGCAGCTCATCGGCGATGAAGGGCTTGGTCACGTAGTCATCGGCACCGGCCTTGAAACCCGTGCTCTTGTCTACGATGTCGTTTTTCGCCGTGAGAAAGATAACGGGAATGCGACGTCCCTCCTCGCGCATTTGCTGGCAGACGTCGAAGCCATTCATGCCGGGCATCATCACGTCGAGAAGCAACAGATCGGGGTGTTCGTCATCCAACAGCCGAAGCCCCTCTCGCCCGCCAAGAGCCCCGCAGAACTCGTAGCCCGCTTCTTCTACGACGGCTCGAAGACTTTCGTGAATGCCCGGATCGTCGTCGATAAGCATCACTTTGATGGGTCGATTCATGATTGTTCCCCCTTCGGAAGGTCTTCGCCACTAGGCCCGCTACCAGATTTCTCGTCCTTCTCTGCCGTTTCTCGCGAAACCGGGCCAGACACAGGGATGCGCACGACAAAGGAAGCTCCCTGGCCCAGCTCGCTTTCCACGCTCACAGAGCCCCCGTGCATCTCGGCGTACTCGCGCACGATGGCGAGTCCCAATCCCGTACCGTTGTAGCGCCGGGTGGATGAGGAATCCACCTGCACGAACTTCTCGAAGATACGTTCCTGATCTGCGGCATCTATGCCGATGCCGCTATCAGCCACCGTAAGCCATACCTCATCGACAGCGTCTTTTGAGCTGGCAGGGTGGAAAGCGGCCCCAAGATGCACGGTACCCCCGTCAGGCGTAAATTTCACCGCGTTGCCGCACAAATTCTGTAGCACGTGGACGAGCTTGTCGAAATCGCCCTGCACGAGCGGCACGTCCGGAGCCACCTCGTTCGTGAACTCCAAATGCTCCTTAGCCGCCAGGGGCCCTACCGTGGCGCGCACGATGCCCACCACATCGCCGACGTCCACCACTTCCAGACTCAGCTTCACGCGACCGGCATCAAGACGACTCATCTCCAGGATGTCGTTGATCATCAGCATGAGCGCCTGGGAGTTAGCTTCGATGCCCGCCAAGGCCTTAGCCTCGTTCTCGTCAGCTCCTGCACGATGCTTGCTCAGCAGATCGGCAAAGGCCACGATGGAAGTGAGCGGCGTGCGCAGCTCATGGCTCACCATAGAGAGGAAGTCGCTCTTGTACTGATTCTCATCCACCAGCTGAGCGTTGACCGCTTCCAGCTGGCGGCGCTGCTGCTCGAGCACCTCGTTAGCCTGCTGCAGCTGAGCCGTCCGATCAGCCACCTCGTCTTCAAGTCCTGCGTAAACATCAGCAAGCTCGTGGGCCATGTCGTTGAAGGCCGTCGTGAGCGAACTCATTTCTTGGGACGATTCGCTATAGCTGAGACGCACATCAAGATTGCCTTCTGACACCTCGTCCACACCGGAACGAATTTTGCCCAAAGGCCGTGTGACCAAATAGGTCAGCGCCACATACACCACGACCAAGCACACCGCCAGCATGACGGCGAAGAACAGGACATCTTGAGCAATGGAATCGCGCTCATTGGCCTGGTACACGTCGAGCGGCATAATGATGCTGATGGCGCCACCGATATCCCCCATTTTCCACCCCTCTTTGGGAGTGCCGGTCACGTCCAGCTCCCCAGCCGGTTCGCCATGGCACTGCAGGCAGGCCTCATCTATGGTCATGGGAGCCACATATCGAAAGACTTGGTGTCCCTCATAGTCGGTAAAGCCGTAGTAGTCGGCACGACTTGCATCGTCGTGGAACGCGGAGAGCGCGGCCGCCTCGTAGCCATCGGGCTCACCAGCTTTATTGCGCGGATTGAAATTCACGAACCGCGTCGTGTAATCGGAATGCATCGTGAAAGACTGACCGATGATGCGACCAGCAATGGCGCAGTGAAGCCCTTGGTACACGCCATCTTCCGTGAAGGCCACTTGGGCCAGGCGGTCTTGATTGGCCACCATGAATTCCCAGACGGCATCCATTTGCTGAGCGAGGGCGCGCGCCTGCTCCCGCAACTCGTTTTCCATTTGGGCATGCTTGTTTGCGGAAGTCCAAACCAAGTTCGCACCGAGCGACACCGCCAGCAGCACGGCGATCAGGCAGAGAAATTTGGTTTTCAGCTTCACTTTCGCCCCCCTTCCACCTTCGACCAGTGTAGCGCGGAAAGCCGGACCGTACGACGGGAGGGAGGTCGCACGGCCCGGCTCGGCGGAAAGGTGGCTACAGAACGAGCTGCTTCAGCTCGCCGGCAAAGGCCGCCTGACGGGCATCGATAACCACCGAGGGATCGGTGGTGGGCTCGGGCAGCACCGAGATCTGGTTCACCCCGTCAGGATGAGCAGCGCGCAATTCCTCGATAGGCCCGAAATCGAGTGCGCGCATGGGGCAAGCCGCCACGCAAGCCGGCTTCTCCCCTGCCGAGCGAAGATCGATGCATCCGTCGCAACGATGCACGACGTTCAACTCCTCGATGAGCACCGGGTGTCCATAGGGGCAAGCCTTCACGCAGTAGCCGCAGCCGATGCACGCTTCATCGTCATGCTGCACCGTGCCGTCTTCCTCGTTGATGTAAGTGGCGCCAGCAGGACACACTTCCACACAGGCCGGAGTATGGCAGTGGTTGCAGGCCCCGGAGTAGTGGAAAGTGGCGGGAGCGGGGAATTCCCCCACTTCGAAGCTTTCCACCCGGCGAAAGAGGTAGCCTACTTCCAGGTCGTTCTTATCCTTGCAGGCCACCTGACACGTACGGCAGCCTATGCACATCTGCTGGTTGAAATAGAATCCCTGCGGGTTCTTGTTCTCTTTCACGTCGGCCATAGGTTACTCACCATCCTTGCAGACAATGCGAAGCGGCTGCTCGGCATCGGGAGCCAAAGCCTCGCCCGTGTACTTCTCAATCTTGCAGAGCGCGGAATTGTAGCCCGACACGCCCTGACCGTTGGGGGCGGGGCCCGTCAGGCAGTTGTCAGCGCCGGCCACATCGATACCAGTCTCTTCGTCCACGGCCACCCACGCGCCGTGAGGCAGAGCCACCACGCCGGGCATGAGGCCCGCATACACGCAGGCGTTGCGCACGCACTGGCCGTAGGGGCTCGAGACGAGCACCGTGTCGCCGTCGGACACCCCGGCCGCATCGGCGTCGGCAGTGCTGATGAACACCGGGTTCGTCCACGCCTCGCGCAACCAGCCGATATTGTCGAACACCGAGTGAGCACGACGCAGATAGTGGGGGTTCATCACCTGCAGGGGATACTCAGCCCCGGACGCGGAGGCGTCCTCGTAGCCGTTGGTCACCTTCACATAGGTGGGAATGGGGGTCACCGTGTCCCAACCCATGGCCGAGAACGTGTCCGCAAGCGTCTGGCTGTATATCTCCAGCTTACCGGAGGGCGTTTCCAGCGGATTAGCCTCGGGGTCTTCCACGAAGTCCTTGAAAGCAATATAGCCGTAGTTGTCGTCGGGAGTGCGCTTGACCTGATACACGCCGAGCTGCTTGAGCTCCTGATAGGCCAGCTTGCCCTCCTGGGGCTCGCCTTCCACGCCCAGCTCGTCGATGTCTTCCTGGGTGATGCCCACGGCCGGCACATAGGTTTTGCCGTCCTCGTCGCACACCTCCATGGAAGCCAGCTGATTGAAATACTGCTGCTTCACATCGAAGGGGTACACATCAGCGCGCGCGATGCCCAGCTTCTCGGCTAGCTCGCAGGCAATGTCCTGGTCGGACTTTGCCTCGTACAAGGGGTCGATGATCTGCTGATAGGCCACCATCATCTCGCGGTTCGACTTATGGCCGAGCGTGCCGCCGAACAGACCGTCGAAGCGCTCCCACTCGGTGGTGAGGGGCAGGATGATGTCGGCATAGCGGGCGGCCGAGGTAAAGAACTGGGCATGGGCCACCACCATGTCCACCTTGCGATGGGCCTCGATGGCGCGGGCCATGCCCACGTTGGTCTGCAGTTTGTTGCCGCTTGAATGGTAGATGACGTGGATGTCGATATCGCGCTTCTCGGCCGGGTCGTAGTGCTTCGTGCCCGTGAAAGTATAAGTGCCATCGATGACAGCATCCCACACCTCGTTGCCATTGATGTGGTCATCCACGGGGTTCTTGATCTCGGGCAGACCGTCCTTGCCGGCCTTAATGAGAGCCGGCCCGCCATTACCCGAAGTCACATGCATGGTGGAACCCGTCATGTGGCCCGACTTGCCCATGTGGCCGCCCATGGCGCCCACGGTCATGACGAGCTGGGGCAGGTTGTCGGTGTTGTTGACGCGGGCCGAGGCAGCCGACACGAGGAAGCCCACCTTGTGATCCTTGCCCATAGCGCGGGCCAGATTGCGGATGGCCTCGGGCGAGGCACCGCAGATTTCGCTGGCCCATTCCGGCGTTTTCGGCGTGTTGTCGTAGGCGCCCTGCACGTAGTCCTTGAAGTTCGTCTGCTGTTTAGCATCGGACGGCATATGCTCGGCATCGAAGCCCACGGTGCAGCGGTTCAGGAAGTCCCAGTCAATGAGGCCCTCAGCCTCGTCGGCCTCCAGCATGGCGTAGGCCACGCCGAGCAGGAAGGCCATGTCGGTGGCCGGGCGAATGGGAATCCACTCCGCATCCAAGGTGGCCGCCGTCTCGCTGTACATGGGATCAACGACGATGAACTTCGCGCCGGCGGCCTTGGCCTGCCAGTAGTTCCACATTTGGCTGCCCGCAGCGCTCCAGGCCGGGTTCATAGCCATCATGACGATGGTCTCGCAGTTGCGCAGGTCGTAACGGTCGTTGATAGTCTGGTCCTGCATGTTGTCGTGATGGAACCCGATGACGAACGGAGTCTTCGACCAGGAGCCATAGGAGTTGGTGTCCCAGAAGTTCGTGAAGCCGCCGAAGGCGCCCATGGTGCGGGTCATCTCGGGATTCCAACCCTTCAGGAGCAGGATGGAGCGGTTGCCATACTGCTCCTTGGCGCGAGTCAGGCCCTGAGCCACCAGATCGAGCGCCTCGTCCCAGCTCACACGCTCCCACTCGTCCTTGCCGCGCAACTCGCCATTGGGAGCGTCCAAGCTCCAGCCGGCGCGCTTGAGCGGATACTTGATGCGATCCTCGGCGAACACCTGCTTGCGCTGGCTGCGGCCGCGCAGGCACCCGCGCTGCTGCGGATAGTCCGGACTGTCCTCGTGGGTGTCGTCGGTCTTCTGGCGCACGACAACGCCGTCTTGCACAAGCACCTTGTTCAGGCAGCGACCACCGCAGTTGTGCCAGCAGGCCGCCGTCTTCCACTCGCCTGACACGATATCGCGACCGACCGGATGGGCAGCTTCAGCATCTTCACCCGTAGCGGCCAAATCGCTCGTAGCCGGAGCGCAAGCAGTCAGCGAGCTAGCCGCGGCCAAAGCCGTAGCAGCCGTAGTGGCTTTGATAAAGCTGCGGCGAGTCAGATGAGCAGCGTTCCGAGTCGTCGGGTGCGAATCAACGTGGAGCGTCTCTTCATTGCGAGCCATAGGTCCTCCTCTTCTCCCTTACTCAGAAGCACGTTCTCCTCAACGTGTCTACAAGAGTACGAGAACCAGACCCCAATAGCCATTACCGCCATCCGCAATCTTTCTTTCCGAATTATTAATTGCCCCGAGGCCAAGCGTTCTTCGAGCGAGTGCAGATAATCCTCTTTGCCGTAAAAATCTCCGCTGCGGGAGATTATTTCACGAATTTTTCTCCCAAATCAGAATTACCCGTACTCCTCCCCTCCGTAGTTCTAATAGGTCTTTGCAGGGAACCCCTTGCAAACTTAGAGGAACTTAGAAGCTATCATGGAAGAAAATTCTTTCACTCCAAGCGGTAAATCCCGCTGGAAGTCCTTTAATACTCGACCAGGCTGTAGGTGTCGATGGATTGGCGCTGGTGCATGATGCGGTACACCGTATCAGTCTGCCAGCGCCCTGAGGGGCACGACGTAAATGCCCTCTTCCACTTCTCTAGCATACGAGCCAATGCCGGTTATCACACAGAGGAACTCTGGAGGACGCCCCTGCGCTCGTGGGTTTTCTGCAACTTTCTTCCGCAGCCGCCTGAGAGATTTCACCGCATCGGGAACCTTCTCTTCGCTGAGCTTGAACTCGAAGGCGGCCCATCTACCATCCAGGGTCTCTATGACAGCATCGGCCTCTAACCCCGAATCGTCCCGATAGTAGTAAACAGCCGCCGGCATCGAAGGATCCATCGCCTGGGCGTATACCTTGAGATCGCGAATGCAAAGATTCTCGAAAACAAGACCGAAGGTCTGCCCATCCGCGAGGAGGGAATCCGGCGAAAGCAATAGCAGGGCGGCGGCCAACGACGGATCGGCGAAGTAGCGCTTCGGCTTCGTCGCTAGGCGCTTTTTTGAGCGCTTTGGCGGCACCCAGCCCGGCACCTCCTCGACAAGGTAGATCGAGCGAAGAAACTCCAGATACGAGGCGAGCGTCTGCTCGGTTACGAGGGATGATGGATTGTCCTCTCCGCCGTACATATCGCTGATGATGGTCTTGTAGGTTGGAGACTGTCCCAAATTGCGGGCAATCGACAAGCACAACCGACGGGCCACCTCTCCACTCTTGCCATGTTTAGGAGCACTCTTTTCGAAAACAAGACGCAGATATTCTCTTGCAACGAGCTGACCGTTTTCAGCGGAAAGATCGAGGGCTTCGGGCCATCCCCCACGGCAGATCAACTCAGCTAGCTGACGCGTATCGTTTTCAACTTTCGCTGGCTGAAACCGGTGAGCGAATAGACCGCGGAGCGAGACAGAACGTTCAGACTCCCCAGACTCGGCCAAGCTGAAGGGATACATCCTCACAGAGCCAATCCGACCCGCACCACTATGCCTGCTCTGGCCCTCTTGGTCATCGGACGAGATCGGGGTGGACGACCCAGTCAGCAGCCACGCCCCCCTTAACCCCCGCTCGTCATCTATGGCATGACGAACTGCATTCCAAATCGCAGGCGCAAGCTGCCATTCGTCTATAACGTGGGGGCGATCGCCTATGAGCATGAGTTTTGGGTCGGCACGAGCCATGTCCAACTCTTCATCCACATAGCTGACGCTTTGCGCGTGGGCCAAAGCCGTCCACGTCTTTCCGCACCACTTCGTACCAGCCACCTCTACGGCCCCGAAGACCTCGAGATAGCGCTCTATTTGCTCGTCCACAAGACGCGGCAGATATCCATTCTTTACAAGCGTTTTCCGAGGCATGGCCCACGCAACCTTTTCTCTACGAGCGGCTTCTTTGCATCGACCCTATACTATCAAACTATTCATGGTTTTCCGAGTTTTTGATTCATGGTTTTCCGAGTTTTTGATTCATGTTTTTCCGAGTTTGATCGGTTGAGGGTTGATTGATCAACTGTTTTCGAATTGTACCTTGGCAACCTATACTGATTCTGGATTGAGTGTTAATACTCAATCAGGCTGTAGGTGTCGATGGATTGGCGCTGATGCATGATGCGGTACACCGTAAGCGTAGTGGCATTGTAACGGTAGTAGATGATGTAGGGGCCCGCAAGCGTCGTGCGGTACTCGTGCTCGAGATGGTCGTCGGTAAAGTGGCCGCCGGCGTCCGGAAAGGTTCGTACGGTTTCCAAAGCCGCATCGATACCCTTTATCGCATCGAGGGCCGCCTGGGGCATTCCCCGCTCGAGGCCGAGGTAAATGGCGATGGACTCCCGATCGAGCTGCGCCCGCGGACGCCATGCAAGATCAAGCATAGTCGAGCCCCCATACCTTGAAGATTTCGGCCATGCGCGCGTCGGATTCCTCCGCTGTGAGCGCCTCCGGGCGGTAGCGCTCTTCAATTTCCGCCTCACGCAAGGCGAGGAACATGCGGTTGCGCTGAGCGGCGGCCTCATAAGCGGCGCAGTCTTCCAGCACATAGGCCGGTACGCCGTTTTTCGTGAGGATGATGGGTTCCTGGCTCTCCGTCGCCTGAGCGCACACGTCATTGAACTGCGTGCGCAAATCAGTGATAGGTCGAATAAGCGGAAGCGCTGCCACAGCGGCTGTCATAAGGCACCTACTTTCATTACCATAATTATGGTATTAATTATAGATGCTTTAATTGACAAATCAAGCAACACGTCTATGAGAACTCTTGCATGTTATTCAGCTAGAGCAAATTATCCGAGGCCCTCTGTTATCCGAAGTTGGCGACGGCGGTGTCAATGGCGGCGAGGTTCATGGCGACGAACTGGGGCTTCACGCGGGCGCGCACCGCATCTTTCAGCTCGTCGACGGTGAGCGGCACACGGCCCTGGGCCACGGCCACGGCGAGCAGCATCATGTTGAGGGACTTGCGGGAGCTCGCACCGGCCTCGCGCACGAGGGCCTCGTCGTCCACGGGGATGAACAGGGGCACCGGGTAGCCTTCCACACCGGGGGCTTCGGCGTCCTGGGTGTTGGCCTTGGCATTCGGCGCAATGGCGACCTCGGCCGCTTGCTCGCGGGACGCCTCCGCCTGAAGAGAATTCGCCAAAGCCGCCACCACGTCGCCAGCGCGATAGGGCTGGCTCGACAGGGCCGCGGTCACCGGTTGGATAGCCGTCGTCGCCGTGACGAGCACGCCGCCGGGCGCCAGAAACGGCAGGGCGCGGGCTGCCTCGCCGGGCTCCAGGGCGATGACGATATCGGCCGTGCCGGGGGTGATGAGCGGCGAGAACACCGCCTCGCCGTTCGAGCCCATGCGCACGTGGCTCGTCACATTGCCGCCGCGCTGGGCCATGCCGATGGTCTCGGCCGTGCGCACCTGCCAGCCCTTGGATTGCGCCGCTTGGGCCAGAACCTTCGCAGCCAGCACCGTGCCCTGGCCGCCCACGCCCGCAAGCAGAATGTCAATCATCGGGCACCCCCTTCTTCCACTGCATCTCCGCCGCATTCCAACTCTTCCCCACTGAAAGTCAAACCAGAGATCGGGCCGGTTTGGAACGGATCGGGGTTCGGGGCGTAGATGGTCGGTTCCACTGGAGCCGCCCCGCCGAAACCCACGGCACCCTGGATGGCGTTAAAGGAGCACACCTGAGTACACAGGCCGCAGCCGTCGCACAGGCTTGTGTCCACGAACGCCTGGCCGCGTCCGCCGGATTTCGGGCCGCGCAGCCCTTCGTCGAAGCCGATGCCGGGGCACCCGATGGAGGTGATGCACTTCTTGCAGCCCGTGCACGTATCAGCGTCGATAGTCACCGGCGCATCGGGCTTCTTCAGCTGGATGCACGGGGCGCGGAAGATGATCGCCGACGGGCCTTCGAAGTCGATGGCCGCGCGGGCCGCCGCCACGGAGCTTTCCAGGCTGTGCGGATTCGCGAACCCAATGTGCTGGACGCCCAGACCGTGCAGCACTTCCTCAATCACAATGGGCCGTCGCCGCTCGCCCATGAGCGTGACGCCCGTGCCGGGATGCGGCTGGCTGCCGGTCATGGCCGTCGTGGCATTGTCCAGGATGGCGAAGGTGACGTCGTGCCCGTTGTACACGGCGTTGGCGATGCCGGTCATAGCGCTGGCGAAGAACGTGGAGTCGCCTACGAAGGCCACCTGCTTCTTGCCCGGCTCGGCCACGGCGAAGCCCTGGGCCATGGTGATGCCCGCGCCCATGCACAGGCAGGTGTCCACGGCATCGAGCGGCTGGGCGTTGCCGAGCGTGTAGCAGCCGATGTCCCCGCACAGCACGGCCTCGCGACCGCGGAGCGCCTGCTTCACGGCATAGAAGCTGCCGCGGTGAGGGCAGCCCGCGCACAGCACCGGCGGCCGCACGGGTAACGGGCCCTCGTAGCTGAGATCGTTGGCGCCGATGGTGGACGCCACCAGGGCGGCGAGCCCATTGGAGCGGTGGGTGCGATCGAAGAACCGGCCCAGGCGGCCGGCGATGTTCTCCGTCATGTTCTCGCCGCGGTCGTTAGCCTCGCCAGTCAGCTTGCCGTGCACCCGCAGCGGCAGATGGCGCGCCCCGGCCAGCTTCAGCATCTCCTCTTCCAGCACGGAATCGAGTTCTTCGAAGACGATCACATCGGTCAGCCCCTCGGCAAAGGCCGCCGCCGTCTCAGTCGGGAAAGGATACGGCGTCCCCACAGCTATGAAGCGGTAGCGCGGCACGGGGATGCCGGCACGAGCGGCCTGAGACGTGATGAGCGTCAGCGCCTCGCGAGCATAGGCTGCCGATACGCCGCCAGCCACAATGCCCACCGCAGGAGCGGACGCTCCAGCACCTTCGACGCCATTCTGCACGACGCCAATCGTCTCACCTTCCCCGCCCCCTTCGAACACTTCGTTGAACTGCGCAAATGCAGGGTCGTGAGCGTAGTCCCAAGCTATCTGGGCCAGGCGGCGGTTAATCTCGCCGTGGCCTTCGTAGGCACGCTTGGGAAAAATGACCCATTTGGGATCCTTCTGGAAGCCCCCTTCAGGCAGCGGACGACCGTGAGTTTCCTCGGCCACCTCGAAGAACGTGGAAGCATGGTTGATACGCGTCGTGGGACGCACGATGACCGGCGTGTGGTAGCGCTCGGACAGATCGAAGGCGGCCCGCATCATGGCGAAGCCCTGCTCGGGCGTGGCCGGATCGAGCACCGGCACCTTCGCGAAGGCGCCGAACCGACGCGTGTCCTGCTCGGTTTGGGAGGAGATGGGGCCCGGATCGTCGGCCACGAACAGCACGCAGCCGCCGCCCGTGCCCACGTAGTTCAGCGACATGAGCGCATCGGAAGCGACATTGAGCCCCACCTGCTTGCAGGTGAACAGCACCCGCGCGCCGCAGTAGGACGCGCCGGCCAGCATCTCGAGCGCCGCCTTCTCGTTGGTGGACCATTCCACATGCACGTCCTGGGCCGCGCCCGCCGCGTGCAGCTTCGCCACAGTTTCCACCAGCTCGGACGACGGCGTGCCCGGATAGCCCGCCACCACGTTCACCCCGGCTTCCAGAGCCGCGTGGGCAAACGCCTCATTGCCCATCAAAAGTTTCTTCGCCATGAACCGTCCCTTATCCCTCGTACTTTTCCCGAGTAGTATAGCAAGGGGCTGGAACCCGAGGCCCGATCTCCTCAAAACGAGAGGCCGATCGGCCACGATGAAGTCAAAATGAGCGCAGGCGGCAGGACGCGGAATTCCCCATCGCCACTGTCCAGGCGCCTTTCCGACGGGAAGCGGCCCCGCCCTAGGCGACTCCGTCGGCGACGAGGTTGAGAAGCCACGCGTACAGGGCGAGGAAGGCGTTGTCGCTGTGCTGCGTGATGGCCCGGGCGACGCCGCTCGCGAGCTCGCCGAAGTGGTGGGCGCAGAAATCGAGGCGCAGCAGCTCCCACTCGCGGGCGCTGCCGGCGTCTCCCCCTTCGAAGGCGCGGGCTTCCAGCGAGGTGACGTAGGAGAGGAAGTCCAACTCGCTCACGAGCGCATCGAACGGGTCGCCGTTGCCGGGACGGTTCTTCAGGCCCAACTTGCGGTACTCCAGCCCCACCGCCGCCCGCTCGCCGTGAGCCAGGGAGAACTCCGTGCGGCCCTGGGTCACCCACCGCGAGCCGGTGAGGGGCACCAGGCGCGGGTACCCGTAGAACAGGCGCGTGAACTCCGCCCGCAAATCGCGGCCGCGGGCCGTCGGGCTCTTGGCTGCCCATGCCTCGAAGCGCACGGCCACATCTACCGGCAGTCCCTCGCGCGGCCCGAGGCCCTCCAACAGCTCTCGTACCTGCCGCAGCAGCTCGATGGAGGTATGATCCTCGGCTTGACGCCGCTCGGGATAGGAGAACAGGCGGGCCAGAAGCGCGTAGAGCGCCGCCAGCGCCGAAGGGCGATTGCTCGCTGTGGCGCCCAGGGGCGTCGCGGCAACGGAAGGGGCTTCTTCCGCCTGGCCGTCGAGCACATAGTCCAGCAGGCTCATCAGCTCGTCGAAGGCCTCGGCGCGAGACGCATCGCGCGCCCAAGACGCAGCAGAGGCAGCTCGCACGCGTCCCACGGCCTCGTGGGCGAGCACCGCCTCCAAACGCTGGGCGCCCGATGGCTCCAACAGCACCTCGTTGGGAGATGATCCCGGCTTTGCGAGGCCCTTCTCGACCAACCCCTCGATCTGCAGGCGCACCGCGGGCAGCGACAGATCGAGCGCCGCAGCCAAAGGCGCGACATTCACGGGCCCCCCGGCCCGCTTGAGCAGGGCCAGCGTCATCACCTGGCCCGAGGGCATGCCGCGCTGGGCCCCCGCCTGGGCCAGCGCCGCCCCGAAGGCGCCAAGCGCCCCGAGGGCGGCCGCGGGCAAAAGGTACGCCTCGCCATCGGGTTCCGCATCGGCAAAGCATTGGTGCAGCAGCCCCACGAGCCGGTCGAAGCCCTCCTCGGTAAGAAACCGGCTCCGATTGATGAGCGCGATGGCCAGCGCCTCATCGAGAAACGCCGCTGCCTCGGCCCCTTTGGCCGTGATGCGGAATGCGAACGTGCGCCGATCGCGGCTGCTGCGCTCCCAGCGAACCTGCTCGCGATCCTCTAGCAGCGCCACTGCTCCATTGAGCTGCGCCCGCTCGATGCGCAGAATCGCCGCGGCCTCAGCGGCCGTCGCGCCCTCCTCCTGCTGCGCGGCCAAGGCCAGGCATGCGCTCTCGATGAGCGTCATGTCGCCCAGGGCGAGAGCCGTCCGCGTGAGGAGCCGATACAACCGCTGCAGCAGCAAGAGACGCTCGATGGAAAAGATCATGGGCGAATCTCCCCGTCATCGGGAGCAAGGGATGCGGAAGCGGGAGAAGCGGGCCAGGGCACCGCGCCCGTTTCCAAGGCACACAGGCGGCACAGACCGTCCACCTGGGAGCGGATCGGCGCAAGGGAGCCGCAGCGGCGGCATGGCGCCACCGACTGGCGGTAGACCTCCCGCGCCTCGAAGGGATCGGAGGAGGGCGCGACCTCGCGCTCGATGGCTTGCTGCGCACAGGAGCGCAGGCACAGCCCGCATTCCGAGCACTGCCCGGCGTTGAAGCGGTACGCGAGCGCGCCGTCTTCCGCTGTCAGCGATATGGCCCCGGTGGGGCACATCCGAGCGCAGGTGCCGCACCCGGCGCAGCGCGTCTCGTTCACCCGCTGCACGGGCCACAGATAGGCGCCGCCGTCCGGCCGGTCCGCCGCGTCATGCCAACGTTTCTCAAGTTGGAGCCGCCAGCCGATGGCATGGCGCTTCACCGACCGTTCGGGAAGCCCGTCGCCCCGGGCGACATCACCGGCCTCGTCGCACTCGGCCGCCACGCGGCGGAAGAGCGCCCGGGCCGAGGAGCGCGGTGCGGGAGCATCGGACGCCCCTTTCCCGCCTGGCTCTTTCGCCCTGATAGCGCCGCAACCGCCATCCCCAGCATCTCGGATTCTCCCGATACGTTCGGCATCATCGGCGCCCACGGGCCCGCTCTCGGGAAAGACGATCCCGCCGCTGTCGACGAGGTTGCCCTCCCGGTGCCAATCGCCCAGAAGCGCCCGGGCCCGCTCCATATTCCCGCGTAGCACCGGACCCACGGTCCGGTAGAGCGCGCAGGTCTCGCAGCGATCCGTCACCAGCGTGCATTCCCGCTCGCAGGCCATGGAGAACAGCGCCGCGGGGGTGAGGGCGGCCAGGCACACGGCCATCTGGTAGGTGTCCACCGGCGAGGCGAGGGCGGAAATCTCGCCATGGGGCAGCCAGCAGCGCACGCGCACCGCGCCGTCGCTGCCCATGCGCTTGAGGGCCCGCCGCTCGGAGAAGTTCGTCGCCTGGAACGCCTCGAAGGGGCAGGCCGACAGACATGTGCCGCAATGGAGGCACAGTGCTGGGTCGAAGAGGGGAACCGAGGTGCCCTCCCCCCGATGGATCGCGTGGCTCGGGCAGGCGTTCACGCAGGAATCGCACTGGGCGAACACGCTCTTGTGGTGCATGCAGCGATCCTCGGTGAACAGGATATCGACCTTGATGGGCCGATCGCTGCCGTAGCGCTTGCTCGCATTCACGAGAGCGCCCGCGTGAATTCCCCCGTGAGCACCGCCAGGCCCCGGTAGAACGGCTCGGCGGCGTCGGCCTCTACCTCGGCGCAGAAACCGGGCACCCAAGCGCACAGGTGCTCGTCGGCGAAGGCCTGCAGGCGCTCGGCGGCGTCGATATCCGACGGAACCGACAGCGTGCCGCCATCGGCCAAATGCCCGCAGAAGTCGAACTCGTTGGAGAGGTAGTCGATGCAGTCGTTGTACTTCCCCTTGCGCACCACGCCGCACTCCTTCATGAAGTCGGCCACGGCCACGCTGTGGTTGTTGATCATGCGGATGGGATGGGCCACCCCGTGAGCCCGCTGCAGCCAGGTGCCCTCGGAGTTCTCTACCACGGGATCGGGGCCGATGAAAAGGCGCGTCTCCTCGCGGCGGATGGCGTGGAGCGCCTCTTCCGCATCGGCTCCCTCGTAGGTGGACAAGGCCGCGGAGAACGCCTCGATGGCCGCCGGGGAAAGCTCCAACGCAGCGGATGCCTCGGCCAGGTCGCGGGCCATCATGCCGGAGACGACGGCCTCGATCCACGGGCCGGCTGTCGGCGGCCGCCAGGCCACGGCCAGAAGTTTGAACATGGTCCCCAAAACGGTGTTCACGGAAAACCCCTCTCCTCCCACGCAAGCGATGCCATGGTAACCCATTTCGGGCCGCCATGGCATCGCAGCGGAGCCTTTAGCTTACTTCAGGTAGTACATGCACGGGCCGGTGCCGGCGTCCACGAGCAGCTGCTCGCACTCACGCTCGGCGATGAGCTTCGAGATGTCACTCTCCGGATCGTTCAGGTCGCCGAAGGTCATGGCCAGAGTGGGGCAGCCCTCCACGCAGGCCGGCAGGTCGCCCTCGGAGATGCGCTGGTAGCACAGGTTGCACTTCTCCACGGTGTTCTTCACGTGGGTCGGCGCCTCGCTGTTGCCCACGGGGAAGCCCACGAGGAACTCGGGCTCGGCCTCCAGGTAGGTGCGCACGCCCGCGCCGACGGCCTGGTAGGGGCAGGCCTCCACGCAGCTCTGGCAGCCGATGCAGGTCTCGGTGTCCTGGGTGACGATGCCGGTCTCCTCGTCCTTGGTCGTGGCACCGGTGGGGCACACCGCAACGCAAGCCGGATTCTCGCAGTGCTGGCAGCGCAGGGGCTGGTAGGCGATGGTGTTGGAGCCGTAGGAGCCACTGGGGCAGTCCTTGCTCGCGCCGCCCACAGTGTTCACCGTGCAGTACCACACGTCGTTGGGCAGGTTGTTCTCCAGCTTGCAGGAAACCGAGCAGCTTCCGCAGCCGATGCAGCGACGGTAATCGATCGCAATGCCGTATTTATGAGCCATGAGTATCTCCGTCCCTTCCTCTTAGGCACCCTGGATGGTGGGCGTGAATGCGGACTCGTCGTTGGCGCCCGAGCCGTCCCACGGCTCGATCTTCACGCGGTTGTCGAAGAACGAGCAGTTCACCGCGTAGGGGTCGGCGTAGTCGGTGGTGATGGCGCCCATGGAACCGCGCTTGGTCTCGTTCTCGGCATAGCCCTTGTAGTACACCGTGCAGCCCTCGCGGATGCCGCTGTTGAAGCTGGCCACCATGACGCACTCGCCGAGCCAGTTGGACACGAGGATCTCCTCGCCGTCTTGCACGCCGTACTTCGCGCCGTCGGCGGGGTTGATGAACAGGCGCGGCTGGTCATTGAACTGACGGGCCCAGGTGTCCATGAACATGGTCATGTGCACGCGGGAGGGGTTGCGCCACGACATGCAGGTCAGCGGGTAGTCGGCGGCATATTCGGAATGGGCGCCGGAGATCTTGTTCTCGAACCAGGTGGGCATCTGCTCGCGCTCCACGTTGGAGATGTCGTAGTTCGAGGGCGTGCGGGGCACCGGCGTATCCACGTAGAACATGAGGCGGCCGGTCTCGGTGATGAAGTTCGTGAGGCCCACGTTGCCGATGTAAGGCTCTTCCTTGGTGTAGCGCATCTCCTTGTTCTGACGCAGGGTCTCCATGGTGATGCCGTTCTCGCGAGCGGCGGCCACGTCCTCGAAGGTGCCCTTCCACCACATATCGTCGTCCACCTCGTTCACAATGTCGCCCACGCCCAGGTACGGGGCCATGAAGCGGGTGATCTCGGCGTCGGGCTTAGCCTCGTACATGGGCTCGATGCACTTCTCGGACAGGCGCACGGTGCGCATGTGGCCCAGCGGCACCACGTCCTCGTACTCGTACATGTCGCAGGCCGGCAGCAGGATGTCGGCATAGCGGGCCGTGTCGGTCATGAAGTTGTCCTCGACGATGATCATCTCCATAGGATCGAGGATCTCCTTCTTCACGCGGTTGGAGTTCACCGAGCCGCCGATCATGCCGCCATGGGACACCCACAGCGTCTTCACCGGGTAGTCCTGGTCGCCCAGCTTGCCGGAGTTCATGATGTCGGCCGCCGCCAGGAAGGTCACGGCGCTGCACATCTTGCCGTTGGAGGGCACGGCCGAGGCGTGGCCGAAGAAGTTGCCGTACATCATGTCGAAGCCGCCGACGGAACGGCCGGGCTCGCCGAAGTTGCCGGTCATGGCGATGAGCGCCGTCATGGCATAGGCCGCATGCAGGCCGTTCTCATAGGCGCCGGTGCCAAAATTGATGTAGTGGGCCACCTTGTTCTTAGGCTGCAGCACGTCGTAGAGGTAGTCGAAGTCCTCGCGGGAGATCTCGCACACCTCGGCGACCTTCTCGAAGGTCCACTCGGACACATGTTCCTTGAACTTATCCCACGCGGTGACGTACTTGTCGTCGGGGCAGCTCCAGGCCGGATCGGCGCAGGTGTCGAAGGGCACCGGCTTCTTCTCGCTTTCCGACCACACCATAATGGGATCGATCTCGGTGGGCTCGCCGGTCACCCAGAACACGGGGCCCTCGTGCAGGCCCTCGCCGAACTCGGAGCCTCGCACGTACATGCCGGTTTCCTTGTTGATGAGGTAGGGAGCGCAAGTGTGATTCATGACGAAGTCCTTGGCATAGGTCTCCTCGTCCATGAAGCGCTTGATGAGGCCGAGGAACAGGGCCGTGTCGTTGCCCATGTTCACGGGAATCCACTTGTCGGCCTTGGCCACGGTGGCGGAATAGTGCGGGTCGATGACGACCACCTTCGCGCCGGCGTCCTGGGCGTCGAAGAGGAACTTCGCCATCTGGATCTGGGCGAAGATGGGGTTGGCGCCGAACATGACGATGTAGTCGGAGTTCACGAAGTCGGTGGGCTCGTTCTGGTCGAACCACTGGATACCGCCACGGGTAAGGCCGGTGTTGGTGGCGTTGTCGAAGGAGTAGTCCCACTTCGTGCAGCCGGTGGCGTTGAACATGCGCATGATGAGGCCAGAAGAGCCGTGGAGCGAGCCCTGGGCACCGCCGCCGCCCATGTAGACGGAATTCGCGAGCGGGCCGTAGGTTTCCTCGGTCTTCTTCCACTGGGCGCCGATAAGCTCGCCGGCCTCTTCCCAAGTGATGCGCTCCCACTGGCCGCCGCCGCGGGGCGTGCCGTCGACGCGCTTCATGGGGTACTGGATGCGCGCCTCGGAGTAGGTGCGGGTGATACGCGACTTGCCCTTCAGGCAGGTGCGGAAGGGGTAGTCCTTCTTCGGGCGCATGTTCACGACGTTGCCGTCGCGCACGTAGATGTTGTACTGGCAGAACGAGCAGCTCCAGCTGCAGGTGCAGAAGTACTCGTCGCCGGTGACGGAGAGCCTGGTCTCCTTCTTCTCGTTCTGATCGGTTTCCAGGTTCTGCATGTCGCCGGCAGGGCTGCAGGCGGCCAAAGTGCCCGCAACCGCCGCGCCGGCGGCGGCGAGACCCGTTCCCTTCAGGAAGGTACGGCGAGTCAAAGACGTAGTCATAGATTCCCCTATCCTTTGAGGCGCGGCTACCCGAAGGCGACCGCGACGGTGACGCCGCATCGACGCGCAGGTGGGGGGAAGACATCGTGTGGTCGACGGCCTCCCTCGCGCTTGCGCGCTTCCGCGGACTCCAACGACGGCGGCAAAGGAGAAGGTTCCGGATTCCGGGGCGCTCTCCTCCAACGCCTCGGGAAACCTTGTGCCACCGAATGACACGCATTATAACGAGGGGTAAATAAGCCGTAAATGGGTGTAGCAACTAGATACCAGTATTAGTTTCACTTTTGATGAATCGCTGGTTATAAGCGTATAACTACTGTTCCCAAGTCGCATTCCACGCTCGAAGGGCCCCTGCGGCCGCCGAGGCGCCCCGCGAAGTGAGGGCCAGGCAGTGCCGACGGCGATCGCGAGATGCGGCGCGCACGGTAAGCAAGTCGCGGACGGCAAGCTGACGAGCCGTCATAGACACGGAGGATTGGCCGCAACCGAGCAGCTGCGCGGCGTCCCCCACTCCCAGGTGCTCCTGCTCGTGGCATACCATGAGCAGGAGCACCTGCCCGGGCGCGAGGGGCGCATCAAGGGTCGAGGCGGCCCGGGCCGCCTCGCGCAGGGCACCCATGCCGGTCAGAGCCGTATCGAGCACGGCGCCATCGAGGCTGTAGCCCACTTCGAACAAGATGTTCTCGCCGCGAGGCGTCATGCGCAGCAAGCTGCGACGACGGTCGCGCGGGCTCACCCGCTCGGCAACGAGATCGAGGTCGATAAGGCGCCTCAGCAGGCGCGCCGCCTTCGCCTTCGACAACGCGAGGGAGCAGGCCAGCTCCGTGGCCGTGAGAGGCTGAGATCGGGAGACCGCCGCCAGGGCGGCCACGTCCTCGGCAGAGAGCGCACCCGGTCCGAGGCACTCGTCGAGCGCCGCGCGGGCCTTGCACCATGCCACCGGGGAGGCCATAACGGGAATTCCTACGACGCCATCTCCGCTTTCAGGTCGGCCACCTTTTGCAGCATGGTCGCATCGCCCGTGCCCATCATCTGCACGGCCAGAATGGCGGCGTTCTTCGCGCCGTTGATGGCCACGCAGGCCACCGGCACGCCCGAGGGCATCTGCACCATGGACAGCAGCGAGTCCAGGCCGCCCAAGTCGCTCGTCTTCATGGGCACGGCGATGACCGGCAGCGGCGTGAAGGCGGCCACCACGCCGCCCAGATGCGCGGCCTTGCCGGCGGCGGCGATGATCACCTTGATGCCGCGATCGTGGGCCGTTTCGGCCCACTCGTGCACTACGGCCGGCTTGCGGTGGGCGCTCGCTACCTTCACCTCGTAGGGCACGCCCATGGCGTCCAACTGGGCCATGCACGGCTCCATGGCCGGCATGTCCGATTCCGACCCCATGATAATACCCACGACCGGCGTTGCCTCTGCCATATCCGCGTCCTTTCCCTCGGTGCTTGTTGTGCGGCTACGTTCTATCGCCTTGTGCTCTGTCGCCGTTATTATAGCCGCACGCCCCTGCAGGCAAACAGACTGGAGATTCCGTTTTCAGCCAACGGCCTCCTCCTGTTCAAGAGATTTAACGGAGAATAACGGAACTTAACGGAGATTAACGGAACATCATGATCATAGAAGGATAGATATCCCGACAAAGCCGTTGCGGTTCGTTGACGGTTGGGGCAGCGAAGAGCAGATGCCGCTGGACCTATCGCAAAATGAATGGCAATTGATCGAGCGACATGGAAACACCGTTGCCGCTGCTTCGAAAGGGAGGCCACCGTGAGCCAGGAAACGTACCACCAGCACGAGACGCAGAAGGAAAAGCACGTCGAAGACCATATCGGTGACGAGATTCGCAAAGTAAAGGAACAAGAGGAGCGCGAAGCCCACGGCTTCCACGAAGCTATCGGCGACGAGATCGCTCACGAGAAGAAGGCCGAGCGTCGCCAGCAGAACGAAACCGACGCCGCCCTCACCGAGACCGCCGACACCATCCTGCGCGGGGAATAGGCCGACCCCGCCTGACCAACGCAGCGTCCTCTTCTCCGAGCCATGGTCCTAACGAAAACGCGGCATTTCCCAAAAACTTCTTGCACCGGTGGCGTAAGTCGGGTAAGATAGTCAACGCTCTTTTGGCAAGGCCGAAAAAGCACCTGCGGGCGTGGCGGAATTGGCAGACGCGTACGGTTCAGGTCCGTATGGGGGCAACCCCATGGAGGTTCAAGTCCTCTCGCCCGCACCATTTGAAACGAACGCCCTCTTCGGAGGGCGTTTTACTTTCCGTCACCTCCACTCAGCAGAAAGGGTCAACGAGAAGGATGGGCTATGTCTGCCGATAGCTTCGACGACTTCCCCTATGAGACCGACACCCATGCCTCCGATGCAGAGGCGCGGCGGCACTACTGGGCTGTGGCCATCGGGCTGCAGGCGGTGGACGGGCTGGAAGTATCTCCCTACCTGCACGACCTGGCCCGCAGCTACGAACAGGGCCAGTACACCTTGCAGGAGACAGGCGAGCTCATCCGCGCCTATCACAGGGGGGAAGCGGACGGGCGGGAGGCCACGGCCGAGGCCGATCTGGTCAGCCAGCGCATCGCCGAGATGCTGGAGGCCGGCAGCTTCGTCTTCGCCCCCGACATGCTCTCCCTTATCCACCGCGCGCTGTTCCAAGATCTCGATGCCGAGACCTATCGACCGGGCCAGTTCAAAACCGAGCGACTCGTAAAGCAGGAGGATATTCTCAACGGCGACAGCGTGCTGTACGCCGACCCGGCCATGATCCAGACGTCGCTGGACTACCTGTTCCGCGAGGAAGGCCGCCAGACTTACGGAACGACGCTCTCCGAGGCCGATGTCGCGCGGCTCGCGCAGTTCATCGCGTTTCTCTGGCAGGTGCACCCCTTCGTCGAGGGCAACACCCGCACCGTGGCTGTGTTCTCGGAACTGTACCTCGGCTCGCTCGGCTTCACCGTGGGCAACGAGCCCTTCCAAAAGCACGCGCGTTACTACCGCGACGCCCTGGTGCGGGCCAACTACCGCAACAACGAGGCCGGTATCTTGCCCGAGCGAAAACCGCTGGAGGCATTTTACGAGAATCTGCTGCTAGGCGCCGAGCACGCCCTTAATCGCGAGGCCCTTCTCTGCCCCGAGCTCTTCGACAATCCCCAGCTTCTCAAGCACATCGACCCCTCAAGGGCGCTGAGAAGATAGCCACAGTCCCGCAAGGTGTTTCTGACCTGCGCGTAACAAACGCGACGGGCGGCCTGTGCCGCGGGGAAACGGACGCACAATGGAACCGATGCGCAGCCCGTGCCGGCTCTTCGGCGCGGATCTGCGCACGACGCGCAATCTTTCGCCGTTGGGAGGTTCCTTATGAGCGGGAAGTCCAAGGCCTTGCCCACCATCGTCGTCGCGAGCGCCGGCATTGCCGCCGGTGCCGCCGTGGCCTTCGCGGGGTTTCTGCTGAAGCGCCGCGCGGTGCGCACCACGTGCAAGCCGTTCTACGCCGAGGCCACGCGCCGCTTCAAGATTCCCGGCATCAGCGAGGGCTTCGTGCCCCAGGACCTGTTCTACCTGTCCGATGAGCAAACCTGGCTCTTCAGCGGCTACCTGGCGAACCGCCGGCCCTCCCCCATCTACCAGGTGGGCGTCGACGGTACGGTGCGCCGCCACGAGGTGCGCCTGCCCGAGGGCTCGCTGTACCGCGGTCACGGCGCCGCCGTGACAGCTGCCGGGCCCTTCGTGTTCCTCACCGTGCGCGACGGGTTCATCGCGCTGGATCGCGCCGAGCTAGCCAAGGCGGCCGACGGCGACGTGCTGCAGGCAACCGGGCACCGCGCCGTGCCGCTTATGCCCGCCTTCATGACCGTGCAGAAGGACATGCTCTACATCGGCGAGTTCTCCCATCGGCTGTTCTACCCCACACCGAAGAGCCACTGGCTGCGCTGCCCCTCCGGCGAGACGAACCCGGCTCTTCTGCTTGCCTACGCCCCGCACGACGGCGGCCCCTTCGGCTTCGGCGAGCATCCCTCGGCGGTGTACTCCATTCCCGGCAACGTGCAGGGCATGTGCGTCACGCCCGAGGGGAACATCGTCCTCAGCCTGGCGTGGGGGTTCGGCGACGCCGAGGTGCGCATCTACGACCCGGCCCAGGCCAAGCGCGGCGGCAGCTATCTCGTGGAAGGGCACAAGGCGCCGCTGTACTTCCTGGACGAGGCCACGCGGGTGGAGACGCTTACCGTGCCGCCCATGGCCGAGGGCATCGACGACGTGAACGGCGAGGTGTACCTGGCCAACGAGGCGGCGAGCAACCTCTACCTGCTCGGCAAGTTCTATGGCGGCCAGTACGTGTACTCGTTCCCGACGAGGGAATAGCTGCGCCGTCCCGCCACCCTTTGCTTTCGGCAGGCCCGGCGAGAGCCAATGTTTCCGCGGGAAAACGGCTTGCGTGAGAAGTGATGACAGCTTGCAGGCACGAGCGGCCGCGCGAAAGACTCCTCCTATACTAAAGTCGATATTTTTGCTCAGAAATAATCGATGGAGCCGAGGATCGGAGACCGTCATGACCGCTTCAAAGAAACGAACTGTCCGCGTTGTCGCCCTGTGGATACTGGCGCTGTGCCTCGTTATCCCCCTCGGGGCGTGCGCCTACCAGCAGGGAAGCAGCGCCATCCAGGCCCTGGCCTCGACGGCTTCCGACACGAACGCGGAAGCTGCCGAGACCAGCGATGCCGCAGCGGAAGACAACGCCGCCCCCGCGGCCGATACATCTGATGAAAGCTCAGCGGCCGAGAACACTGAAGGCTCCACCAGCACCGACGCAACAGCGGCCGAGGCGACACCAGCAGAAGGCAACGCCTCTCCCGACGCCCATGAAAGCAAAGAGAAGGCTGCTGAGGGGGCACCGACCACGGCGACGATCATGTACTACGAAAACGTCAATTACGACGACGGCGATACCGAGCCCGACGAGAACGGCCGGGTGTTGCTGGGTTCCTACGAGCTCACCGACGTACACGTCGGGCAAACGATCAACGCATGGGATTACGTAGTCGACATCCCCGGGCATTTCTTCTGGGACGGTTGGCCGCAGAATCTCACGTTGACTGAGAACCCTTCCGATAACGTCATCAACCTCTTCTACTTCAAGCTGTGGAACAACGAGTACACCGTGAACTACTACCTCATGGAAAACGCCGACCTGACCGCCGACAACTGGAAGGACGCGCTGGCGCCCGATGACGTGAAGTTCGTTAAGATGGGATCGGAGACCTTCACCAACCAGCGCTTCGACCAACTCGTCAAGGGGGATGCCTACGAGTACAAGATTGACGGCACCTATGTGGTGGACACCTATCCTTCCGAGATACATGTGGGCGTAAATCCCGACGACAACGTCATCAATGTGCTCTATGTGCCCGATTCCGCGAACCTGCCCGACGATATTGAGATTCCCAGCGACACGACGCAGCCCAGCGATGGGGCGCAGCCGGGCGATGGGGCGCAGCCGGGCGATGGGGCGCAGCCCGACGATAGCGAAAACGGCGACGATTCCGTCGACCAACCCGCCGATGACTCCAACGCCGACAAGCCAGCGGACGATTCCAGCGCCAGCAAGCCCGCCGATACGCCGAGCGCTGACGGAAGCACCGCACCGAGCATGCCGAGCGACACCACTTTCGATAAGGACGAGATCGAAGACGCCCTGCCTGACGATGTGAAGGACGAGGTCGTGAAGGACTTCATCGAATCGGGCGACGCTCAAGACAAGACGGAAATCACCGACGAAATGATCGAGAACCCCGTGAGCAAGTCCGACGCCGACTACGTGAAGAATGTCTACGAGACCGGCTTGAAGGAGGGCGAGCGGCTGGCCCAAACGGGAGATCTCGTCCCCTTTGCCATCATCGCAAGCATCGCCCTGGGAGCAGCGGCCGCCGGCGCCATCGCCTTCGTCATGAACCGCCGCGCCCGGCGCTGAGCCCGCCACGCTGCCCGAAATAGGAAATTACCGCGCAACGGGCCCCTCCCCCTTTTTGCGAAACTTGCAAAACTCTGCGAAAGATGCGAAAGGCTTGGGGGCTACACCAGAAGTGTTCGCGTGTCTGGTTACTCCCCCTTTGAGGTGAGGTGCCAGCCGTTGCAGTAGGGGCAGCGGTAGACGTGCAGGGGCGGGGCGCCGTGCTCGGCGCACTCGGCGGCGGTGAGTTCGGCCTCGTAGCGGCTGGCATAGCGGTTCTTGCGCTCGCAGGCCTTGTGGCGAAGGGCCGCGGCGCGCTCCTCGTCATGGCGCTGGCTGCGCGCGTTCTCGCTGGTGAACAGGTCGTCCATGCCGCCGAGAGATGCGGCGAACTCTGCTTTCTGCTTCTGCCACGCCGACCGCTTCTTGCTGCCCACGGACGCCTCCTTTTCCGCAACACCTTCTGCACAGACGCCAAGAACCATGCTATAATGCAAGCAATCGGTGCCCCGCTCAGCCGGGCGGCACTGGTTAATGACTAAGCCGGGTTTACCTTCGCACGGGGCCCGGCTTCTTCTTTACCAACACCGTCCGTCACTCCTTCCTCACCAGGAAAAGCCCGATGATTCCGATAAACACAAGCATGAGATCGCACAGGGCAATGACAGTTTGTGTGTCCATGGGTAGCTCCTTTCTCGAAGCCGCCCGGACGTGACGGGGCACCGACCTTCATTGTAACCCAATCTTAGTCTCGCACAATCGTGGAATTTTTTTCGTCGCATCGATTTTATAGGGCATGCAAGAAGCGATTTGCTTTGCCTAGAGCAAACGCCTTTACGCTAGCCGTGGGCCAGTTATCCAGCGCGCTTATCACGACGCTGACAGATCATGCTTTTCCACCAGATTGGCGGTTGCCTGCCGTACCATTGTGGCCATGCAAGAGAACGCATCGCCCCAACCGAGCCCAAACCACAATGCGCATCCTTAAGCACCCGGATCTAGCCCTGAACCTGAATCCGAAACCCGAGGAGACCACCGATGAACCTTTCCCTATCCCGCAGCTTCCCCATCGCGAAGGCGGCTCTTACCGGCGCCGTCATCGCCTGCGCCGTCGCCCTCACCTGCAGTTTGACCGGCTGCGCGTCGGGCGGCACCGACAGCAGCAGTGCCGATGCCGACAACACCTCCGCCAGCACCGACGGCAAGACTCTGCGCGTGGCCATGGAACTGGCCTACCCGCCCTTCGAAACGAAAGACGACGCCGGCAACCCCGAGGGGCTGGCCGTCGACTTCATCCGCGACTTCGGAGCTGCCTACGGCTACGACGTGCAGATAGAGAACACCGCTTGGGACGGGCTTATCCCGTCGCTGCAGTCGGACAAGGCCGATCTGGTCATCAGCTCCATGACCATCACCGACGAGCGCAAGCAGTCCGTGGACTTCTCCGACGCCTACGCCATGGCCCAGCTGGCCATTCTGGCGAACGCGGATTCCGGCGTGGCCTCCATCGACGACTTGAACCAGCCGGGCAAGAAGGTGGCCGTGAAGACCGGCTCCACCGGGGACGTGTACGCCACGAAGAACCTGACCAACGCTGAAATCGTGCGCCTGGCCGACGAGAGCGCGTGCGTGACTGAAGTAGTGCAGGGCAAGGCCGACGGCTTCCTCTACGACCAGCTGACCATCTACCGCAACCACCAGGCGAACCCGGATACCACCGAGGCCGTGTTCATCCCCTTTCAGGATGCCGAGGAATGGGGCATCGCCGTGAAGAAGGGCAACACCGAGCTCTTGAACCAGCTGAACGCCTTCATCGCGCAGTCGAAGACCGACGGCGAGTTCGACCGCCTCACCGAGAAGTACCTCTCCGAGGAAAAGAAGGCCTTCGACCAGTACGGCTTCAAGTGGTTCTTCGATTTCGAGTAATTTCCAGTACTCTGTAGAAAGCACGCGCAGAAAACCTGAGCGCTCAGCGCAGGCGCTCATCCCGATTCCCGAAGCTTGCGAAGGAGGCGATTAGGGCCGATGCCCGAAACCGCAACAACTGCAACCCCCGATCGCCCGCAGCGTCGGCGCGCAGCGAGCCCCTTCATGGCCCCGACCGGTGCGCCCGTGCGCCCGGCGAAGGCGGCCCTGAACTACCTGGCGGTGTGCGTGGCGGTGATCGCCGTGGTGTGGGCATCGCTGGCCGCAGCGGGCATCTCGCTGAACTTCGACTTCGTGGCCCAGTACCGCGTGCGCATCTGGGACGGCTTCTGCATGACCGTGGGCATCTCGGCGGCGTCGCTTGTGGTGAGCCTGGCGCTCGGGGTCTTGGTGGCCGCAGGCCAAGGCGCGCGCTTCTTGCCGCTGCGCTACCTGTGCGACTTCTACGTGAAAATCATCCGCGGCACGCCGCTCATCGTGCAGGTGTACTTCTTCTACTACATCATCGGCACGGCCTGGGGCATTGACAACCGCGTGCTCGCCGGCATCATCATCCTGTCGCTGTTCTCCGGCGCCTACATCGCCGAAATCGTGCGCGGCAGCCTGCTGTCGCTGGACGCGGGGCAAATGGAAGCGGCCCGGGCCGTCGGCTTCACCCACGTCCAAACCTTGCGCTACGTGGTGGCGCCGCAGCTGGTGGCGCGCACGCTGCCGGCACTTACGGGGCAGGTGGCCTCCATTATCAAGGACTCGTCGCTGCTGTCAGTCATCGCCGTCATCGAGCTGACCCAGACCATGCGCGAGATCACCGCCACGAACTACAACTTCTTCGGCGGGTTTCTGCTGCTCGGCGCATTGTATCTGGTGCTCACGCTGCCCATCATGGCGGTAAGCCGCCACTTCGAGAAGAGGCTGGATTATGCGCATTAGAACCGACACCGCCGCTCGCCTCTTATCCCATAGATGCTTTCTCGGCACAGCCGCGCACCGCATGTTGAGTGAGAGCACGCGCCCCCTCCCCTTCCCGGAGGTCGACTATGCGCATTAGCTTGGACCACCTGTGCAAATCTTTCGACGGCGTGGAAGTCCTGCGCGACATCACCTTCGACGAAGAGGTGTCGGCGCTCGCCATCATCGGCCCCTCCGGCGGTGGGAAGTCCACCCTGCTGCGCATCATCGGCGGCCTGGAGACACCCACGTCCGGCGCCATGGCGGTGGATGGCTCCCCCGTCTCCTTCGACGAGACTTCCCTGCGTGCCTACCGCGCCACCTTGGGCTTCGTCTTCCAAGACGGTGGCCTGTTCCACCACATGACCGCTTTGGAGAACGTGGCGCTCCCCTTGCAGGTGGTTCATGGCGCGAGCTCCGATGAGGCTGATGACCGCGCTCGCGAACTGCTCGCGCGCCTCGGTTTGGAAGACTCGCTAGCAAAGCGCCCGGCCCAGCTGTCCGGCGGTCAAAAGCAGCGCGTCGCCATCGCCCGCGCCCTCGCAGCCCGTCCGCGCCTCCTTCTGCTGGACGAGCCCACAAGCGCCCTAGACCCAGAGTTCACCACCGAAGTGCTCGACGTCGTGCGCGACCTCGCCGAAGCCGGCACGCGCTTCATCATCGTCACCCACGAGATGGGCTTCGCCCGCCACGCCTGCGACCACGTCGCCTTCCTCCACGGCGGCCGCCTTCTGGAATACGGCGCCGCCGCCCGCCTCTTCGACCACCCCGAAACCCCCGAACTCACCCGCTTCCTCAGCCGCCTTTTGGAATGGAGCATGTGAGGAGAGGGGGTTACGCCCTCCACAGCTCGTTGTCGCGCACGGCGTTCATGAACCAGGCTCCATGTTTAGCCACGTCGCCCACCCATGAGAGAACGCCGGCACTCCAGCGAGCGAGGGCAACGAACTCGACGGTGTTGTCCAGAATCGTCGCCTCGTCGCATAGGTCGAGAGCGCGCGACAGGTTCCCCAGGGACGCTCGGTAGCGACGTAGCACCGCCCCCTCGTCGATATCATGACCGCCTACGGCCACCCGATGGGCAATGCGGTCGAGGGCCACTGCGGCCGTATCGACGCCGATGTAGTACAGCACCACCCGGCATCCAGCCTCCCGCGCCCGGCTCATATTGCGAAGCACCGCGTGACCCGTCAGCGTCGTTTCCTGGTTGAAGCTGCGCCGGCGAGAGAGGCACTCTTCTATGAGGCGGACCGCCTCACGCCCGGCACGCAGCTGATCGGCGCTGGAGGCCGGATCACCGCCCTGGGCCACGACGATCTCGTCGGAGTTCACACGCGCCATGGTGCGCGGCATGTCCTCCGTGCGCCAAAGACCCGTGCGATAGAACGTCGATTTCCCCGCCCCGTTCACGCCGGCGAAGACCACGTACACGGGCTGCATCAGAACACGCCCTCCTTCACCAGCTCCCGCTGGCGCTGCTGCAGAAAGAAGTCGAACACGGCCATATAGAAGGAAGCCTCTTCCTGGCACCGCGCCGCCTTCATCATCTCAGTTGGAGGGAGGTGCCCAAACGCGTGCCGACATGCGTCGTACAGATCGTGCGCGCAAGCAACGGCTTCTGCGCGAGCCGCGGCCGCCGATCCCTGCGAGTGCTCCCCAAGTGCGTCGGCCGCACCCACGCGCGGCCTCCCCGCGCGAGGGGAGGCCATCAGCCTTTGCAGCACGTCCTCTTCCCGAATCATCCACTCGCGGCCGTTCTTCGCCGCAGGAAGACGTCCCTCCTTGATAAGCGCTCGCACCCGGGACGGACTCACCCCTAGCTGTTGAGCACTTTCCCTAACTGACAACATGGCATCCTCCTTCAAACTAATCATTGCGTTAACGCAATGATATCACAAGGAGAAACCATTCTTTTACTCAGGCATCACGGGCACCCGCCGCAGAGGCTGCGCGCCTCCACCTTGCAGGAAACGGCCTACTCCAGGCCCATCTCCTTTTTCAGGCGGGCCAGATCGTCGTCGACGGCGGCTTCAGCGCCGGCGGCGGCGTATTTCTTGGCCAGATCCTCGGTGGGATCGGCCGGCTTCTCGGACAGCTCGGCCACGGCGTTGGCGCGGTCGAGCATCTCGTCAGCCTTGGCCTCCATGCGGTCGAACGCGCTGCGAGCACCCTCGGCACGATCGCCAGCCGAGGTCATCTCGTTCACCTTGGACTGAGTTTTCGCCACGGCGGCCTTCGCCTTGATGGTAGCCTTCCGCGCGTTCAATTCCTCGATGTCGGCTACCAGCTTGTCGTGCATCTGGCGCATCTTGTCGGCGTTGGCCTTCGCGCCCTCGTAGGCCACGGTCAGCCCCTCGGCGCGCCCGGCCAGCTCTTGCTTCTTCGCAAGGAACACGCGAGCGTCGGCCTCATTGCCAGCGGCGAGCGCCTTGCGGGCCAGTTCCTCGTACTTCTCCGTTTCCTCGCGGTTCTCATCGAGGAGCTTCTTGCAGCGCTTCTCCTCGGCCATGACGCCGGCGGTGGCTTCGCGCACCTCGGCGAGCGACTCGGTCATCTCGCGCAGGTACTGGTCGACCATCTTCTCGGGGTCTTCCGCCTTGTCCAAAAGCTCGTTGATGTTCGCCTTCACGATGGAGGTGAAGCGATCGAGGATTCCCATGTCTGTCTCCTATCTGGCCCGAAGGCCGGGTTGAATACCGCAGCGCCACCTAGGGTCGCGGCTTCGTCGGCTGCACCGGCGGCGCGTCCGAAGCGCCTGCCTGCGCGTACTTCTTTTCCAAATCCGCCAGCTCGGCGTCGGCCAGCGACTCCAGCGGCGTGTTCAGAATCTCCTGCATGCGCTCTGCCTCGCGCTGCTGCGCCAGACGGCGGTTGCGCACGATGAGGAACACGACGACGGCCACTATTATCACTGCCGCGCATACCGCGATGATCGGCAGCGGCGAAGGCGTCACCGTCATGATACGGTCGGCCGTGTCGGCAAAGGCGTCGGAGAAGATCTCCTCTTCCGTGAGGCTCATGTCGTCGTAGTTCTGGCTGAGGTAGGCTTTGAAGATGTTGATGGCCTCGTCGTCGAGCACCGATCCCGTCATCGCGCCGGCCCAGTAGGCGGCGTTGAAGCGCCCGTTGCCATCGTCGCAGAACACGAGCACGAAATGGGCCTGATCGGTGAACAGCTCGTCGTACTTCTCCTGAGCGATGGACTGCAGCTCCTGGTAGGAGCGCACCGATCCGTTCGGCAGGATGTACACGTAGGGCTGCACGCCCGTTTCCTCGTAGAAATGGCGCAGGCCGCGCTCGAGCTTGGCCGGGTCGTGAATCCAGTCGCCGTCTTCGTCGGTGAAGTAGCCGGTCTCGTTCACGGAACCGGCGGGAAGGGCCGTGCGCTCCACCGTGGATGCGGGCACATTCGCGCCCGTGCAGCCACCGCCGCCGAGAGCCACCACCAGCAGCAGCACCAGCAGCACGGCCGCCACGATGACGAACACGGTGCCGCATCCGCTGTTGGAGGACTTGCCCTGAGAGGAGCCGGGTTGCGGGCCATTGCCGCCGGGGCCGTCGCCCGATCCGGGCTGCTGCGGGCCGCTCGGCTGCGGGGACATTTGCGGCGGCACCGAGCCGCCACCGCCGCTGCGGCTCGAGCCCATCAGGCCGCCGAGGAACCCGCCCCAGAAGCTGCCGCCCCCGAAGCCTCCCCCATAGTAGCCGCCGCCGTGATAGCCCCCGCCGAAACCAGAGCCACCGTGGCCGGCCGAGCGGCCGCCCGACCCCGAGCCGCCAGAGAATCCGCCGCCGAAACCGCCGCCGCTACTTCCAAAGCCGCCGCCGAAGCCGCCGCCTCCCGAGAAGCCGCCGCCTCCGCCTGATCGTCCCATGGCCCCGAACCTATTTCACAATGAGCACGGGCACGTTGGTCTTATGCAACACGGAATAGCACACGCTGCCGAGCATGCCGCGCACGGCGCCAAGGCCGCGGTGGCCCATAACGATGCAGTCGTAGCCGCCCTCGTCGGCGTAAGCGGTGATGGAATCGTGCGGCGAGCCGTTCACCACGGCGATGCCAATGCCCTCGGCGTCGCCCACCAGAGGCGCGATGTTATCGGCAATGGCGTCCATATCGGCCTTGATGGCCTCGTTCTCCACTTCGGAGATCACGTCCATGTCCATGGTGTCGCCCATGACGCCGGACATGCGCGAGGCAATTTTGAAGGTCTCGGCGTTGAAGTCGTGCCAGTCGACCACCGACAGCACGGTGATCTGGGCGCCAGGCACGCCGGCCGCCAGGTCGAGCGCCGCGGCCAGCGCGTTCTTCGCCGGGTCGGACTTATCGTAGGGGACGAGAATCTTCTTGTACATGGGGGCCTCCTTACCCTCGCGGCACCTCAAGCGACGACGCCCGCGAACTGCAAGCTTATCAGCCGAATGCAGCTTGCGTACTCGAGCATCGCCGGATAATGCTTACCCTGCGGCTCATCCTAATGAGCCACTGCCATTTTACCACGGGCCTTTTCCGTTCCCCCGCCGCCGCCCACCTGTAGACACGACGTTACGCATCCCTACCGCGGTTCCAACTGCACTCGCCAACTTCAACGGCTATCGGTTAATGCTTTAGCAACAAAGGACGAAACGGAGGAAGTTGAGTTAATTTCGACTCTCATTTTTAACTCAATTCTCTCTCGCATCTTCCGATTCAGTTAAATTATGCTAGTATTTCAACTCAATACAGACCGTATCTTCAGAAGAAGGCGCTATGACATATCTCGATCTCCGCAAGGCCTTTCACGACCCCGCGCAAGATGCGGATCAGCTATACGATCGCCGATTCAACGATGAGCGCACCTGGCATCTCAAAACGTCTATCGCCGGTAGTCCCGCCTTTGTCTACATGGCTCCGGAAATCTACGAAGCCCTGCTCGAAGCTGCTCAAATCGACAAAGATATCCTTCGCCTGGAAGCCACACTTCCCCAGCGAGCCCTCGATAGCTACCGTGACAGCTGCCTTATCGACGAAATCGTGCTGACCAATGAAATAGAAGGTGTGCACTCAACGCGGCGCGAAATAGGCGAGGTGCTCGAGCGCCTGAAGCAAAATGATCGCCGTGGGCGTTTTTTCGGTATTGTTCAAAAGTATGCTCTCCTCCAGACGCGACCGGACATCGCCCTTCGAACCTGCACCGATGTGCGTGATGTCTACGACGACCTTGTGCTGGCAGAGGTTCGCATCTCGGATCCCCACAACGTCCCCGATGGCACCTACTTTCGCACTAAAATGGTGCATGCGATCAACGAAGCAGGCATCCCCATCCACGACGGAATCGAACCCGAGGCAAGAATCATAGAGGAGATGGATCAGGCTCTTGACGTCCTCAACGACGAGTCACGAGAGCCTCTTCTCCGCATTGCTCTTTTCCACTTCCTTTTTGGTTACATACACCCTTTCTACGATGGCAATGGAAGAACAAATCGCTTCATTAGCAGCTATCTCATCTCCCGCCAATACGAGCCTATCGTGGGATTGGGCATCTCCTACGCCGTAAAGCAGGAGATTGAAAAATACTATAAGGCCTTTTCTCGGTGCGAGCACCCCCTCAATAGAGGCGATATCACGCCTTTTGTCATCGCTTTCTCAGAGATATGCGTGAATGCGATGTGCAATCTTCGCGATGCTCTCACAGAAAAGAAAAGCCAGATGGATATGTATCTCCATCGCTCGGCCGTGCTTGTCCCAGAACCGCTGCGCACCCTTGTCGAATCGCTTATCACCGCCACGCTGTTCACCTTTGACGGCGTAACCGCAAAAGAGCTTTGTGAGGCTGAGCATCTCTCCCGGCAGACGCTTTATAAGCGTCTGTCCGAGCTGAGAAAACTCGGCCTCTTGCAAGAGGAGAAGATAGGGCGAAAGGTATTCTACAAACTCAACGAGGAGGCCTTCCTTCTGAGAGGATGCTGAAGCGCTCTATCGAGTTAACGCTTTAACAGCAAAGAGTGAAACGGGAGTAATTGAGTTAAATTCGACCCCTGTTTTTAACTCAATGCTCTCTCATTCTTCCGATTCAGTTAAAAAGCGGTGGCTCACGTACTGCCTCGAACCGCGCCAACATCACCTACCGCGGCTCCTCGTTGTTCAGAAGGCGATGGCGAGAGACCAGGATATGGAACACCGTGTAGGCGCCCAGCACGAACGCGCCCACGTAGCCGAGCACGCCGAGCAGGGGCACGCCGAGCAGCTGCGGCTGCATGGCCGTGGTGCACAGGATAGACGAGCCCAGAAACAGCCCCGCCGACAGCGTCGCCAGGGAAATGCGCCCCACAGAGGCGTAGGCGGTAGCCAGAATGCGCGAGGACACCTCGATGTCGCCGTTCACCTTGATCTGCCCGCGATCGAGCATCTCCAACGTGTTCGACAGCTGGGTCGGCAGCTTCGCCAAGGCCTCGGCCGAGGCGGCGCTCGTCGTGGCAAGGTCGATCAGCTGCGTCGCCAGAAACTTCGGGTCGGCCTGCTGGGCGATGACGTGCTTCGACACAATCTCGATGACGCTGATATCGGGCGCCACCTGGGCAATGACCCCCTCGATGGTCACAAACCCGCGAGCAAGCATGGTCACCGACGAGGTCATCATCATGTTCTGGCCGCGCAGCACCTCGATGACCTCGGTGAGCACCGTGCCCACGTTGATCTCCTTCATCTCGGCAGTGCTGTACTCGGCGAGCAGCCGCGAGAGCGCCTCGAGCAGTGCCCCATGGTCCACCGGCCCCAACACATGCACAAGGCCCATCACCGCTTCCTTCAGCAGATAGGCGTTGTCGGTGGCCACCGCCGTGAACACCTTCCCGACGAGCATCCGCTCCGACACCGTCAGCGTGCCCACCATGCCCAGATCGATCCACACCACGTTCCCGTCGCGTATGAGAATGTTGCCCGGATGCGGGTCGGCGTGGAAGAACCCGTCGTCGAGCACCTGGGTCACGTAGCTTTGGCACACGCGGCGCGCGAGCGCGTTCACGTCGATACCCTGTTGGCGCAGCTCTTCGGTGTGGGAGATTTCGGTTCCCTGGACGAACTCCATGACGAGCACCGACTCGCAGGAATATTGCGGATAGGCCACCGGGGACGTGACCCCTTCCTCGTCGGCCAGCTCGTCGTGGAAGCGCATGAGGTTGTGCAGCTCGGAGGTGAAATTCACCTCGCTGGCCGTCGTACGCTCGATTTCCTCGACGAAGCCTTCGAGCGACAGCAAGATGCTGCGATGGGAATTGGAAGCGAACTCACCCAAGGCCAGCAGGTGCTTCATGAGCATGATGTCCTCGGCCATAGACTCAGCCACGCCCGGGCGGCGCACCTTCACGGCCACCGTCGTGCCGTCGAGCAGCGTCGCCTTGTGCACCTGAGCGATGGAGGCCGCGCCCAAAGGCACCGGGTCGATGGAGGCGAACACCTCGTGCCACGACTTCCCGTACGCGCGGTCAATCTGCTCGATCACCACGTCGAAGGGCATCGGGTTTGCATCGTCGCGCAGTTTCTCGAAGGCATCGCAGTAAGCCTTGGGCAGAAGGTCGGAGCGGTTCGAGGCCAGCTGGCCGATCTTCACATAGGTGGGACCGAGCGCCTGCAGCACCTCCACCGCCTGAGCGGGAGTCAGCCCATGCAGCACCTTGTACTGGCGCATGATGCGCACGATTTCATTCATGCGCGCATGAGAGGTCTTGTCCTTGAGGGAAATCTCGGCGACTTTCATGAACTCTTCGAACGTGGCCATGGGCGTTCCTCCTTTCTGGAAAGCCCATGGTACCGTGCGAAACGAAGAGCGATCTCCTCATCAATTCACCTGGCATCAAGCTGTTGTTTCAACCGCTTTGCCTGCAATAGAGAAGCAGGTAGAAAACCGTCACGCGCCTAATACCGCCAAAGGAACGACGAACACGCCGTCTTCCCGATAGTAGCTATAGTCGCCAACCGCAGTAAGCACCATGAGGAACGACGGCGATCCCGTGGTCGAAGCATCTATCTTGTTGCGCAGACTCAAGAGGCTCTTCGCCCCTTCGTCGACAAGCGATTCTCCACCCAGCTTCACTTCCACCAATCCATAGGCTCCGTTATGCAAATGGATGACTGCATCTGCCTCTAAGCCAGAACGATCTCGATAGTGATACACCTCGCCTCCTAGCGCATCGGCATATACGCGCAGATCACGTAAGCACATCGTCTCGAACAAAAGGCCAAATGTGTTCAGATCGGCCATAAGGTCTCCCGGACCAAGCGCCAAAGCAGCTGCGGCAATAGAGGGATCAACGAAGTGTCTCGTAGGAGCAGTCCGGACAGCTGTTTTCGAACGCAAATTAGGATTCCAAGCAAGGAGATCCTCTAGAACAAAAATTTGTTCCAGCGCACGAATGTAGTCGCGCACCGTACTTTCACTTGCCTGCACTCCCTGCGCATTTACATCGGCCAGCATTTCGGTAACTTTCCCTTGCGATGCCGAAAAGCGCGCGTAAGAACGCAGCAATGCACGGGCCACACGAGGATTGCGCTCTTTTTCGTCCACGCGGGACACGTCTGAGTTTATCACGCCGTCCAGGTAATCGGGCGCTTGCAGCAGCGCCGATTCATCGTTCAGACCCACGGCGCGAGGCCATCCCCCTCGGCAAAGTAAAAAGGCCATGTGTTCCAAGCTGCACTCAGATCGCGCAATGGGAACCTGCTCTCCAGCGAACAAAGCGCTCAGAGATACCGCACCTGTTGAATCTCCCGACTCGTAAAGACTCATGGGACGCATTTTCATACGAGCGATGCGCCCAGTACCGGTATGGCTCATTTTCTTAGGATCAGGGGGAACCGCCGAACCCGTCAGAATGAACTGTCCGAACTCTTCTCTATGGTCAACTTCGAACCGAACTGCGTCCCACAGTTGCGGAGCAAGCTGCCACTCGTCGATGAGACGCGGCGTGGCGCCCCTCAGCAATTCAAGAGGAGCGATCTCCGCAAGGCGAATGTTCTGCGCCTTGGTGCTCGGGTCCTGCAGGTATATCGCACTCTCAGCAAGCCTCTCGCATGTAGTGGTCTTGCCGCACCACTTAGCCCCCTCGACCAGAACGGCGCCTTTCGCTCTTACACGTTTTTTAAGCAATGGGTCGTATATTCTAGGTAGATACTCACGCATTCTTGACCCCCAATTCACTCCTTATCAAAGGATAACTTGAACAGGTATTTTATCAGTTTTGGTAAGTTTACGTTACTACTTTTGGTAAATTCCTGTTACTAGTTTTGGCAATCGGTCAAGCAGGTCAAGCAGGTCAAAAAACACGAAAGCAGGAGGCTCATGGGTAATCAGGATTCCATGAGCCATCTGCTTTCTCGGGAAAGGCAATTTGCGAAGGTGGGCCCGTCGTGACTGGCGAGCCCACCTGGCAGGCGCCCGGTAGTAGAGAGGCGCCCGATCAAGCGGCCCCAGGGTGTGGAAGGGCCGCCATGATCATCGGTATGCGTTAGCGCGCGTGCTTGCCCGCCTTCGCGCGGCGCGTGCGGCGTCCAGCGCCCATCGCCACGAAAAGGCTCGCCATCGCCAGCAGCGCCATGGTCGCCATCAGCGGCATGAGCTGGTCGCCGGTCTGCGAAAGACGCGTCTTGTCGCTGTCGGACTTGCCGCCCTTGTCGTCAGAGCTGCTCTTGTCGCCAGCGCCAGCACCATTCGAGCTATTACCGTTGGGGTCATCGGCGTCGCCGGCACCATTTGAGCCATTGCCGTTGGGCTCATCGACATCGTCGCCACCGTTCGATTCGTTTCCGTTATTCGGCTCGTCGTCGATTACATATTGGATGTGCACTTGGAACGTATTGCCATACTCATCAGTGTAGGTAACCGTTGCGTTGTAAATGCCGGGCTTCGAAGTATCGACACCCTCGACCTGCTGCCCATCCTTGATGATCTCGAGACTCACTTCAAGCCCCTCTGGCAAGTTAGTTCCCATCTCGTCCAAAAGCTGTTGAGCCTTTGCCAAGATGTCGTCATTGGTAACCGGCGTGCCCACCTTTACATGAACGGTAGCATTTTCAACAAGGTTGCGGTTTACCGGCACATAGGTTGTGCTGTACGCAGGCTTCTCGGGATCGTCGTCAGGGAAGACAATGAATTCCGGCTTCCAATTGTCGTCAATACCATCGCCATCCTCGTCCACCGGAGGCGTCGGATCATCGCCAAACTCGCCATTGCCCTTGTCGACATTGGTGTCAGGCTTCCAAATGCCGTCGTCTTTAGTGTCAACGTTTACATCAGGAACACCGTCTCCATCAGTATCAATGTTCACATCGGGAATGCCGTCGCCGTTGGTGTCGATGTTTACCTCAGGATCTCCGTCTTTGTTAACCTCAGACACCGGGCCCACCGTCACGACGACATTGTGCTCGATCTTGATGTTGTAGAAGGTGTAGCCGCCTGTAGTGGCGTCACCAATCACATTGCCTTCATCGTCGGTGAAGCTCACTCCACGAGACGTAGCACGTCGGTTCATGAGCTTGCCGTCTATCTTCACTTGAAGCACCTGATAGTTCTTAGAAGGATCGGCATTATTCGCCATTGCGTCCCAGTTCACTGCATAAGTAGCGCCCTCTGCCAGCGAGGCTGAATTTGTAATAGAACCCGAAGCGCCGTTGATCTTAGTATTCACCCTGTAGTGGGCGACATCTTCCTCACCATCGATAGTAGGAACAACTCGTTCATCGTTGTTGAGCGGCTTTTTGGGAGCAACCACCACCTCAACCTGAGTGTTCTTATCCACGTTGGTCAGGGTCATTTTGTTGTCGGCCGGGATAGAAACACTCTGACCGTTAATCTTCACATCGGTTACATTGAAGCCTGACGGCGTGCTCCAAGAAATCTCAGCACTCTCGCCCTTTTTTACCAAGGCCTGGCCGTTGAACTCGCCGGTTCCTCCCGTAATGGTACCGCTGATCTTGAACAGCTCTGGATCGTTGGGCTGGGGCAGCTCCTTATCGTAGTCATCCCAGGGGATATCCTCTCTCACGAAATACACGCGAACCTCATGGTCGGAACCGATAGTTCGAATCGATACCTTATTAAATTGGTTGGTAGAATCATCCTTGTCAACGGTAACTACATCTATTGGATCATCGGCATAAGCCTCTTCCACAGGATTGACGACATCAAGCAGAGCAGCGATTGGTGACTTATCCTCTGTGGCAGGCTGCTCTTCAGGTTGCTGAGGCTCAGGAAGCTGATCCACAGCTACCGCATCGCTATCAGCTGATTCCTCCTCAGGGGCATCCTGACGCTGATCGACTTCCACTCCTGCATCGGAAATCGGCGCCTCGAAGGACGTTTGGAGCAGGTCATTTGCGGTAGGCTCAATCTGGCTGGCAGGACTCGCCACGGGCTCATCAGCCGCAGAATCCTCGCCTAGCGTCTCGATAGGAGCAGCATCGAGAGCTGCAACGCTGACGGCCTCTTTGTTTTCGAACCTAGATTTGCCGTCAACATATACGCGAGCAATCTTGTGCCCATCGGCCGCCACGGCAGCGATCTCGGTATAGTTCTGGTTCTTGTAAAGAGTCTTCGAGGCCGCCACCGTACCGTTCCCATACTTGTACACGTCAACGTCATAGGTGACCGGTTTCACCTTCACCACAACGCTGGCATCTGCTTCAAGATTCTCAAGATCATACCCGCTCTTCGCCAGATCATCGGCCGTGATGATTTTGGTCTCTCCATTGCTGGTTACCTGCACTTCATCGACATCGTAGTAGCGATAGTTGGCGCTGTCCACATCTTCGTTTGTGCCACCAACGGTCCATTCCACTGGCACATTCTCCACTACGCCATCTTTCGGCTTCTCGATGACGGCGCCACCCGTAATCGTACCCTCGCCGCCCTCAATCTTTGTGTTGATGGTGATGAACTGGCTCTTATCTTCGAAATCAGGGAGCACCGGATCGGGGGTATTCCCCTCTTCATCCGGAACAGGCGTCTCGCAGAAGTACACATCATAGGTGTGGTTGGCGCTAATGTTTCGCCGCGTGTCGGTCACCGTTCCCTTTGAACCGTTCTTCGCAAGATCGAATATGGTCTTTCCATCAAGCATCACCTTGTAAATGGTGTACCTCTTATTCGAATCTTGCTTAACCGTCAATTTGTACTGGTCGCCAGGCGCCACCGTCTTCGATTCTGAGACAAATACGCTCTCGCTCTCCTCATCGTTCACTATTCCGCCGTAACGATTCACCGTGATCGTATACTTACCATCGGTTGTGTTGCCGCCAATGGTGGGCAACTTATTCTTTTGCACCGTAACCACAATGCTGTGAGACCCTTGCACTTCGGTCAAATCCACCGTATCCGCCGCATAGCCTTCATGCTCAACGCCGTCGATGGTCACAGAAGTCACTGCATAGCCTTCGCCCAGCTTCCAAGCAATCTGAGCGTCTTCGCCTTTTTTCACGCGACCATTGCCGGTGATGGTGCAAGTGCCATCGGTGCACCCTTCGATAGAGGCGACTATGTCGAAGAACTCTTTTGAAGTAGAGCCCGGATCAGGAACGATCGGCTTCGGCGCTTCTTTTTCTTCCTCGAACACTACCGATACCCGATGATCTGCTTTTAGGTTATCAAACGTATAGCTGCCAATGGCAATGAGATCGTCACGCACCTGGCCATCGATGGTCACCGAAGCTACCTTGGCGTTGGCCGCAGGAGCCCACGTAACAGTCCGCGAATCGCCCTCTTTGAGGTTCAGAGACGCACCTTCAACGGTTCCCGGGCCCTTCGCGTCGGTGCTAACATCGAAGTAACGGAAGTATTCAAAGCGCAGCACCAACTTGGGACTTAGCTCACCGGTTAGAGTCGAAGTGCTCGCGTTGAACCAGTAGTCATCCGAAAGTCCATAGTTGCCAGCCCTCATGTCGCGCACGTGCGATGCCGTGTCATCTGTCAGATCGATCGTGCTGCCCGAAGCCAAATTGGGGCTCACGCTTTCAGTAGCTGCCGCCACCTTTTCATAGCCAGAAGGATTCGCGTCGGATCGAACGTAGTGCTCAATGATGTACGAAGAGTCGCTACGTGCCTGCCAATGAGCATACAGCGTATGATCTTTCCGACGATCAGTGGGTATCGTGGTTTCGCCCTGCACTTCGGTTCCGTTATGAGGGTCGGTAAACCAACCGAGGAAGTCATATCCGCTACGTGAGGGCGTGCGGAACACATTGTAGGTAGTTCCATTTTGCGTATTGTATGCCTGATCCTTTACAGGGTCACCGCCCTGGGCATCAAACGACACGACAAACTTGCTTGCATCCTTCAGCCACACAGCATATACCGTAATATCTGAAGCAGGCATTGCCTTGGTAGCAGCTTTGGTAGCAGAGAACTCGACCGCTGCTAAAGCCGCCGCTCCCTGATCAGACTCGAACGGCTCTACCTTGGTCGTCGACCACCCCTGGAACGTATAGCCAGGCTTCACGGGAATTTTCATGCCCGACGTCGGCAGATAGCTGGTTGCAAAAATGTTGCTTGCGAACGGAACCTCGTAAGAAAGGCCGCTCTTGACCGTGCCGCCATTGCCGTCGACAAACAGCTTGTAGCCACGCGCCTCCCACTGAGCAGTAAGAGTAACCGTTCCGTCCTTTACGGTAACTTGGTCAGTCACTTCAGCAGTGCCGATTTTCCACCCTACAAAATCATAGCCATTACGCGTGGCAACGATATCCATCTTGCTCACTTTATCAAGCACCGACGAACCAGCAGGAACTTTACGAGTAGTTGCAGCCCCTACATCCACGCCCGAATCAGCAAGGGTGCCCCCATTTGCATTGAACGCAATGATCGAGGTGTCATTGGTGAACACGGGCCGGATAATAATCTCGTTGTTATGAGGCGGAGCGATAGGCGTGCCCGGAGTCACTGGATCCCCGCCGGGAGTTTCCCAAACGGCAAATTCGTCGTCGGGATCATCGGGCTCGGGATCGTCGGGGAGAACAACGATGGGCTCGTCAGTTATGACATAGTAATCCTCGATATCGTTGTCGTCTTTATCCTTAACTACGACATGAACAGGCTGGAATACTGCCTGAACGCCTACATTGCCGCACTCGTCGCGCACCAATACAATCATCGGGTCAGTGTTAACAATGGGCTCATCAAAAGTGTAAGAATGAACAGGGCCACCAGGAACCTGAATCCAGTCTTCCTCATCGGGCAGCTTGGTGGGAGTAGTAGTCGTGCTATTCGACAAGAACGATTCATCGTTCGTGATGTAGTAATAGGCAACACCTGAACCACGACCGTCCTCAATGAAGGTGATGCCATCGTCATCGATGCCCTGGCCCGTATCCGTCAGCGTGATAGTGGCCATGTTGCGCTTCTGATTCTCTCCCGTGATGGTGGGATGCTCGGTGTCTTTAAAGGCCGTCAGGTATGTCTGGAATGCCTTGGATTCTTTCCCATTCGCATCCCGCACGGCAAGCTCGAAGCTCCACCTGCCAGCAGCACTGTCCTTCGTGAACTGGTAATTGGGAATTGAGACCGAATAATTCACCCAGCCCGAATCGTATACGACCGTGTTGTCGGGGTTGTACACCACCAAGCGCTTGTTTGTGAGCGCAGCACCACTGTTTGCGGTCTTCGACTGACCCTGGATGTTTACCTCAACCGTTTGATTGGTATTCACCAAGTGCTGCTGATGCAGCGTCATGATTTGGTTGCCCGTCGCCATATCCTTCAAATAGAAGTTGGCCAGAGGGATTTCACTATCGGTCTCTTGCGGAGTGAACTTCACCTTGTCGAAATAGTTTTTGGCAATGTATTCGGCCATGAGAGCCACGTGATCATCGCCAGGCGTATAGGCACCATTCATGGATCCAATACCGCGATGAGCAAACGACCCGTCTTCGTTCTTGGTCGGATCGGTGATCACTTGACCGTCGTTGTCGTTGGAGATGTAGAAGATCTCGTTCTCGATCATACGCTTGATGCCATCGGCATAACCTTCGTTAAGCTTAGGATCAGAGCCCTTCGTGTACTCATCAGGTACACCAGAGTCGCCACTTTCACCAGCGAGGTTGATGAAGTACTTCTGGTCGGCCCCTTGGTAATACTGAACATTCTTCAAAGCATCGAAAGCACTGGCCTCATAGGACATCGCAAGATCGGTATAGATAATAGAGGAAAAATCAGTGCAGCCATGAGAAGAGTATCCCACCCAGGGGCCAAACCCGTTGAGCTTCTTTCCGCCGTAAAACTGGGGGATGGAAAAGTTGGTCAAGACGTTCACAGGATCGGAAAGGTTACCATCAGACGAAAACGCTTGCTGCTGTATCGTGAGAGAGTTCTCCTTCAATTCGCATGTAAGGCGCACTTTCTTTTGAGATCCCAAAGAAAATGATTTGTCAGCACCCGAAACGGTAGACTGGCCCGTAAAAACCGTAGTTTCTGAATCAGCCGATATCCCATTGATTTTCTTGATAGACACTGCGCCGGTTCCGCTATACGCATTGCCTGCATCGAAATACAGGAGATACCCATACAGCTTGCCATCCTCTACCCCAGCGTTCATGAAGAAACCGAAGCCAGTAAGCGTATGGGTATTAATAACCGATGCATCTATGTTAAAGCTGAAAGAACGAGTGCTGCTACTAGAGGCAGGATACAACATCCAGTCGGCATATGGCTTTGTGCCATAACCGGCAAAAGCCATATTACTCGTGCCAGTCTGCTCATTTAAATAAGAGAGAATATGATGGTTTAGATTAGCAACTTTATTAATGGTAAACTTATTTGTATTCTTATTGACAACCGCTTCAATGCTGTTATCACCCGTTGTAGAATTATCCACTGTTATACGTTTGGGCTGCTTTAACTTCTGTTCAGCACTGAGCTTCAGGGCATCGTAGCAAGAATCATTCCGATAGTGATCGTATACATACCAACCATTCAGATCGTTCGTATCAATGGAGACGGCCGTGTTGGTAATTCGGAACGTAGAAGGATCAAGGCCTTGCTCAATGAGCTGAGCCGTTAGCTCTTGTTTGAAGTCGAGGAAGGTTCCTTCGTAATCAGAGGGGACATTCACCGCAATATCGATTTGCGGAGCCGGGTTGGCGCCGACGTCGACGGCGTGGGCTTGACTAGCGCCAAGCGTCAGAGAGGAGAACCCCCCCCCAGGACAAGAAGCACGCTTAGGAAACAAGCAAGAACGCCTTTGCCCTTTCTTTTCGCAATGTGCATTTTCTACCACCAATCCTCAAGACTGTTGATACACGACTGACCGACTAATAATTCGCCTTTTATTTCAAAATGTCAACAGAATGGCTTATGAATGGCAACTTTTGATAGGGCATCTTGTCAATATGGCAGGGCAACGACAGTCAAAAAAGCAGATTAAGCGCCCAATGCACGCAAGGGTATGACGTAGATTCCCTCTTCAGCTTGGTAAGCGTACTCACCCGTACCCGTCAGAACCACCATGAACTCAGGGGGGCGCGTGCGCGCGTGAGGGTTGCGCGTCACTTTCTCGCGCACTCGCTTCAGGGTTGCCACCCCTGCGTCGGCCTTCGCAATGCCAAGCTTGAACTCGAAGGCCGCCCAACGGCCATCAGGCAACTCGACTATAGCGTTCGCCTCAAGACCGGCATCGTCGCGATAGTACCTCACGGGCACAGCCGGAGCATCGGGCAACGCCTGGGCGTACACCATGAGATCACGCATACACATATTCTCGAACACCAGTCCGAACGTCTGCCAAGCGGAGAGAAGCGCTTCCTCGTTCATGCCGAGGAGGGCTACGGCAAGAGAGGGATCCGCGAGGTAGCGCTTCGGTTTCACCGAAAGACGCTTGGGGGAGCGCCTCGCCGGCACCCAGCCCGGCACCTCTTCAATCACGTACATGCTTTTCAGCGCACCGAGATAGGATGCCACGGTTGCTGTTGTCACCAGCGGCTCATCACCACCCGAAATGTCCGCAAGAAGCGTCTTGTATGTTGCCGCTTGTCCTAAATTCCGTGCGAGGGACAGCGCGATGCGCCGCGCCAACTCCCCATCTTTGCCGTGACGAGGAACGCTTTCCGTAAACAGAAGGTTCAGGTATTCCCTTGCCGTGAGAAGCGATTGGCTCGGTGACAAATCCAATGTCTCCGGCCAACCTCCTCTGCAGGCCGCGGCGGCCAACGATGCGGCATCGCCGGGAACTACGGCCCGCGAGAATTCACCCCTGAAAAGCGCTGCGACAGAGACCTGACCCGTTGAATCGCCTGATTCAACGAGGCTCATCGGGCGCATGCGTATACGCCCGATGCGGCCTGCTCCGCTGTGCATCGCCTTAGCTTGCTCGTCGTCTTTCAAGAGAGGAGTGGAGGAGCCCGTCAAAAGCCAAGCTCCGCGCAACCCCCGCTTACGGTCTACGGCATGGCGAACGGCATTCCAAATTGACGGCGCAAGCTGCCACTCATCAATGACGTGGGGCCGATCGCCCTCGAGCATTGCCTGAGGATCGGACTGAGCCAGAGCCAGCGCCTCGTCAACGTAGCTAACGCTTTCGGCATGACGGCAGGCCGTCCAAGTTTTCCCGCACCATTTCGTGCCGGCCACTTCCACCGCCCCGAATATCTCCAGATAGCGACTTACCTGATCATCGATGATGCGAGGCAGATATTCATCTCGCGGAGGAAGTTCGTTGGGCATCTCGCGCTCCTATGTGCATCTTTACTTTCTTGTGCATTGTATCTCTTCACCAGGTGTTTTCACTAGCTTTTTGCAAAATCCGAAGATTCCAGTTTGCATTTTCCGAAAATTTCACTTTGCAAAATCCGAAGATTGCAGTTTGCATTTTCCGAATTTCGACAGCGCCAGGTGCCGTCAGGCTAACGCACGGAACATACTTGATCAATTGCATGCGCAGAAAACACCCGTCGGCACGCGACGGAAAAGCGGCGTGGCAAAAACAGGTAGTTTGGTTCCCAGCGAAGGGATTTTCTCGCTAGTTTTGTCGCACATCATGCGCCGCCAGGTACTAAACCCGGGAATTCTGCCATGCGGAAGGCGTGTGGCATTTTTGTGCCTCAGGCTGCGGTGTATTCCGTAGCTAACAAATGGCCACACTCGTTTCACCTGGGGTTTCCCGAATTTTCGAAAAGTCATCCATCGCTTACACCGCAGCCCGAGGCCGCTTTTTGCCAGAACCGGCGCCGTCCCGCAGCCCGAGGCCGCTTTTTGCCCGGGCCGGGGGCGCCCCGAAACCAGAGAACGCTCTTGTCGCTGTTAACGCAGTTGAGGTAATCGAACAAAATTGTCACTGTGGCAATTAAGTAAAATGGTTGGTCGATGAGGTGCGTGCATAGGTTTTATGGCAAAATAAGCTGCTGTGCTACTGAACGCTGCTCCGAAAGCGCAGCGCAATCACGCAAGAAGAACGCAGCTTAAACACGCAAGAACAAGGAGAAGCACATGGGACTCCTCTCAAAATTCGAAGGCAAGATGGAAGACACCGTGGAAGGCGCCGCCGATCGCATGGGCGCAGCGCCCCTGTCTCCCGTGCAGATTGCCAAGAAGGCCGAGAAGCAGATGCGCCGCGAGAAGATGGTCGGCGCAGGCAAGCAGTACGCTCCCACGCTTTATACCGTGCTCGTCAACGCCGACGATGACCGCCGCCTTCTGGGCTACTACCCCACTCTGGCTGGTGAGACCGAAACCTACCTTTCCGCCAAAGCCGCCGAGCAGGGCCTCGTCATGGACGGGCAGCCCCTCGTGCGCTTCATCGTCGACGACGATTTGCGCCACGGCAAGTTCGACGTCATTGCCGAGATGGTGGCCTCCCCCTTGGTTGAGCAGCTGCGCCAGGAAGAGTACGCCCGCTACGGCATCCGCCCCGGCGGCGGTCCGGCCCGCGCGGCCGCCCCGCAAGCCGGCTACGGCTACCAGCCGCCGGCACCCGCCCCGGCTCCGGCCCCCGCGCCCGCCGGCGGCTATGACTACCAGGCCGCGCCCGTCGACGAGTACGGGGAAGACGACTACTACGAGGACGACGAGCCCCGCCAAGCTTATATATATGACATCACCAACGACCGCGCCTTCACGCTGCCCGGCCAGGCCGAGACCATCGGGCGTGAGTCGAAGAATGACATCGTCATTCCCGACATCAACGTCTCCCGCGTGCATGCGGAAATCCGCCAGGACGAGTCCGGCGCCTGGATCCTCACCGATTTGGGCTCCACCAACGGCACCTTCGTCAACGGCCGCCAGATCAAGTCCACCGCACTGCACGACGCCGACCGCATCATCGTGGGTACCACCAACCTCGAGTTCCAGCTCATCTAGCCCGCCCGCACCTCAGCGAGCCAAAGGAGGCTATCGGTGATCGATCTCGTTCTGCTCATCGCGCGCCTGTTGTTCGTGGCGCTGCTCTATCTGTTTCTGTTCGCCATCATGCGCACCGGCATCGGCATGGTCAAAGGCTCCCGCAAGAAGGAGCGCGGCTGGACGGTGTCGGTGGAACGCGGCCCCAAAGAGCTGCGCGGCGTCTCCATCGCCGTGCATGGGCCCGTCATCGTGGGCCGCTCGCCCGGGGCTGACATCGTCATCGGCGCCGGCTACGTGTCCGGTCGCCACGCCCGTTTCCAGCTGATGGGCCAGAATCTCTTCGTGGAAGATTTGGGCTCGAAGAACGGCACGGCCGTGAACGGGCGCCCTGTCCATGATCCGGTAGCCCTGCGCAACAAGGATCTCGTCACCATCGGCGACGTCGACATCCGCGTGAGGAACCAGTAATGGCCCGGGCAAAGCGCAAGAAGAGCGGCGCTACTTTCGGCAGTCGCACCGACGTCGGCTGCGTGCGCGAGCACAACGAGGACTCGCTGGCCGTTGCCCCGCCGCTGTACGTGGTGTGCGACGGCATGGGCGGCCACGCCGCGGGGGAAGTGGCCTCGGAAATCGCCGTGGACGTTATCTGCGACCGCGCGCCGGCGCACCCCGATGCCTCGGCTTTGGGACAGGCCGTGGAAGAGGCGAACCTCGCCATCATCCGCGCCGCTCGCGAGGGCGTCGGCCGCGCCGGCATGGGCTGCACCTGCACCGCCGCCATGCTGGAGAAGGACAAGCTCGTCATCGCCCAGGTGGGTGACTCGCGGGCCTACCTTCTGCACAAGGGGCAGATGCAGCAGCTCACCCGCGACCATTCCCTGGTGGCCGATCTTATTGAAGCCGGCCAGATCACCGAGGCCGAGGCCCGCGTTCATCCCCAGCGCTCGGTCATCACCCGCGCTTTGGGCAGCGACCCGCGCACCCAGCCGGACCTGTTCGAGCTGACTGTGGAAGCCGGCGACCGCCTGCTTCTATGCTCCGACGGGCTTTCCACGATGTTGGAAGATGACCAGATTGCCAAGATCCTCGCCAGCCACAGCGAGCCCCAGCGCTGCGCGGCCCAGCTGGTGAACGAGGCCGTGGGCCGGGGCGGTTACGACAACGTCACCGTCATCGTCGTGGACGTGACGGGCCTGGCCGAGCAGCACCGCCGCAAGCTGACGCGCAAGAGCCGCGCGACGGCCATCATGCTGGCGCTTTTGCTGGTGGCCATCATCGCCGGTTGCGCCTATGGGTTCAACTACCTGGCGTCCAACGCCGCCTATTTGGTGGCCCAGGACGGAAAAGTCGCCGTGTACCAGGGCATTCCCGGCGATCTGTTCGGGCTGTCTTTCAATCACCTCGATCGCGTGACCGACGTGGCCCTGGACGATTTGCAACCGGGCACCGCCAACCGCTTGCGCGAGGAGGGCATCAAGGTGGATTCCCTGGAAGCCGCCAACAGCCTCGTCGCGGAATACGAGAAGGAAATCGCCGACCGCCGCGCCGCCGAAGAGGAAGCGGCCCGGGCAGCGGCTGAGGCCAACCAGCCTGAGGAACCCGCGAAGGGTACAGAAGGTGCTGGCGGCGGCGCAGCCGGTGGCGAGCAGGGTGGCACGGACTCGCAAAGCACTGAACCCCCGGCCGGTGCCGGCTCCGGCACGACCGGCAAGGGCACGGGCAACCCCGACGCTGGCGCAAGCGGCAGCACGGCCGGGGGCACCTCGGGAGGAACCAACCGATGACCCGGCGCAACATAGAGCTGATGCTTCTGCTCATCGCCTCGCCCATCGTCATCGTGCTTTTTGCCATGATGGTGGTCACCGGCGGGCAGGAGCTCTCCTTCAACACCCTGGGCGTGCCCCTCGGCATCTTCGCCGCATTCCTTGTGGCCCACATTGCCGTGCGCTTGCTCGCCCCGGCGGCCGACCCGGCCATCCTGCCTATCTCGTTCGCGCTGTCGGGCGTCGGCATCGCCTTCGTCACCCGTATTGTGCCCGATTTGGCCGTGAATCAGCTGCTGTGGCTGTTCATCGGCATCGCGGCCATGATCGCCACGCTCGCCGTCGTGCGCAACCTGGACAAGCTCGCCAATTACAAGTACACGCTCATGATCGTGGGCATTCTGCTGCTGCTTTCCCCCATGTTGCCGGTCATCGGCTACGAATCCGGCGGCGGCCAGCTGTGGCTGCGCTTCGGCAGCTTCAGCTTCCAGCCCGGCGAGCTGGCGAAGATTCTCATCGTGTTCTTCATCGCCGCCTACCTGGCCGCCAACCGCGAGATGCTTTCGGTGTTCACGTGGAAGGTAGGGCCGCTGTGGCTGCCGAGCCTCGCCACCCTTCTGCCCCTCATCGTCATGTGGGCGCTCGCCTTCATCGTCGTCGTGTTGGAGAAGGATCTCGGCCTCGCCCTGGTACTGTTCTCCGTGTTCGTCATCATGCTGTATGTGGCCACGGGGAAGAAGCTCTACCTCGTGGTGTCCATTGGGCTTGCGGCCATTGCGGCTGTGGCCCTTTACGGCATGATGGGCCACGTGCAGACCCGCGTCGCCATCTGGCAGGATCCCTTCGCCGAGGCTCAGGGCGGCGGCTTCCAGCTAGTGCAGAGCCTCTATTCCATCGCCGACGGCGACCTGTTCGGCACCGGCATCGGGCGGGGCATGGGCGGTCAGCCCGTAGCCGAGGGCGGCATCCCCGTCGCCGAGAGCGACTTCATCTTCCCCGTCATTGCCGAGGAGACGGGCCTGCTCGGCGCGGCCGGCGTGCTGCTTTTGTACCTGTGCTTCGCCATCCGCGGCATCGTCACGGCGGCCCGGGCGAAATCCGACGTCAGCTCGTTCACTGCCGTGGGCCTCACCTCCATCATCGTGCTGCAGGCCTTCATCATCGTCGGCGGCGTCACGCGCCTCATTCCCCTGACCGGCATCACGCTGCCCTTCATCAGCCAGGGCGGCTCCTCACTCATCGCCAGCTTCATCATCGTCGGCTGCCTGCTGCGCTGCGGCGACGAGGGCACCGGCGTCGATTCCGAAATGCGCCAGACCGGGGCCATCGGCGCCCACGGGTCGGACGCCGTGCTGGGACGCGTGGCGTTGGGCAAGCGACTCACCGGCACCATGATCGTCTTCTCGGTGCTGTTCGCAGTGCTCGTGGCCAACCTCACCTACCTCATGGTCATCAAGGCGCCGGAATACCAGAGCATGCCGTCGAACAACCACACCATCGCGAAAGAGGCCCGCATGGAGCGGGGCACCATCTCCACTGCCGACGGCACGGTGCTCGCCACATCGGTGCGCCAAGAGGACGGCTCCTACAAGCGCGAATACCCCGCCGGCGAGCTGGCGGCTCACATCGTGGGCTACACCTCCGAGCGCTTCGGCACCGCCGGCATCGAGGCCGCCTACAACGACACCCTGCGCGGCGAGCAGAACTTCGCCAGCTTTACCGATGTGGTGAACTCGCTCGCGGGCATCCAGACCAAGGGCAACGACGTCGTGCTTTCCATCGATTCCCGCATCCAGCAGGCGGCGCAAGACGCCCTGGCCGGCCAGGTAGGCGCCGTGGTGGCCCTGAACCCCGAGACCGGCGCCGTGTACGCTCTGGCCTCCTCCCCCACCTTCGACGCCGCCAACTACGAGGAACTGCTCACGGCGGCTGCGGACGGCGGCAGCGACTCCTCCGAGCTGTTCAACCGCGCCACCCAGGCGCTGTACGCCCCGGGCTCCACCTTCAAGATGGTGACCCTGGCCGCCGCGCTGCAGAACCACATCGCCACGGCGGACACGATGTACGACTCCCCCGGCGAGATGGACATCGGCAACGCGCCGGTGACCAACGTGAAGAAACGCTCCTACGGCAAGATCACCCTGGAGCAGGCCCTGTGGTACTCGTCGAACACGGTGTTCGGCCAGGTGGGCGTGCAGCTCGGCAGCGATTTGCTCGTGCAGATGGCCACAAGCTTCGGGTTCAACGAGGCTATCCCCTTCGACCTTCCCCTGGCCACGTCCCTCATGCCCGACCCCGAGGAAATGACCACCTGGGAGACGGCCTGGGCCGCCTGCGGCGAGCCGGTGGGCGAGCATGAGAGCCCCGCCGGCCCCCAGGCCACTGTGCTGCAAATGGCGCTGGTGGGTTCCGCCATCGCCAACGAGGGCGCCATCATGCAGCCCTACCTGGTCGACGGCATCTACAACGCCAACGGCGAGCGCAGCTTCTCGCCCATTCCCGTGAAGCTGAAGCAGGCCATGGACGCCGACACCGCCGCCGCTGAGATCGACATCATGAAGGGCGTCGTCACCGAAGGCACCGGCGGCAAGGCGGCACTGGACGACGTGGCCGTGGCCGGCAAGACCGGCACCCACGAGCGCGGCGATGGCAGCGACGACAGCTGGTTCGTGGGAATGGCCCCCGCTGCCGACCCCAAGGTCGTGGTGGCCGTCGTCATCGAGAAGGGCGAATCGGGGGCTGGCGCCAGTGCCGCCCACGACGTTCTGGAAACGGCTCTCGAAGTGACGGGGGCGCTGTAGTACAATGGCAAGACTCACCAGAGTTCGCATACTTAAACCGCAAACGCACTCGTACATGGAACTTTAAGGAGTATCAAGGTGACCGGACAGGGAACAATGACGGGCAAGGTCTTTGGCGGCCGTTACGAGATAAAGGACCGCATCGGCATCGGCGGCATGGCCGAGGTGTACCGCGCCCAGGACAGCACGCTGGGCCGCGTCGTCGCCGTGAAGGTGATGCTGCCGCAATTCGCCGCCGACCCCTCTTTCACCCAGCGCTTCCGCCAGGAGGCCGCCGCTGCCGCGAATCTGCAGAGCCCCTACATCGTGAACGTGTACGACTGGGGCCAGGACGACGACACCTATTACATCGTCATGGAATTCGTGCGCGGGTCCGACCTGAAGACCGCCATTCAGCAGCGCGGCGCCATCAACCAGCGCAAGGCCGCTGAAATCGGCTCCCAGGTGTGCCAGGCCCTCACCGTGGCCCACAACCAGGACATCATCCACCGCGACATCAAGCCGCAGAACATCATGGTGCAGCCCGACGGCAACGTGAAGGTGATGGATTTCGGCATCGCCCGAGCGAAGAACTCCGTGAACGACAAAACCTCCGCTGTGCTGGGCACCGCCCATTACATCTCGCCGGAGCAGGCCCAGGGCAAGGACCTCACCGCCGCCAGCGACATTTACTCGCTGGGCATCGTGCTGTACGAGGCCACCACGGGCAAGCTGCCCTTCGACGGCCCGGACGCCGTATCAGTGGCCATGCAGCAGGTGAAGGACGAACCGGCGGCCCCCTCTTCCATCAACCCGAACATCGATCCCGACCTTGAGGACATCATCATGGTGGCCCTTTCGAAGGATCCGGCGCGTCGCTTCGCCACGGCTAACGACATGCGCATCGCGCTGATGGACTACCTGGCCGGACGCCCCGTCACCCTGCCGGCTGGCGCGATGAGCTCGTCGTTCACCGAGGCCCAGACCCGCATGATGGGCGCGGTGCCGGGTGCGGTGCCGGGCATGACGAGCACCCAGGTGATGCCCCCGGTGGCGGGCGGCACGGCGGCTATGTCGCCGAGCGCCACGGGCAACTTCCAAGCGACGAACTTCCACGACGCCAACACGAAGAAGAGCAAGAAACCCGTCATCATCGCCCTTTGCGCCATTTTGGCCATTGCGCTGGTGGCTGGCATCGCGTTCGCCGTTTCCGGCGGCTTCAAGCCGGCGGCCCCTGCCGACGAGCTCATTGAGGTCCCCAGCGTGGTGGGCAACACCTTGGACGAGGCGACATTCACCCTGGAGCAAGCGGGCTTCCAAGTAACTACCACTCCTAAGGAAGACGAATCCGTCGACGAGGGCACGGTGCTGCAGCAAGACCCGGCCGGCGGCACCAAGCAGCAGAAGGGGGCGACCATCACCCTCACCATTGCCGTGGGGCCCGATACCGTGGACGCGCCCAACTTCAAGAACATGACCATGGATGATGCACGCCAAGCGGCCGAGGACGCCGGCCTTAAGGTTGTGGAAGCCGAGAGCAAATACTCGGAAGATGTCGCCGAGGGCAAGATCATTTCGCAAAGCCCCGCCGCCGGCGACCCGGTGAAGCCCGGCACCACCATCGAGGTCGTCACCTCCCGCGGAAGCGAGCTGACCACGGTGCCCAACGTCATTGGCATGACCGAGGAGCAGGCCATCGACAAGCTGCAGTCCGAGGGATTCGGCGCCGATGTGAAGGCCCGCGAGTACAGCGACAAGCAGGGCGAGGGCCGCGTCATGAAGCAGGATCCGCTGAACGATAAGGTGAAGCCCGGCGCCACGGTGCAGATCACCATTTCGAAGGGCCCCGAGCCGGAGCCCGAACCGGAACCGGAACCCGCCCAGCCGTCGAACCCCGGCACCACCGATCCGGACACCACTAACCCTGGCGGCACCACTGATCCGGGCACGGGCGGCGGCAGCGGCAGCGGCGGCACGACCGACCCCGGCAATCAGGGCGGCGACACCGGCACGACCACGCCTTCCGCCAACTAGGATCGGATAACGAAACCGTGAAGACCGGGCGCCTCCTCCTTCGGGATGGAGGCGCCCTTCTATAATGAGGCCATGCCCAATTTGCTCGACATATTCGATAAGTTCATCCACGCCGACTGGTTCAATACCATGCTCGGCGTCGTGATCATCTGCGCAATCACCTTCGTCGTCGCCCGCATCACCGTGGCCTTTATGCGCCGGGTGCTGAACAAGACCTCGCTTCTGCCCTCCAGCTCCATTTTCATCAACTTGGTGCGCATCGTGGTGTGGGTCATCGGCATCTGCTGCGTGCTTTCCATGTGCTTCAACGTGAACATTTCGGCCATGATCACCGGCCTTGGCGTTGTCGGTATCGCGGTGTCGCTGGGCTTTCAGGACACGCTCTCGAACCTCATCGGCGGCCTGACCGTCAGCGTGTCGCGCACGGTGGAACCCGGCGACAACATCCGCATGGGGCCTTCCGGCGTCACCGGCGTCGTGCAGGACGTCACTTGGCGCTACACCTCCATCAAGGACAGCTCGGGCACCATCATCAATATCCCCAACTCGCTCATGACCTCCACGGCTGTCTGCAAGCTGTCCCCCTTGAACGAGATTTCCATTCCCCTGGTGGTCACCACCAACAGCGAGCGGCTCACCGCCACGGCCCACCACATTGAGGACGCCGCCGAGAAGGCCGTCGCCCGCGTGAGCAAACTGAAGAAGCGGCCCAGCGTGTCGTTCTCATCCATCAGCGACTACGGATTCAAAGGTTCGCTGAGCTTCACTATCGCGGAGGCGTCCAAGGCCTCCTCTGCCACCGATGCCGCCATCCGCGCCGTGGCCCCCTACGTGCACAACCATCTCATTGAAGAGGCCATGGGCGACCTAACCGGGCAGAAACTTACCGATGCCACCGGCTCGCTCGTGCCCGTGAAAGACGAGGAAGGCGCCTCCAGCAACTGAGTTCGCGTAGCGCAGAACTTCATGGCGCTTTTGGGCGCAAAAATAGCCCTGCCCCACGCCAGAGGATGAACCCACCTCAAAAGGTGGGTGCTCGCATCGGGTCTCCCGGCTTTCGCATCAACGGATGCGAATCTCCGTTCCAACCGCTTCTAGAGCTCCCTCGTCACAATACGTCGGTCCATCGCAATATATGGCGGGAACAGGACTTACCTTCAGTATACGCAAAACCCGATGACAGGAAAGTCTTGACATGCGACGCAACATAAGCTGTTGGGTAAACGTTGCCCACCATCGCAGCTTGAAGAAGCGGTCATGCCAACTTTATGACAGAGACGCAGCCGACGGATGCATGGACCGGAGTGCGCTACAATGGCGGCTATGGAAAACGACTTCGAAAACACCACCATCTCGCTGTACGGCACCGTGCCCGACTCCATCGTGGACGGCCCCGGCCTGCGCTACGCCGTGTTCGTCCAAGGGTGCTCGCACCACTGTCCCGGCTGCCACAACCCCGAAAGCCAGCCGGCCGAGGGCGGCACCGAAACGACGCTGGCGGCCCTTCTGGCCGATATTCGCGCCAACGGCCTCGTGCATGACGTCACCCTCTCCGGTGGCGAGCCCTTCGAGCAGCCGGAGGCCTGCGCGGCTCTGGCGGCCGCGCTGAAGCGCGAGGGTTACGGCATCTGGTGCTACACGGGCTACCTCTACGACGATCTTGCGGGGCGGACGGATCCTGCCATCGCCAACTTGCTCGACCATATCGACGTGCTGGTGGACGGCCCCTTCGTGGAATCGCGCAAGTCCCTCGAGCTGAAGTGGTGCGGCTCCTCCAACCAGCGCCTGATCGACGTGCCGGCCACACGACGTGCCGGCTCCGTCGTGGAATGGCAACCTGCCTCGTTCTCGCTAGAAAAACCTTCTAACTGGTAAGGCAAGAGCCTCTAAAGGCTCAGCCTTGCAAGCACTTTTACTATTTCTGGAAATCTTTGTCAGCCGATGGGTAGACGCACCGTAAAGCGAGTACCGACATCTTCCTCGCTTTCCACGAACACCTCGCCGCCGTGGTAGAGGGCGGCGTGCTTGACGATGGCCAGGCCCAATCCCGTGCCGCCCAGTTCCTTGGAGCGACTCTTCTCCAGGCGGTAGAAGCGCTCGAAGATTTTCTCCAGCTTGTCGGCGGGAATACCCGCGCCCGTATCGTTCACGCGGACGATGCCGATACGGACGCCCCCCTCGCCGCTTGCGCCCTCGCCAGCGGGGACGTCCTCCTCGCACACCTCCACGAGCACGTGGCCGCCTTCGCGGTTGTAGCGGATGGCGTTTTCCACCAGGTTGTAGATCATCTGCTTGAGCAGGGTCTCGTTGCCCTGGACAGTAACTGGTTCCGCCTTGAGGTGCACCTCCACATCGGCATCGGCGGCCAGCTTGGTCAAACGTCCCACGACGCGTTCGGCCACGGCGCGCAGGTCCACCGCCTCGGCTTCGTCGGCGCCGGGAGCCATCTCGTCAAGACGCGACAAAATGAGCACGTCGTCGATCAACGCGCGCATGGCCTGGGATTCCTCATAAATGAGCTGGGCGAACCGGGGCACATCCTCGGGGGGCACCAGACCGTTGGCCATCAGCTCGGCATAGCCGGAAATCACTTGCAGGGGCGTCTTCATTTCATGGGAGACATTGGCCGTGAACTCGCGGCGCATCTTCTCGGCCCGGGCCAGCTCCTCGTTGCGCGCGAGAGCCGAGGCCGATCGCGCCGGCTTGTCAGCGCCCGGCGTAGGCGCTGACGCAGGTGCCGCAGCCGCCCGAGCATCGCCGCAACGGGACTTATCAGCGGCACTCACGAGGCACTCTTCTTCAATCGATAGCCCACGCCGCGCACGGTGGCGACGGCTTCTTCGGAGCCGGGGGCCGCTTCGGCCAGCTTGCGACGAAGCGTCTTCACGTGCATGTCCACCGTGCGCGTCTCGCCGACGAAGCTTACGCCCCACACCTGCTCGAGCAGCTGCTCGCGGGTGAGCACACGGCCCTTATTCTCCATAAGCGTGCGCAGAAGGTCGAACTCCTTGCGCGTGAGGTTGACTTCACGGCCGTCTGCCATCACCGTACGGGCGGACGGCGACAGCTTGATCGCGCCGACGACCATAAGGTCACTGGGTTCCGCTATCTCTTCTGCGGCGCCTTGGGCCGGACGATTCGCACGGCGCAACAGCGCGTTCACCCGCGAGATGAGTTCCATCATGCCGAAGGGCTTTGCCAGATAGTCATCGGCGCCGGCGTCGAGTCCCACCACTTTGTCGAACTCGGTGCCTTTGGCCGTGAGCATCATGATGGGCATATTCTCCGTCGCCGTATTGCCGCGCAGGGCCTGCAGCAGCACGAGGCCGTCGTCTCCGGGCAGCATGATGTCCAGCAGCACCGCATCGGGCGGCTCGGCCGCACACCGCTCAACGAGACCGTCGCCGTCATGGAACGCACGCACTTCCATGCCCGCCTGATGCAGCGCGTAAGCCGTCAGGTCGCGAATGTGCTCGTCGTCCTCCACGTAATAGATGAGCGGGGCTTTGCTCATGGGGATCCTTTCTGGAACAGGTGCGCGGCCATTGTAGCGCAACAGCCGCGTAGCGCGGAGGTGGGCGGTGAGACGTCAGAGAGCCGTGGGGCGAACCGAACAGCCCACACGGCCTCGGCGCAACCGGAAACCTACGCGAAAGCGACCGACGGCGCGGGGCGGTGTCATCGATCGCGAGGTGCGGGGTTAGGCGGCCGCCGCGTCGGGGGCCAGCGGCGTCTCCAGCGTGTCCGCCAAAGGATCGCGGGGACGGCGCGGCTTCTCGGGGAGAATCGCCATAACGATCTTCACCATCACCGACACAAGCGGCAGCCACAGCACCGTCATGGTCACGTTGAACAGCGTGTGCGCGTTGGCAATCTGCCGGGCGATGACCTCCACTTCGGGGCCGGCCGGCGAGATGGCGGCCACCACCGCGGCGGCAGGGCCGATGAGCCACACGAACAGCAGGCAGCCCGACAGGTTGAAGATGCAGTGGGACAGGGCCACGCGCTTGGCGTCGCGGGACTGGCCGATGGCGGCCAGGAGCGCCGTGACGGTGGTGCCCAGGTTGTCGCCGAGCAGAATGGGGATGGCGCCGTCGAGGCCGATGAGGCTTGCGCCGTCGGGGCCGGGCGTGGCGGCAAAGTTCTGCAGCACGGCGATGGTGGCGCTGGAGCTTTGCACCACGAGCGTCATGAGGGTGCCCACCAAAACGCCGAGCACCGGCACGCCCGTCACCTGGGCGATCATGTCGGTGAACACGGGGTTCTCGGCCAGGGGCTTCATGACGGCGCCCATGGTATCGATGCCGAGGAACAAAAGCCCGAAGCCGAAGACGGCGGTGCCGACGTACTTCATCTGGCCTTGCTTGGCGAGCTGCATGATGAGGAAGCCCACAAGCACGATGCCGAGCACGTAATCGGACAGCTTGAAGGCGATGATCTGCGCTGTGATGGTGGTGCCGATGTTCGCTCCCATGATGATGGGGATGGCCTGGCGCAGCCCCATGAGGCCGGCCGCCACGAACCCGATGGCCATGACCGTGGTAGCGCTGGAGCTTTGCAGCACCGCCGTGGCCACCGCACCCGCGAGCACGCCCACCAGCGGATTCTTCGTCACCGCGGCCAGAATGGAGCGCATGCGCTCGCCAGCCGCCTCCTGCAGATTGCTGCTCATGAGGTTCATGCCGTACAGGAACAGGGCCAAACCACCGAACAGTCCCAGCCCGATTTGCAGCAGTTCTTCCACCTATGCGTCTCCTTCACGCGGCCCGCTCCTCCGCGGGACAGACATGGCGGCGCACCTCGCGCACGCCGGTTTTCCGTAGGCTGCAGTATGGAGCCCCCATGAGCGCCCCGAGTAAGCCACACGTAAAGGGAAAGTAAAACTTTGCTGATGAAGCACGAGCGGGGCACCGACCTTAATCGGCGCCCCGCTCGGGGGAGGGCTCGTCTACATCCGGCAGCCTTAAGCTTCCAAGGCTGATCGGTCAAGAGAGGGCTCGCCTAGCCTAGAACACCCTTTGCAATAACATCTCCGTACCCCAGAACCTGGAGGCAGGGCTGACCACACACCTCCCCGACGGCAAAAAGACCCGCAATCGGCTGGCCACCGTCGTCGAGCACACGGAAGCGCTCGTCCACCGTAAGACCGTCAACAGTGATAAGCACGGCCCACGTCCCTGGCGAAGCGTAGAAGGGGCCCTCAACGATGGGAGCTGTTTCCTCAAAATATGTCCGTCCGAATTCATCCGGTACGCCAGCGACGCAGGCGGCGTTGTACTCCTCCACAGTCTTCTTTAGGGCACTGGCAGGAATATCGATCTGATCTGCGAGTTCGTCAAGCGTATCTGCTCGATAGGCAAGCCCGTTCTCGAACAGCCCCTCAGCAGGCTCGCCATCGAAGTTCCTTCCATCGGGCATGATGTTGGAGTTCTGATCGCACGCGATGATGTAGCACAACTGGTCGGGCTGATCCATAACGGCAAGAGCCAAGTCGGTGCGTTTCCCCGTCTCATTGACGAAGCGTTTCCCCTCCTTGTTCACCACGAGAGGGTTTCCCGTGTCGCCAATAATGTGGCCGACAATGTGGTACTGGGGATGAGCATAGGGGTTGAGCATCACCTCGCCGCAGCTGACAACAGCCGCACCGACCTCCTCCGCCATATCAAGGCCGTCTCCCGAATGTCCAGCGGGAGCTACCGAGTGAATGCTCTCACCCTCATTGAATCCGTACTGGGGCTGAAGCCGGGCAAGCCATTTCGGGCTATCGGTATAGCCTCCCGTAGCCAGAACGACCGCCTTGCTCGCATGGATCTCGTAAGTGGTTCCGTCGTCGCATTGGCCCCTTACACCCGTGACCTTGCCATCTTCCACCAGAAGCTCTTGCGCTGAAGTGCTGAAGAGGATATCGAGCGCCGGGAATCCCGCACTCTGAATGTATGCCTCGAGAGCGTCGACATAGCCTTCGCCTGCGGGCCTGCCCACAGGGTGAGTCGAACGGGGCCAGGAGAAACCCATGATGCCGAGAAGCGGCTTCTCGAGTTCCACGCCATGCGCAGTCACCCATTCGCACGCGCGGCGCGCCGATTCAGCGTCCAACGTCGTCTCCGCAGCGAGAGGGTTGCCGAAACCGACGGCGCCGAGCACGGCGTAAAACTCGTCGCTGTCGAAGGTCTTGGTGTTTCCCTCCGCATACCACTGCTCGTACTGCTGCTCAACTTGTGAGACTCTTTCCTCGGACACACCCAAATCGCGAGCGCGCTCCATGACCTCGGCAAAAAGCCGTCTCATCGGCTCCGTTGTCTCCTGGCGATACTCAAGCGGCGCCTCGGGGTACTGAAGGCGGCCTCCCGAGACGAGCATACTGCCGCCCATGAACCCGCACTTTTCCATAACGAGCACCTCAGTGCCCGACTCTGCCAGAGCAATGGCCGACGTGAGGCCAGCCGCTCCGGCGCCGATGATGGCCACCTCCGTCTCAATTACCTCGACAGCGTCCGATTTCTCGCGCCCCGGGACCTTCTCCAAATCGGAAACGCTGCCGCCAGCTTGTCCGACGCAGTCTCTGACCGCAGAGAGGATGGCCATGCTCGTCAGCGTCGCGCCCGTTACCGCATCCACATCGAGGGACTGAAGCTCGACGATGTCGGATGTTATGGCGGAAATCGCCGTATTGGCGATGCGCTCTGACTCGTAGTGGCCAAGCACCTCTACCGCCTCGATAGCATTCTCCCCAAACGTCACCTCAACGGTCACAAGGCTCTGCTTTCCCTGAGCCTGTGCGGTATACGCCCCGGGGACGTAACTGCTCTTTGCGGACGAGGTGGCCGGCAGGGGGCTGCACCCCGTCACACCCAGGGCGAACATGGTCATTCCCGCTGCTGCACCCAGCTGAATAAACCTACGACGTCCGATCAGTCTTCCCCCATGTGCTTCTTGCATGATGCTCCTCCGATCCTCGGGATGGGGCCGTCCTTTTCGGCCCCGCAGGATCATGCAACCATGACGGAAAGACGGAAGGAATCGGGTGTTTCATGCGAACTTTTCACCCTCGGGCGTTTTACCCGATAAGCCGACCTGGCCTTATTCGCTCACAAGATCGAGGAGCTCTTGCCGAGAATGCACGCTGAGCTTCTGGTAGATATGGCTCACATGGGTCGACACCGTGCTTTTCGAGAGAACGAGATAATCGCAGATATACGGTTGAGAGCGGCCTGCGGCCAAAAGGAGGAGCACATCGAGCTCCCGAGCCGTCAGCCCATGCTGCTCGGAGATCGCCTTGCAGCGCGCGGACATATTCGGCGCTGCCGCCCCATCCTCGTTGCGCCAATCAGCAGCCACCCGAAGCGCCGGCCGCCCGACGACGACCATGGTCGTAGCAACCAGCAGACACACCAGCACAAGAGAGATGCTTTGAGGCATCGCTTCTTGCTGGGCGAGGTCTGCCAAAACGGCAACAGCGAGTATATTGCCAACTGTCGCCCCTCCGTGAGAAACCGCCAGCAGGACGGCGATCCTGGTGAGACTTGTTCCATAGTCGCGCCTCGCCATTCGAGAGGAATATAAGTAGGTCACGATCCAGATGGTAATGTCCAGAACGCTCGATATCGAACATACCGCCATTGCGGAAGCGGGGCTTTTCCAGAAATTGAGAATCAGTGCCAGTGTGGCCAAAGGGCAAAGCCACCGAAACAAAGCGGCAAAATCGATCTTGAGCGAGAAGAGCACGAACACGACGATGCAGAGCACGCCCGCCAAGGAGCCTATTATCTCGGGAAGGGAACGCTCTCCCGTCATTTCGAATTGCGAGAGAAGACCGTTCCAACTTACCACCAGGTAGAAGACGGCCAGAGGAACGGCTATGCGCGCCAGCTCCTTTACCATCGAATGCGGCCGCGATCCCTCTATGGCGACTGCCTTCTCGCATGCCTGTGCCACCGGCAGCCTCTGAAAGGAAAGGTAGAGGGTCGCCCCCGACGCCAATGGAGCCACAAGCATCGGAATGCCGTTGAGACTTGCCGGCAGCAGAGGGACAACAACGGCATAGGCGAGAACGACAAGCGAGGAAAGGGGCAGCGCAATCTCCGCCTCTTCGATTTTGGCTCGATTGAACACGTCGGCCCACAGAAGAAACATGATGGCCTGACCCATTCCCAGAGCAATTGCTCCCAGCAAAGCCACAGGATCGTCATTCGCCGTGACCCCTGTCGGCCATACAGAGAGCAGAAACCCTACGATGTTGAGAATGATCGACGGAGCCAGCAGCCTTTTCAAACGATCTAGGCGCGGACCGCGGAACACGGCGCCGCACGCGAGAAGCACCAAGATGTTCGCCCCCATCCCCACAAACCAGGCAACGTCGGTGCTGACCGGAAGACCGGCCATCCCATGGAAAAGGCCTGACCCCGCATACTGCGAGAGAATCTGCACATGAGTAAAGCCGATACCGAGAAGCCACCAAGGAGGCATTTTCAATCCTCTCACTATGGCAACCCCCTTATCCCAAGAACTCTGCGAGGTCTATTTTCTGCGGGCCTCGCTCTTTTTCGATAAACATAACGGCATACCAGGGAAGGTACAGCACTTTGCCTTCCTCGCGCACGTTTCCACGGCAAAAGACGATGGCGCTGTCGATGCCCCATTCTCGCACGGCCATCACGTTGTCGAGGGCTTTGTGCTTCTCGTAATCCTTTCCCGATTTAGCCTCGATAGGAAGCGCCTTCGATCCCTTCTCGATGACGAAATCAACTTCGCCGTACTTGGCCTTGTCGAAGTAGCGCAGATCGAAGCCGTGGGCCGTCAGCTCCTGGGCGATGGCGTTCTCCAGCATGCTGCCCCAGTTCACCGCAAGGTTCCCTTGCAGAAGGTCGAATCGTGCATCGCCCGACGTTTGCGCGGACAGAAGCCCCACGTCACAGAGAAAGAGTTTGAACAGATTGTGCTGGGTGTTCAGCGACAAAGGCAGCTCCGGCGCTTTAACGTTGTAGCAGGGCAGCCCCACGCCGGCGTCAGCAACCCACATGAAATCACTCGCATAGCGCTCCATGCGGGCGCTCTTCGCCAGATCACTGAGCTTGAAGCGCTTGTTCTTCTTGTCGAGTTCCTCGGGAATAGCATCGAAGATCATCTTGATGTGGGCCCTATCGTCCCCGTATTTGGCGATATCTTGCCGATACAGGTCGACGATATCCTGCTGCACAGCCAGCACGTGTGACAGATCGGAGGTCTCATTGAACCGTTCGACGGCCGCCGGCATGCCCCCGACGACCATATACAGGGAAAATGCCCGGAGTAGCCGCTCGTGAATAGCGGTCGGAATGGGCTCGCGATTCCGCATTCGTTCCCGCACCAGCTCCAGCGTCTGATCGTTTTGGCCAATAGCGTCGAAGAACTCTCTCAACGTGAGCGGGTACATGCGCAGATGCTGCTCGTAGCCCACCGGGTACGACGGCACCTCCTTATAGGAGACGCCCAGAAGCGAGCCCGATTCAATGTAGTCGAACCGACCATCCTCCACGAGGAATTTCATGGCGGTACGGGCGCGCGGGCATTCCTGGATTTCATCGAAGAAGACGAGCGTCTGACCGGGAACGAGCGGCACCTTCGTGAAGGCCGTGAGGTTCGCTACGAGCGTATCGGCATCGAGATCGCCTTCGAAGATCTCCCTCGCCTTGGGCGTCTCGATGAAGTTGATCTCCAGGAAGACCTCGTACTCGTTTCGGCCGAACTCACGGATGAGATACGTTTTCCCCACCTGCCGCGCGCCGGTCACGAGGAGGGCGCGCCTGTCGGGCGCACTCTTCCATTTCAGGAAGTCGTCATAGGCTTTCCTTTGAAGGGCCATACTGCTAATCCTTTCGTCTTGCGACGAGTTTTCGCTCATTATAACCTCTTCTTGCGACGAGTTTTTTGGTTTTAGTTACTGTTTTGCGACGAGTTTTCGCGTTTTCTGAACTTGATTTGCGACGTTTTGTACTAGTCAAGCTTCGTAGACACTTTTTCCATCTTCCCCGTTCAACTCTGGGACATCTTCGGCAGTCTCCCTAAAACAAAAAGGGCGGTCCCGGAGGACCGCCCGTGGGGTGCGGGGAGGCGAGGGGTGCGCTACTCGGCTGCCGGCACGTCGTGCTTTACGCGGTCGTGCTCTTCGGCGCGCTTGGCGTCGTTGAAGCGATCCAGCGTGCCTACCAGGTAGCCAGTGATGCGGCGGAGTTGTTGCTCATGAGGTTCATGCCGTACAGGAACAGGGCCAAACCGCCGAACAGTCCCAGCCCGATTTGCAGCAGTTCTTCCACCTATGCGTCTCCTTCTTACAGCGGCTCGCCCCTTGCGAGCCGCGCTCATCGGCGGGTCGCACCCTTGCGGCCCGCGCTCGTCTCAGCCGGGAAGGAGTATGAAGCCTCATTGAGCAGCCGCCGTAAGAGCCACGTAAAATGAAAGTAAAATCGCGCGGCGTTGCAATTACCCGAAGCGCCCGGCGACGTAGTCGGCGGTACGAGGGTCAATGGGGGCAGAGAAGATGGTGTCGGTGTCGCCGGCTTCCACCACCTCGCCCAACAGGAAGAACGCCGTCTTGTCGGAAATGCGCAGGGCCTGCAGCATGTTGTGGGTCACCATGATCACCGTGTAGCGCTCCTTCAGCTGGCCGATGAGCTCCTCGATCTTCGCCGTGGAAATGGGATCGAGGGCGCTTGTGGACTCATCGAGCAGCAGCACCTCGGGCTGCACGGCCAGGGCACGAGCGATGCACAGGCGCTGCTGCTGGCCGCCGGACAGGCCGAGCGCGTTCTTCTTCAGGCGATCCTTCAGCTCGTCCCAGATGGCGGCCGCGCGCAGCGATTCCTCTACGATGACGTCCAGGTCGGCCTTGGCACGCACCCCATGGCTGCGGGGGCCGAAGGCGACGTTGTCGTAGATGCTCATTGGAAACGGGTTGGGCTGCTGGAACACCATACCCACGCGACGGCGCAGGTCGGTGGCATCCAGGGTGCGGTAGGCGTCGGCGCCATCGAGGAGCACCGAGCCTTCCACGCGGCAGCCTTCCACCAAATCGTTCATGCGGTTCAGCGTCTTCAGCAGCGTGGATTTGCCGCAACCGGAGGGGCCGATGAGCGCCGTCACCTGGTTCTCCGGGAAGGTGAGGTTAACATCGCGCAGACCTTGGAAATCGCCGTAGAACAGGTTCAGATGCTCGACGGCCATCTTCGCAGGAGCGGGTGCGGCTCCTGGAACCTCAGCCACCGCGGTAACGCTCATCTCATTCGCGAGTTCCTTCAAAAAGCTCGTCATTTCTTGCTCACTTCCATTTTCTGTGCCACCACGCGCATGGCGGCGTTCAGCAGAAGAACGAGGATCAGCAGCACCACCGAGGTGGCGTAGGCCTCGTTCACATGCAGGCCCTCGCAGGCCAGGGTGTACATGTGCACGGCCAGGGTGCGGCAGGAGTCGAAGAGGGCGAAAATGCCCTGGCCGGCGAAGTCGGGGATTTGGGCCACGGTGCCGGCGGTGAACAACAGGGCCGCCACCTCGCCCACGCAGCGGCCGAGAGCCAAAATGACGCCGCCCAAAATGCCGGGCACCGCCGAGGGCAGCACGCAGCGGGCCACCGTGCGCAGCCGCCCGGCGCCGAGTCCGAAGCCGCCCTCGCGGTAGGAATCGGGCACCGCCATGAGTGCCTCCTCGGTGGTGCGCATGATGACCGGCAGCACCATGATGGCCAGGGTGCAGGCACCGGACAGAAGCGAGAGGCCCCAGCCGCAGGCCGTCACGAAGAACAGCATGCCGAACAAGCCGTAGATGATGGAGGGAATGCCCTGCAGCGTCTCGGCGGTCACGCGCACCAGGCGCACGAAGCGGCTGCCGCGGCGGGCGTACTCCACCAGATAGATAGCCGCACCAACGCCCACGGGCACCGCCAGCGCCAAAGCCAGCAGCGCCATGATGACCGTCGAGGCGAGCGCCGGCAGAAGTGACACGTTCTCGGAGGTGTATTCCCATTGGAACAGGTCGGGAGAAAGCGCGGGCACGCCGCGCACCAGGATGTAGCCCACCACGAACAGCAGCACGGCGGCGGTTACCGCTGCGGCGGCATAGGTGAGCCAGCGCAGCAAGGCCGACACCGCCCGCCGGTGCCGCGCCGTGCGGGCGATGCGCACCTCAAGGGCATCCTCTTCGGCGAACCAGGAGGGCGCAAGATCGACGGCGCCCAGGGCGCCCAGCACCGGCGAGCAGGCGACCGGCGAGAACCGCGGACGGCGGGGGCGCGGGTTGAAGGCGATGCTCATCGCGCTTCACCTCTCTTCCGAATAACGCTGAGCAGCATCGTGGTCAGCAGGACGAACACGAACAGGACGACGCCGGTGGCGATAAGGGCCTCGCGATGCAAGTCGGCGGCATAGCCCATCTCCAGCACGATGTTGGCCGTCATGGTGCGCACGCCGGACAGCAGCGAGTCGGGGATGATGGGCATGTTCCCGGCCACCATGACCACGGCCATGGTCTCGCCGATGGCGCGGCCCAGCCCCAGCACGATGGCGGCCATGATGCCGGAGGCGGCCGCCGGGGCCACCACCTTAAACACGGCGTGCTCGTGGTCGACGCCGAGGGCCAGGGCGCCCTCGTAGTAGCGGGCAGGTACGGCATCAAGAGCGCTTTGGGCCACGGTGATGATGGTGGGCAAGATCATAATCCCTAAGATAAGGCTGGCTGCCAGCACCGAGAGCCCCGTGCCCGGCCCGAGCAGACGCACGAAGGGCACGATGACGACCAGACCGAAGAAGCCGTAGACCACCGACGGAATGCCGGCCAGCAGCTCCACGCCGCTGCGCAGGAAGGAGCCCACACGGCCCCGGGCGAACCGCGAGAGGTACACCGCCGTGAGCAGGCCGCCCGGCACGCCTACGACGATGGCGCCGGCCGTGACGTACAGGCTGCCCACAATCATGGGGAAGATGCCGAACAGGTCGTTGGCCGGGCGCCAGGTCATTCCGAAGAGGAATTCCGGCAGACCGATTTTCGCCATGGCCGGCACACCGTTGACCAGCAGGAACAGGCAGATCAGCGCCACGGCGGCGATGGAGAGGGCCGCCGCTGTGGCGAACAGGACCCGGGCGACGCCCTCGCGAAGGGCATGCGGGCGCTTGGGGGCGCGGACAGGTGCGGGGGTGCCGGAGGCCGCGCCGCCGGGGGCTCCGGCCGCAGGGGCGCCGGGGGCGCCGGGACCGCCAGCGGCACCCGCCGACAGCTCGCTCAACAGAGAGAACAACATGGTCAGACTCGCTTGGGCGCTAAGCGACGTCGGCCCAGTTGGTGACCGCGCCGGTGTAGATGTCGCACACCTGCTGAGATGTCAGCTTGTCGACGCTCGACTGCGGGGCCACAATGACCGCGATGCCGTCCAGGGCGATGGCCGTGCTTTGAACGCCCGCGCCCGTCTCGGAATCCTTCAGCTCACGGGAGGCCATGCCGATGTCGCAGGTGCCATCGACGGCCATGTTCACGCCCGTGGTGGAGTCGGACTGCTGAACCTCTACCGTCACCTGAGGGTTAGCCGCCTGGAAGGCCTCGGCCAGCTTCTCCATGACCGGCGTGACCGACGAAGATCCAGCCACGACCACTTTCCCACTGGCGCCGTTGGAAGCGAAGGGGGCGGCCGCATCGTCGATGGCGATGTAGTTGTTGTCGCTCACCACGGCCTGACCGTCGGCGCTCATGATGAACGCGAAGAAATCGGCGGCCGGGGCGGACAGATCCCCCTTGGTCACCACGTTGAAGGGCCGGGCGATGGCGTAGGAACCGTCCTTCACAGCCGCAGCCGAAGGCGCAACGCCGTCGATGGACACCGCCTTCACCGTATCGTCCAGCGAGCCAAGCGAGATGTAGCCGATGGCATTGGGGTCGCCGGCCACCGACGTCATCATGACGGCCGTGGAGTTGGTGATGGCGGCCGTGGGTGTGGTCATGTCCACCTTGTCGCCGTTGGCGTCTGCCTGCTCGATGCCGAGCAGCTCCACGAAGGCGCCGCGGGTGCCGGAGCCGTCCTCGCGGGAGTACACCGAGATGGGGCCGCTGGCAGATGCGCCGCTGTCGCCAGCGTCGGTGCCGCCCAAGCCGCCCGCCCCCGTCGCGCCGCCGGCCGAGCCGCCCGCGCAACCCGCAAGCGCCAGCGCCAGCGCGCCGCACAGGGCCGCTGCTCCAACAAGCGCCGCCATCCGCCGCAACCGCCGCGGCAAACGAGAAGATACCGAAGATGCTTTCATGACGTCGTTCCTTTCACGTGCGCGGGCCGGTGCCGAACCTTCGCGCATCCGCTCCCCGTAGGGGTGACCTCAGTCGCCCCTGGATTCCGACAAAACCGGCACCGGGGTTCGAATGGGCTACAGGTTCACAAACCACCGCCCGCAAGGGCCATTCAACTCGCGGAAGCGACCCACAAGGGAACAGCCGCTTCCGTGCATCCATGATGGCCCCGCTTCGTAAAAGAACCGAGCAGCACTCGTAAAGAGTCCCCGCCAGTTTCGAAAAGATTGGGTAAAACCTCAGTACCAGGCGCCGCGCATTCCCCTATTTCCCCGAGCAAATGCCAGTTGGAGGCCGAAATGGTCGACAAGCCCGCGGCGCCTCTGCCATTACGGGCCTGAAGTGGCAGAAAAATGCCAGTTGAGGGCAGAAATGCACACTAGGCGAAAAGCGGATCGACCATTTCGGGGTGGAAGTGGCATTCACTCACGATTTTTCGACAACGGGCGACGCGGATGCGGTCGGCGCGGGGAACAAAACGGGGCTTTCTCGCGTCATTTTTGCGGTTCGGAGAGAGTAGGCTTTTCTCGCCAGATGTCGCCTTTGAGGTTCATCGGGTTTTATAATACAATTTAGTATTACATAAGGAAGACGCCTATGGACGAGATACGCATCCACCCCCATGCCCTCAGGCACGGCTTGTCGAGGGAAGAAGTCACGTACGCTTGGCTCAACTTCGCTCGAAAGCGGCCAAGAGGCGACGATTGCTGGGTTGCAATCGGCTTTACCGGCGCTGGACGCGAGATCGAGATGGTTGGCATGGTCCTGGCTGACGGGGCAACGTTGGTCATCCACGCGCTCTCGCCGGCAACAAAACGAATGAAGCGCGAGCTCAGGCTGGAAAGGAAGTAAACGATGGAGTACACCCTCAGAAGCGGCAAGGTAGTCACCGACGAGCAGATAGAGGCCATGGCCGAGGCCATCGAGGCGGGCTCGCTGCCCGGGCAATGGTCGGGCGAGGTGGTGGTCGGCCGGCCGCGGCTGGCCGATGAGCCCCTGGACGTAATCAGCTTCAAAGTGCCTCACTCGGCCGCTCTCGCCATCAAGCGCGCAGCCGAGCAGGAGGGCGAGTCGCGCTCGGCCTTCTTGCGCAAGGCGGCGCTGGACAGAGCCGAAAGCGTCCTGGCCGCCAGCTAGAGCTGGGGAGTACGGAGGCGGCGCCGACCGGATTGCCGCGATTGCCGCCGATCCAGTTCCGCTCGGCACGAACGACGCCTCCCCTATCTGCGAGGCGCGTTCCAACTAAAAGCACGCGGTTGAGCTCGCACACATGCTCGTAACCTTTCTTTTTTAAGAGAGGCCAGAAGATAGTGCAGCTTCCTACCTTTTCTCCGAAAGGACGGCGAGCAGGGCGGCGGGGACTTCGGGAGCGAGGCAGTGCAGGAAGGTCTCTACGGGGTAGGCGAAACCCGTTTCGGCGCGGTAGGCCATAAGGGCCAGAAGGCCGCCCGTCGCATATTCGAAGACGATACGGGATGTCGGGTCATCGGTATTTGAGGAAAGGCTTACGCCCAGATCGGGCAGCACGTCTTCCAAAAGACGGCGCTTCACCCGCTTTTGCGCGAGCGCCGCATTGGGGCCGTTCAGCACCGCGCACAGCGTATCGATGCCCTGAGCGTTGCGTTGCACCAGATCGGGAATGTTTGGAGTGGCGGGACTAAGGGAGAAAGCACCCTGTCGGATGAGCGAGAGCAGCGCCCGGGGAATCTCCACGGGCACCACCGCATCAAGGGCCGCCTCGGCCAACTGCTCGGTATCGGCAAAATAGTAGTAGAACGTGCTGCGATTGCACCCCACCTCCTTGATGAGGGACGTAACCGTCACGGCGCTCGCAGGCTCGCGGATCAGTCGATCGGCCATGGCGACAATCAAGCGTTCGCGCACATCTTGGGTTGTTGCGTCTTTCCGAGGGCGTCCCATCACGGCCTCCTTCTTGCGAGCGGTAATCCGACAGAGCGCCGCTCTTTACTGGTTTTTCCCGACAGACTGTTGGATTACTATCATAGCTGAAATCTCATGCGCGAAAGGAGTTCAGCAGTGAACGCATGCACCCCAGCCATCGCCATCGACCGCGTCCAATTCTGCTACGGGCGCCCCGGGCCGCGACGACGCGATACTCTCCTCGCGCTGAAAGACATCTCGCTTTCCGTGGCGGCGGGCGATATCCTCTGCCTTTTAGGGCCTTCGGGCTGCGGCAAGACGACGCTCGTGAACCTCATCATGGGCGTGGATGTACCCACCTCCGGCACCGTGCGCGTACTAGGCGAAGGGACCCCCTTCCGCACGGCGCGAGCACGCATCGGGTTTATGCCCCAGGACGACGCGCTCTACGAGGACGTGACCGCCGAGGAGAACCTGCGTTTCTTCGCGGCGCTCTACGGCGTGAAGGGCGAGCGCCTCACACGCCGCATGGACGAGCTTTTCGCCTTCGTGCGCCTGGACGAACATCGCAAGAAGCTCGTGCACGACTACTCCGGCGGCATGAAGCGGCGTCTCTCGCTGGCGGTGGCCCTGGTTCACGAGCCTGCCGTACTCGTGCTGGACGAGCCCACCGTGGGGCTCGATCCGGAGCATCGCCGCTACATTTGGAATCATCTGGAAGCGCTGGCCGCCCAAAGGTGCGCCATCGTGGTGACCACTCATGTCATGGACGAAGCCGAGCGCTGCGCCCGCATTGCCATGATTCGCGAGGGACGGCTGATCGCCGATGCCTCGCCGGCGGATATCCTGGCCCGCACGGGCACGAACACCTTGGAAGACGCCTTCCTGGCATTAGAAGAGTCGGAGTCGCCGGATACGGCAGCGGAGCCGAACGTCTCGCCGTCTCTTGGCGAAAAGGAGGCGTGCCATGACTAGCGTGTTCGCCATTGTTCGCCGCATCCTCACGCAGTTCGCACGGGATAAACGCACGCTGGCGCTGCTGTTTGTAGCGCCTCTCGTGGTGTTGTGGTTGCTGTCGGTTATTCTCGGCGCCGACACGGTAGGCCCTAAAATCGCCACCGTGGACTTACCTGCTGAGTTTCAAACGCAGTTCGAGCAGACCGATGCGCGCATAACCGAGGCCAATGCCGACGAGGCAAGCACGCTCCTTGCCGACAACGCCGTGGCGGCGGTGCTTTCCATGGAAGGCAAGCACACGCTGAAGGTAGAGCTGGAAGGCACCGATTCCACGAAGTCGGCGGCCGTGCTCGCCGCGTGCGCCGAAGCCTTGGGCGAGTTGCGCGGCAAGGCGGCTGAGGAAATGGAAGCAGCCGTTGCCGACAAACGAGCAGAAGTAGAAGACACCATTGAAGAGGCGAGCCAGCAACGCAAAGAGGCCCGAACGGCACTCACGGGCGTGATGGTCTCGATGCCTCCCGAAGCCCGCTCCAGCCTAGCCGAGGCGTTGGGAGGCCTCTTCGACGACGATGCGGCGCTTTCCGCCGAAGACTTCTCGATGAATGTGAGCAACTACCTGCCCATAGAGGACATGGAAACCGTTTATCTCCACGGCAATGAGGACTGGCGGATGTTCGACTTCTACGGACCGGTGTTCATCGGCATCTTCCTGTTCGTGTTCACGTTCATTACCAGCGGCATGTCGCTTGTCACCGAGCGCATGGGCGGCACCATGACGCGATTTCTCGCCACGCCGGTGAATGCGGGGCAGATTCTCGGTGGCTACACGTTAGCCTTCGGGCTTCTGGCTTACCTGCAATCGGCCATTATCCTGTGGGTGGCGCTTGCATTCATCGGCTTCCCCAACGAAGGCAATCTGGGACTCGTGGTATTCACCTGCGTCTCCATGGCTATGGTATCGGTAGCGCTCGGTCTTCTGGTATCGGGGCTGGCCGCTACGCCGTTCCAGGTTATCCAGCTCATTTTGCTGTTCGTCGTGCCGCAAATTCTGCTGTGCGGGCTATTCGACCTTTCCGGCGCGCCCGACTGGCTCGCAGCCTTGAGCGCCTTCATGCCCGTGACCTATGGCGTGGATGCCCTGCGAGCCGTCATGCTGCGCGGCGCCGACCTTGCCGCCGTAGGGTTCGACCTTGCCGTGCTGTGGGGATTCCTCGCCCTGTTCTTCGCCCTAGCCGCCGCCAGCTTCCGCAAGAAACGTGTCCGAACAACATGCTGAAGATCCTTCCGTTGTGCCATCTTCGCAAATGCCATTTTCCGATTTTCCCGAGACAATGCCAGTTGAGGGCAGAAATGGTCGACAGGCGCGGGACGCCTCTGCCATTGCGGGCCTGAAGTGGCAGAAAAATGCCAGTTGAGGGCAGAAATGCGCAGTGACCCCCAAACGGGTCGACCATTTCGGGGTGGAAGTGGCATTTACTATGCGAAAAGACAAAAAGAGGGCCGTCGTTGGGACGGCCCTCAGGGCGTTCGAATACTTAGAAGCTCGGGCGCTTGAGTGCTCGGGTGCTTGGGACGCGACGCTCTACTCGGACGGCGTTCTACTCGGCTGCCGGCACGTCGTGCTTTACGCGGTCGTGCTCTTCGGCGCGCTTGGCGTCGTTGAAGCGATCGAGCGTGCCTACCAGGTAGCCGGTGATGCGGCGGATGCGCTCGAAGGGCTGGTTGTGAGCGTCCTCGGTGCGACCGCACTTGGGGCAGACGTCCTCGATAATGCCGTTGTAGCCGCACACCGGGTCGCGGTCGACCGGGTGGTTCACCGAGCCGTAGCCCATGCCGCAGTCCTTCATGTAGCGGATGACGCTTTCGAAGGCCTCCAGGTTGTCGGACGGGTCGCCGTCGAGCTCGATGTAGCTGATGTGGCCGCCGTTGGTGAGCGCGTGGTAGGGCGCTTCCAGGGCAATCTTGTCGAAGGCGGAGATATCGAAGTACACCGGCACGTGGAAGCCGTTGGTGTAGTAGTCGCGATCGGTCACGCCGGGGATGACGCCGTAGCGCTCGCGGTCGATGCGCACGAAGCGGCCGGACAGGCCCTCGGCCGGCGTGGCGATGAGCGTGTAGTTCATGCCGCGCTCCTTCGAGATGCGGTCGCAGTAGCTGCGCATGTGGCCCACGATCTCCAGGCCCAGGCGCTGGGCCTCGGCGGACTGGCCGTGATGCTGGCCGGTGAGGGCCACCAGGCACTCGGCCAGACCGATGAAGCCGGTGGTCAGCGTGCCGTGCTTGAGCACCTCGCGCTGCTCGTCGGTGGGCGAGAGCTTTTCGGAATCGATCCACACGCCCTGGCCCATGAGGAACGGCGCGTTGTACACGTGCTTGCGAGCCTGAATCTCGAAGCGCTCGTCCAGCTGACCGGTCACGAGCTGCAGCTTGGAGTCGAGCAGGTCGAAGAACAGGTCGATGTCGCCCTTGGCACGGATGGCCAGACGGGGCAGGTTGATGGACGTGAACGACAGGTTGCCGCGGCCGGGCGTCACCTCGCGATCGGGGTCGTACACGTTGCCCATGACGCGGGTGCGGCAGCCCATGTAGGCGATCTCGGTTTCCGGCGTGCCCTTGTAGTACTGGGCGTTGAACGGGGCATCCAGGAAGGAGAAGTTCGGGAACAGGCGCTTGGCCGAGCAGTGCATGGCCAGCTTGAACAGGTCGTAGTTCGGATCCTCCGGATTGTAGTTCACGCCCTCCTTCACGCGGAAGATCTGCACGGGGAAGATGGGCGTCTCGCCGGAGCCCAGGCCCTCTTCCGTGGCCAGCAGCATGTTCTTGATGACCATGCGGCCCTCGGGAGACGTGTCCATGCCGTAGTTCACCGAGCTGAACGGCGTCTGCGCGCCGGCGCGGGAATGCATGGTGTTCAAGTTGTGCACCAGCGCCTCCATGGCCTGGAAGGTCTGGCGGTCGGTGTCGCGGGAGGCGTTCTTCTCGGCGTAGGCCACCACGCGCTCGGCCGTAGCGGCATCCACGCCGCCCTCAACGAGCCCGGCCACCACGGCGGCGCGGAACTCCGGATCCATCTCGAGGCTGGCAACCGTGCCGGTCTCGCTTTCCACACGGGCAAGCAGGCTCTCGGCAAAGGTGCGGTCGTCGGCGATGTCGGTCAGCAGGTCGACGGCCTCGGCCACGTGCTTCTTGAACAGGCGGCGGTACGTCTTGCCCACGCCCACGGCCAGGCCGTAATCGAAGTCGCACACCGACTGACCGCCATGCTGATCGTTCTGGTTCGACTGAATGGCGATGCAGGCAAGCGCGGCGTAGCTGGAGATGTCGTTGGGCTCGCGCAGCACGCCGTGACCGGTGGAGAAGCCGCCCTTGAAGAGCTTCCGCAGCTCAATCTGGCAGCAGGTGGTGGTCAGGGTGTAGAAGTCCATGTCGTGAATGTGGATATCGCCCTCGCGGTGTGCCTTGGCGTAGCGCGGGTCGATGACGCACATCTCGTAGAACTGCTTGGCAGATTCAGAGCCGTACTTCAGCATGGTACCCATGGCGGTATCGGCGTCGATGTTAGCGTTCTCGCGCTTCATGTCGGAATCGGCGGCCTTGGAGAAGGTGATGTCCTTCAGCGTTTGGATGAGGCGGGAGTTCACGTCGCGCACGCGGCTGCGCTCGGCGCGATAGAGGATGTAGGCCTTGGCGGTCTGCACGAAGCCGGACTCGATGAGGGTCTCCTCGACCAAGTCCTGCACGCCTTCCACGGTGGGCGTGCCCTCGATGGCGCCGCTCTCAAGCTTCTCGACGACGGTGGCGGCGATCTTCTCGGCGGTGTCGCGCCCCTGCATGGCCGCACAAGCCTGGAACGATTTCTCCACCGCATCAGCGATCTTTTCCGGATGGAATTCCGCCGTGCGCCCGTCGCGCTTGATGATGGTCTTGACCATAACTTCCTACATCCTTTCTTCGACGCGGCTGTCGCGTCGTATTCGCACCGCTTCTCGCGGCCTTGCCAACCACAACATGCAGAAGCGCGGCAATGTTTTCCCTACCGCTGCCCTTCGCGATTACCAAGGGGGTAGACCCTCTTTTCGCTTTTGTTTTCCAACAGGCTTTCCACAGGTTATTCACCATCGGAACCACAATATATTGTGTTTTGCAGTTCCAAGGGCGGATACATATAGTACTCGCGAAAGTGTTCGGGTGCAATCGAACAAGATGTGTTTTTCGGCACCAGAAAAGAACAGAATTAATTTCGATGTTTGGTCGATGAGCCGCTTGAAAGTTGTCAACGATGTAGGCTCGCGCGAGAACCGACTACGGCTGAAACGCGACTTGCAGGCGGTTGGGGCGCGACTTATGGGCAGTTGGGGCGCGACCGATCGAGTAAACCGTACTTCACGCGGACGCGGGCGAGTTGGTCGAGCAGGGGGTTCGCCACGACCAGCAGCGTGAGGGCTGTGGCCGCCCCATGAATGGCGTTCACCGGCAGGCCGGCGAGGTACACCACCGCGGCCAGCTCCGGCGTGGGGGCTGTGGAAAGATAGAAGAACGTGGACGTATCCAGAATGGGACCCACGAGCCCCACAATAAGCACGAACCCCACGGTTGCCAGCGCAATACGACGCGGCCAGGAAAGGTTCGCTCGCGGGAACACACGGGCGTCGGCAAGCAGCCCTGCCACGAGCCCCGCCACTCCAAAGGCGAGCATCTGCCAGGGCGTCCAGGGCCCCTGGCCGAAGATGAAGTTGCTGGCAAGCGCCGCCACCGAACCCACGAGGAACCCGGTTTGGGGGCCGGCGGCGAGCCCTGCGATCATAATGACGGCGGCCATGGGCTTGAAATGCGGCACCCAGATGAACGCCGCGCGGGCCGCCACGGCGAGCGCCGTCAGCACGGCCACCACGGCAATTTCGCGCGCCGTGGGACGTCGCCCTTCGAAGGAAACGAAGAAGGGCACGATAGCGTATAGCACGATGAGCGTACCGGAGAGGTAGTAGCCGTTGCCGGGCACAGCCATACCCGCGACTGCGGTCAGCGGCGCGAGCACCAACGCCGCAAGAATCGTCAGGATCGTCTTGACTCGGGCGCGACGGCGCTCGCGGAAGGCCTCGGCGGAGCGGGCTCCTTCGGTCAGCTTCGGCATAGCTCCACCACCTCCTCCACGGTAACCACATTTTCGAAGAAGCCCCGGCTTATGCGATTGGCTGCTGTGGTATAGAAGCTGTTCGAAGCGAAGAACTGCCGGGGCGGATTGGTCGTCACCACGTTTCCGTCGAAGAACAGGGCGCACCAATCAGCATAGCTGGCGCAGAATTCCACGTCATGGGACACCATGAGCACGGTCGTTCCCCGGCCGGTCAGGCTTCTCAGCAACGCAGCGAGCTTATCTTTGAAGAAAGCGTCGAGCCCCTTGGTCGGCTCATCGAGCAGCAACAGCCGCGGCTCGCAAAGCAGCACCTTGGCCAACGCCGCCCGCTGCACCTCGCCACCGGACAAGTCGAAGGGATGGGCGTCGAGCAGCGGCGCAATGTCCGTCAGCACAGCCACTTCCCGCACCGCGGCCACGCGCTGCTCCGCCGTGAGGCCGCGACCATCCAGCATCTCTTCCAAATCTCCCCGAACAGTCTTCTTCACCATAAGGTTCAGCGGATCTTGCGGAAGCAGAGCCACTCCGCCGCGGAACAGCTCGGCCTTCTTCCACTCCTTCAGCCGTCGCCCGAGCACGGTGATCTTCCCGCGATAGGGCCGCGCAACGCCGCAGATAGCGCGCAGCATCGTCGACTTCCCCGTGCCGTTGCCGCCCACTACCGCGAACAACGACCCTCCCGGCACAGTCAACGTCGTTCCCCGCAGCACATCGGCGCCATCGCGCTCGTAGCGAGACCAAACATCCCGCAGCTCCACCGCCACCCGCTCAGACGCCGAGTCGCAAGCCTCCCCCGCCGGAAGCGCCCACCGACGCGGCGGATGAACGGCTACCTCACGAGCCAACCAAGCCCGCCCCTCCCGCACCGTAAGAGGAACTTCAACCTGCAAAGCCACTCCCTCTTCAACTATGGAAGAGTAGGGCCGCCGCAGTGGGGAGGGGGTCCGCGCGCAGTTCATTGAAGTGCATACAGAAACGTCAGTGGCCCTCGAAGAGCCCTGCACTTCAATGCTGTCTGAGCACGGCGCCCCCTCCCCACTGCGGCGGCCCGGCCGATCGCACGACGCCCCCTCCCCGTCGGCGCAACCCGGTCGATCGCACGGCGCCTCTTCCCCACTGCGACGACCCAGCCGACCTTCCACACCCCAAGCGATCCGCGCCGCCGCCGGCAGCGCCAATGCCATGGGGCTGACCGCACAATGCAGCTGGCCCGCAACAGCCCGCGGCTCCCCGTCGGCGACGACGCGTCCCTCCTCCAGCACCACCACGCGGTCGGCCAGCCCATACACCTCTTCCAGCCGATGCTCGCTCATAACCACCGTCGTCCCTAGCTCGCGATTGATCCGGTGTACCGTAGCCAGAAAGTCGCTGGCGGCAATGGGATCCAGCTGACTCGTGGGCTCGTCCAGCACCAGTACATCGGGCCGGGCCGCCATGACCGACGCTAGGTTCAGCAGCTGCTTCTGGCCGCCCGAAAGCTCGCCCACGTTCTTATGGAACCAGTGCTGGATGCCGAAGTAGCTGGCCATCTCCGCCACGCGCAAGCGCATGGTGCGCTCGTCGCAGCCGAGGCTTTCCAAGACGAAGGCCAGCTCGTGCCACACTTTGTCGGTCACGATCTGCGCATCGGGGTCTTGCATGACGAATCCGATGCGGGCCACTTGCTCGCGCTCGGGCACGTCGGCGAGAGGCACGCCATCGAACAGCACCTGTCCGCTTTGGTGCCCATGGGGAGCGAGCGCCGACTTGAACTGGCGCAAGAGCGTTGTCTTCCCGCAGCCGCTCTGACCGCATACCAGCACAAACTGGCCCGGCTCGATGGCCACAGAAACATCGCGAAGGGCATCGCGGGGCGCCTCCGGGTAGCGAAACGTCAGCTCTTCGAAAGCGAATAACGCCACAACGCCCTCCCTCCGCAATTGATAACCGCAGGAATAGCCAGAAAAGCGCCATAGCAAACGGCCCCCATAAGCACGGCCGCTCCCGCAGAGGGCCACACGATCGTCGGAAAGTAGGTGATCGCGAACCCTCCCTGGGCGAACGCGGCCACTGCGCCAACCACCAGCGCGCCCATCGCCACGACCAGCACCGTATCGCGCGCCTCCCAGCGGAAGAGCGCGAAATGAGTGCGCCCCGACAGCCCGAAGCCACGAGCCGTCATGGAATCGGCGGCCACCACGGCACTTTCTAAAGCGTCGGCCGACAGCGACAAGAGGACACTGCCCCCGTCGCGCACGCGCGCCGCCACGGAGGCGCCTTCCGCCGGGCCTTTCCCAATGCAAGCCCGTGCCGTCATGAGGGCGTCGGCTTTGCGGCGGTAACTTGGCACGAGGCGCAGCACCATGGTGAGCACCAGCGACAGCGCCGGAATAGCGCGGCCGAACAGGTAAGTAAACTTGTCCGAAGTCATGACCAGGTGAAAGGAGGCGAACCACAGCATCATGGCCACGAGCATAAGCCCCGTGGAGGCGCCCAAAGCCAGCGCTTCTAACGTGTAAGGACGGCCACCCCACCAGCGGAGGAGCACCGTGGCGCCCTGCGTGTTGAACAGCGGCGCCGACAGCGTCACCACAAGCAGCACCGCCGTGAGTCCCGCGATGAAGCGCCAAGCCTCACGGCCACGAAACGTCAGATAACAGGCCGCCGCAAGAAGAACGGACATCACCTGACAAATGGGGTTCGCAAGCACCATGGAAAGCACGATAGCCCCCGCGAAGAAGCCGAATGTCACCGCGGGATGCAGAGACGCAAAGGCGCAACGGCCTTGGTATGGCAGGGTGCTCATGGGCAACGCGGCTTCTCGGCGAGAACGTTACAGGACCGGCGCCACATCGAGGCCCGCAACGGTGGCGGCCAGCACCCCGGTGTAAGCCGGGGTCGCCTGACCGGCGGCGCGCAGGAACTGGACGCCAGCCGCGCGCAGCTCAAGGGCCGCGGGCATCATGGTGTCGGGGCTGTAGTAGGGGTTCTCGGTCGTGGGGCCCTGTTGCTTGGCGTCGCGCTGGAACACCTGCAGCGTGGCCATGAGACATAAATCCGCTCCGCGCGCCTCCAGTGTCTCGCGGGCCGCATCGGCCAAACCGCGCGCCTGATCAGGGGTGGCCAGCGTGGAGAAGCCGGCCACCGCCGCGCCGTATTCCGCCATCACTTCCACGGCCTCGCGCCAGGTGCCCCGGCCGCTCGCCAAGCCGCCGTCACCCTGCACATCCACCGAAGCAATGATGGGGGCATCAGTCACCTTGCGCAGGCCCATGAGCGCACACTTCAGATCATCGGCCGTCGTGAACCCGTTCAAAAAGAACGCATCAAAGGTGCGGCCATCGAAGAATTGCGCCGCACGAGCGTACTGGTCGCGATTTTCCACAAGCGACGCCTTGGAGTCGGGATCCAGCGGCAAACCGCAGGGGGCGATTTCCACAAGCGTGTGCTGAGGCTTGAACTCCGCCATGACCGCAAGGGCCGCCTCGGTCAGCGCTTCGCCTTTGCCCTCGGCGCCAACGGCCACCAAGCGCGCCGGCGTGAAATCAGCCACGGGGGTGACCATACACTGCGGGCCGGCCACCGTTTCCATGCGGTAAGCTTCTTCGATGGTTTCCGGCTCCACCAAAAGCGCGAGCGCCTGATCGCACACCGACTCGATGCCGGCCCGACGCAGGGCCTCCTGAATCGGCGACGAAACGACGAGCATGTCCTTGCCAAAACGCAGCGCGAGATCGGCCATGAGGAGTTCCTTTCCACGAATTTGCTGCCTTCCATGATACAAGATTGCTTGAGGGATAAACCTTTTTCGACATGAACCCCTTCCAAATGATCTTTTGCGACCGCCGTGCATCCTGCGTCCTAGAGGGTGGCAAAATCAAACAACCAGGGGGTGACATTCTTATTCGTCCATAACACCGCCGTGCATCCTGCGCATCGTTTCGTGCATCCAGAAGGCGCTTTCCGATGCCGAGGGCCCTGCATCAACGAAGGAAGATAAAAGGTTCGGAAAGGAGGGAGACAGGCAATCTGAAACTTTCTTATTGAATGTGAAGAAAATTCTCAGAGGGCGAACGGGCTTCTGACGCAGGTAAACGGGCTCTGACAAGGGGTTATATGCTACTCACCGCCGAAATGATGCCGTTCTTCGTGGAAAATGAAGCACATTATGGTGACCAAAACAAGTCTTGACCTATAATTCGTTTCAGCGATTTGGAAGTTCCCCTGCTTCCATCGCTCTGCTTCAATCCCCTTGAAAGCAGAATGCGGCACTCGATGCCGCTACCCCCTCCTCCGAGGCGGCGAGGCACCCCTCCTTGCCGCCTCACTTCTTTTTTGGCGCTGCCCTTGAAACAAGCGCCGTGCTCGCGACGATGAGCAACCTGCCAACCCTGTTGGCACAAGCCGGTGGAACTGGATCGGAGTTCCGCCGGCTTTTTTGTAGGCATCAGTTTTCTGCGTCTGCTGAATTCTGGAAATAGTTGCGAGTTTCGAGCAGCCGAACCGGGCAAATCTCACAGTGACCGCCCAAATCCGGAAGTAGATGAGAGTTTCGAGCATCATTTCGCACCGCACGCGCTGATTTTGTCCAAATCGCGCCCGAAACTCGCATCTATTTCCGAAGCTTCCCTCGTTATGCCCGAAACTCGCATCTATTTCCGAAATTCTCCTTCGCTATGCTCGAAACTCACATCTATTTCTATCGAGAGGCAAAATCCGGCAAACATATCCTAAGCCGCAAACAAAATACGCCAGCTCTGCCACAAAGACATGAGCTGGCGCTCGGTTCAAACCTATCGACTCAGGCAGAGCCGCGGTCAAACTATTCCGTAGCATCCTCCGCATCAACCACGGCCACAGCCTCTTCAGCAGCCTCGGCGAGGTCGGCGGCCTCGGCAACTTCGGCAGCCTCTTCGGCGTCATCTTCGTCGCGGTAGCGCTCGTCGATCTCGTCGTCGGTGTAGGCGACCGGCTCTTTCAGGGCCGCCATGAAGTTCGGGGCCTCGCCGATGTAGGCGGCCTCGGATTCGAAGGTATAAGCGCCCTCGTCATCGACCTCATACAGGTAGGCGATGGCGTAACCCTCATCGGCACCCGGCACGCCGCCCTCAGCAATGAGCGCATCCTTCACGCCATCGTCGGTTTCAATGTAGCCGTCGTAGCAGAAGGCGTAGCAGTCGGCCCCGCGGGCGCCGCGCACGTTCTTCTCGGCCGCCTCGAAGCACTCCTCGGCGGAATCGCCCGGGTGCGACTCGATGAACAGATTGTCCTTCACGACGAGCGTGGTGAAGGGGATGACGTCCTCCCCGCCCTCGATCTTCTCTTTGGCCTCGTCCAGGGCGAAGACGAGCACGCGCTCCAGCTCGTCGGGAATCTCCGGCACCTCGGTACTCGCGTTCTCAATGTTGCGATCGGCCACGGAGGGCCTCCTTTCCTTCAGGTTCACAGGCGGCGCAACCTCCTGCGCGTCGGCCTGCATCACGGGGCGCCTTCTTCGGCGCTTCGTTGCTTGCCCGTAGTGTAAAGCAACGACCTCGCAACTCAAGCCACAACACGGCGACAAACGGGCAGCGCGGGCAACCGCTTCGGTGAGGCTTCGCCCCTTGCCGCAGAGCAAGAACGAAGTTCGGCGGGGACAAACGGCGACCGGAGCGCGTCACTTTATCGTCAGGCGCAGCACCCGTTTCAGCATAGCGACAATCCCCCGCTGTCCGTGGCGCAGAGAACTTGATGTGGGAAACTTTTCTCATTACAAGCAAGGTCAGCAAACGGGCAGAGAAAGGCGCAAGCAGGCGCATATGCTGAAGCGAATGCGGACATACCTTGGAGTGATCTTCGCCATTTTCGCACGGGACGTGAAACGCGTGCTGCGCAACCCGGTCGCGCTCGTCATTGCTCTGGGCATGATCGTCATGCCGTCGGCTTACGCCTGGTACGTGGTCGTCGCCAACTGGGATCCCTACAGCAACACTACCGGCATGTTGGTAGCCGTGGCCAACGAGGACGCCAGCGCCGACAGCCCTGAGACGGGGCATTTGGACGTGGGCGCGCAGGTGGTGGCCCAGTTGCACGACAACCACGAGATGGGCTGGGAATTCACCGACGCCGAAGCGGCCATAAACGGCGTCTATGAGGGACGCTACTGGGCGGCGCTCGTCATCCCGAAGGATTTCAGCGCCGATTTCGCCAGCGTGTTCACCGGCGACTTCACCCAGCCGACCATCGACTACTACGTGAACGAGAAGCCCTCCTCCATCGCGCCCAAGGTAACCGACGCGGCGGCCAACGCCGTTGAGGCGGCCGTCAACGAAAACTTCGTGAAGACGGTGTCGGAGAAGGTGGTGGAAACGACCCAGAAGGTGGGAGCCGAGGCGCAAACGAAAGCCGACGCCGCCGAGGGCAGCCTCACCGCCGGCGTTCGCAGCGCCAAAGAAACTGTCAGCGAAACCCGCACAACCTTGGAAGGGCTCGTCGGCACCGTGGGCGATACGCGGACGTCCATCGCTCGCGCCGACGACACGCTGGCGGGGCTTCAAGACGACGTGCCGCATCTGCTGGAGGCCATCGGGCAGTCGAAGGAGCTGCTGGCGAAGGCGCGGAGCACCGTGAACGAGTACGGGACGGCGCTTTCCAAGAACGCCACCGACGGAGCGCTGCAGTTGTCGAGCGCCGCCGCGCAGGTCCAGCGCGCGCTGGGCACCGTGAGCGGCGATGTCGCGGCGGCCAAAGCGGCCACCAATACGGCCCTTGCCACGGCCGAGGGGCTGCTGGCCGACAACAAGGTACTCATCAGCGACCTCACTGCCCAGGCCGGAGCGGCCGGCGCCGACCCGGCCATCGCCCAAGCTCTCTCCGAAGCCCGGGCCGCCAACAAGCGGCTGACTACCACGACGGACGCCCTGCGCACGGCCTCAGACGACCTGGCTTCCACGGCCGACTCCCTGGAAACCGAGGCGAGCGCGCTGGATACGGCGGCGCACTCAGCCTCTGAAACTATTCGCGCCACCGCGGCCACCTTCCAGGACAGCGTGCTGCCGGACATCACGACCAGCTTGGATTCCCTGGTGGAAGCCTGCGGTACCCTGGAGGGGGCTCTGCGCGGACTCACTCCCTCGCTCGCCGAGGCGCGGGCCATTTTGGGGCAGCTCGGCGACACGCTGACCTCTTCCGAGGCCTCGCTTTCCACCACTTCCGATTCCCTGGGCACCATGGAGACGAACCTGGAGCAGTCGCTGACCGACCTGACCGCGCTGCAGAACTCCACCACCGTAAAGGATCTGGCCGAATACCTACAGGCCGACCCGGAGAAGATCGGCGCCTTCATGGCCGCACCCGTGGCCCTGGACACGCAACTGGTGTATCCCGTGAAGAACTACGGCAGCGGTGTTGCCCCCTTCTTCACGAACCTGGCCCTGTGGGTGGCCGGCTTCATCCTCATGGCCATGGTGAAGCTGCGCGTCGATCCGGAGGGGCTGCCGAAGTTCACCGCCGTGCAGGCCTACTTCGGACGCTGGCTGTTCTACGTGGTGTGCGGGCTGGCCATGGGGCTCGTCTGCTGCGTGGGCGATTTGGCCCTCGGGATTCAGTGCGAAAGTCCGGCGGCCTTCATCGGCGCGGGGCTGCTCACGGTGTTCGTGGACGTGAACCTCATGTTCGCGCTGGCCTACGCATTTAGGCACATCGGGAAGGCCATCGCGGTCATTCTGCTCATCGTGCAGATTCCCGGCTCCTCGGGCATGTTCCCCATCGAGATGATGCCGGACTTTTTCCAGGTCATTCACCCGCTTCTGCCCTTCACCTATTCCATCGACGCCATGCGCGAGGCCATCGGCGGCTTTTACGCGATGGATTACCTGCACGACATGTTGCTGCTGGGACTTTTGTTCGTGCCCCTGGGGTTCGCCATCGGGCTGGGCATCGGGCGCTGCGATTTCAATTTGAACCTCATGTTCGACGAGAAGCTGGGAGCAACCGACCTGCTTCTGGCCGAGCCGGTCACGGCCAGCGCCAAAGCCGCGGGGCAGACGCCCGCCCGATACCGCACGCGCACGCTCGTCCGCGCGCTGCTGAACATCGACGCCTTCCGCCAGGCTCTCATCGCCCGAGCCGAGCGTTTCCACCGCGCCTACCCGGTGCTGCGGCGCATCGGCTGGGTGGCGCTTGTCGCGCAGCCGCTTGTCACCTTCGCCATTATGGTGCTGGTGCATGCCGATGTGGACACGCGGGTCATGATGCTCATGGCCATGGTGGTGGGGGTCATCGTGGTGGACACGTATCTCATCGTGATTTCATACCTGGACACCAACCTCGCGCACCAGCTTGCCCTGGCGAACCTGAGCACCGAGGAACTGCAGAAGCGCGCCAGCGGGCAAATCGGTGGTGATTCGGCGTGAGGGTGATTTGGGACATTTTCATCGGTGACGTGCGGAACCTGTTCCGGAACGTCATTGCCGCCATTGCGGTGATGGGGCTCGCGCTCGTGCCGCCCATGTACGCCTGGTTCACGACGCTCGGCTTCTGGGATCCCTACAGCAACACCGGCAACATCAAAGTGGCCGTGGCCTCGGAAGACGCCGGCTACACCTCCGACCTTATCCCGACGCCCATTAACGCCGGCGAGCAGATCATCGGCAAGCTGCGGGCCAACGACCAGTTCGCCTGGCAGTTCGTCAGCGCCGATGAGGCCGTGCACGGCGTGCGCTCGGGAGAGTATTACGCGGCGCTCGTCATCCCGAAGGAGTTCTCGCGCGACCTCATGACCGTGTTTACCGACGACATCACCGAACCGAGGATCATCTACTACGACAACGAGAAGGAGAACGCCATCGCCCAGCGTGTGACGGCGACAGGCGCGAGCACCCTGCAGGAGACCATCGACGAGACGTTCACGGAAACCGTGGCATCGGTGGCCCTGGGCACCACGAGCAGCCTCACTTCGTTCATGAGCGGGGACGGCATCCTCACCTACGCGCAAACCCTGGGGTCGCGCCTTGGCGAGGCCGTGGGCGAAGTAGGAGCGGCGGCCGATCAGGCTCAGGCCTACGCCGATCTCATGGGATCCACGACCTCGCTCGTGAACGCGACGGCGAGCATTCTGAAGGAGGCGGGGAAGGCGCCCGACGCTACCGCTCCTTTGGTGAGCGAGGCACAAGAGGGCCTGACGAGCGGCCGGGACGGGCTTTCCGCCGCGAGCACCGCAGCCGAGAAGGCACTCACCGCTGCCGATGCCAGCTACGACGCCGTGGCCCGCGCCGCCGATGAAGCCTTCGCCACCATGAAAGACGACCCAGCCGCGGCCCAGGGCGTGCTGGCCGCCTGTCGCTCGGACGTGCAGGGACTCGCCCAAGCCTACCAGACCATGCGCGACACCCTGGCCGGAGCCGACCCGGACAGCCCGGCCGTCGCCGCCCTTGACCGCATCATCGCCCAGCTGGGCACGCTGGAGGCGAATCTCGCCACCGCCGAGAGCGCCATCGCAAGCGACGCGGCGTCCATCGACGAGACGCACGCCAAGGTGACCGACAGCATCAACCAAGCGCGCGCGGGTCTGCACGACTCGCTGATCACCTACAACGACCAGCTGAAGGGCGAGCTGGCGTCGCTGGCCGACAGCTTGCAGAAGGTGGGTGCCGACACCGAAACCCTAGCCGGATCGCTGAAGGACACCGCGGACAGCCTCGGCGCAAGCACCGATTCTCTGGCCGCGAACCTCGCCACCGCCGAGGCGTCGCTGCGCAAGACCGCCGAAACGCTGCGCACGGCAGAAAGCCAGCTCGCCCAGGCCCGCGACGACCTGCGGCACGCCCTGGACACCGGCGACATCGACGAGGTGCGCCGCATCATCGGCGACAACCCGGCCGCCATCGCCCAGTTCCTCGCCGCGCCGACGCACCTTGAGCGCCACGCGGTGTACCCCATGGCCGACAACGGCAGCGCCATGAGCCCCTTCTACACCTCCCTCGCGCTGTGGATCGGCGCCATCTTCATGGTGGCTCTCATGAGCGTGTCCGTCTCCCCCGCGCGCCAGGCCGCCCTGACACGAAAGTTCGGGCGCGCGCCGCGGGCGGCCGAGCTGTGCCTCGGTCGCTACGGGGTGTTCTGCCTGCTGGGACTCGCCCAAGCGCTCATCGTGGGGCTCGGCAACGTGTTCTTCCTCGGCGTGGAATGCGAGCACTTCTGGCTGTATCTGGCGGCGTGCTGTTTGGCATCGGTGGTGTTCACGAACCTGGTATACACGCTGACGGTGTCTTTCGGCAACATCGGGAAGGCGCTCGCCATCATCGGTCTCGTGCTGCAGCTGGCCGGCGCCGGCGGCCTCATGCCGGTTCAAATGCTGTCGGCCCCGCTGTTCCAGGAGATTTACCCGTGGCTGCCCTTCGCCCATTCCATGCCGGCGCTGGAAGGGGCCATGGCCGGCATCTACGGCGACCAGTACCTCGTGCAGATGGGCCTGCTCGCGGCCATCCTGGTGCCGAGCCTCATTCTCGGCCTCGTCCTGCGGCGCCCCGTCATCCGGCTGAACCGGTGGGTGCTCGCCAAGCTGGACGGGACGAAGTTCCTCTAGCGCCTCGCCGCGTACAGGCACCTGTCGATGGTCTTAAGCTCGCCAAGCTAGATGAGACGAGCCTCGCCGCGCTTTCGTCAAATGGCCAAAAAATACGCGCTGACTGCTTTTCGGAGGGCTCTTTTTCTCCTTTCGCTTTCCTCCGCGCTCGCACGTTCGCTACAACGGGATTCTGACCTGGTAAAACTTGACACGCGGGAAGCGACGCCTTCAAAATCGCGGGCCAATACTGCAGCTGTCGCGGGTTTTTTGGCCAAAAAGCGTCAGGCACGCCCCTTTATATACAGTTCACGCATGGTTTTTGGCCAACAGCGGCTTAATCATGAGACGCTTGTGCAGTTTGCAGACGCTTGTGCAGTTTGCGCGCCGTTTTTGGCCAGTAACGACCTAGCGAGGGGCACCCGTGCAGTCTGCACACGGTTTTTGACCGCTTTTCCTCTCGCGTAGCAGCTTCATTCCAGCGGGGCGAGGGCGCGGGGGAGGATGTTGTGGGCGCGGGCGATGGTCATGCCGTAGTTGGTGAAGGGGGCCTGCTGGGCGCGGGCGCGCTGGAGGCGCGAGGCCATGTCGCGGGCGTTCAAGGTGCAGCCGCCGCAGTGGACGATGGCGGCATAGGGGGAAAGATCGTCGGGGAAGTCGCGGCCGGAGGTGAAGGCGAACTGGGGCTCGGCACCGCTGATAGCGCGAATGAGCCGGGGCAGCTTCACCGTGCCGATGTCCTCGCAGGTACGGTGGTGGGTGCAGCCCTCGGCGATGAGCACCGTGTCGTCGTCGGTAAGGTTTTCCAAAGCGCGCACCGCTTCCAGCTGGGCGGCCAGGTCACCCTTGTAGCGAGCCATGAGGATGGAAAACGATGTGAGCGGCACATCCGCCGGCAAAAGGGCGTCCACCTCGCCGAAGGCCTGGGAGTCGGTCACCACCAGGCGCGGCGGTCGGGCGAGGGCGGCCAGCAGGTCGGGCAGGCCTTCCACGCCGGTGGCGCAGGGGAAGGCGCCGGCGTCCAGCGCGTCGCGCATGACCTGTTGCTGGGGCAGAATGATGCGACCCTTGGGCGCGGCAGAATCCAGCGGGATGACGAGCACCACCACGTCACCGGGCGTAAGCAGGTCGCCCACGAGCCGCCGCTCCTCCACTGCACCAGTGGCCAGGGTGGCAAGCGCGCGCTTCAGGTCGCTCAGCCCCTCCCCCGTCAGCGCCGACACGCGCACGCGGGCGGCCCGTGCGGAAGCGCCATCGTTTTCGGCGGAGGCCGTGGCGTTGTGGTCAGCGCCTTCCGAGAGGGGCTCGCTATCCGAAGCGTCCGTCCCCGGGCGCGGCGAAGGCAGCGACGACTCCGCAGCGCCGGCTCGCCCGCTTTCCGCAAGCAAATCGGCCTTATTCTCCGCAATCACATAGGGAATGCGGCGCGTTTGGAAGGCGGCGAGGAGTTTCTCGTCGAAAGGGGTGAGGCTGCGTGTGGCATCCACCACGAGCACAGCCACGTCGGCCTCGTTCAGGGCGGCCTCGGCCCGCTGGACGCGCAGGTCGCCTACGTCGCCGGCGTCGTCGATACCTGGAGTGTCAACAATGAGCACGGGACCGGCCGGCGCCAGTTCCATGGCTTTGCGCACCGGGTCGGTGGTGGTGCCGGCCACATCGGACACTACGGAGACGGTCTGGTTCGTCAGCGCGTTCACCAGGCTGGACTTGCCGGCGTTGCGCACGCCGAAAAAGACGATGTGGGCGCGCTCGCCGGAAGGGGTATCGTTCAGAGACATGCGGACTCCTCCTAGAACCGGAAGTCGCGCTCGCCGGTGCGGACGCGGGCGAGGTAGTCGGCGGCCAGGGCGCGGCGGCGGTCGTCGGGAACGCGGGCGAGCTCGGTGTCGATCATCTTCCACCCCTTCTCCGCCACGGCGGGGCTGGCGTAGTCGCACAGGTACTCTCCCAGCGTGAGCAGGGCGTTCGGCTGGCAGAAGTCCTGGATCTGGCCGCTCTTGCAGAACTCCATGAAGCGGTCGCCGGTGCGGCCGGCGCGGTAGCAGGCAGTGCAGAAACTGGGAAGATGGCCCTCGTCCATGAGCCAGCCGACGACCTCGTCCAAGGTGCGCGTATCGGACACGTCGAACTGCTCGGTGTCGTGGGGGCGCGTCTCTTCCCCGTAGCCGCCCACGCTCGTGCGGCTGCCGCCGGAGATCTGCGAGACGCCCAGCTGAAGCGCCGCCGCGCGCACCGCCTGCGACTCGCGGGTGGAGATGATCATACCCGTATAGGGCACGGCGATGCGGATGAGTGCGATGATCTTCTCGAACATCTCGTCGGGAATGCCGTTGTCGAAAGCGTCGGGGTCGATGTCGCTCGCCGGCTTCACCCGCGGCACCGAGATGGTGTGCGGGCCCACGCCGAACACCGCTTCCAAATGCTCCGCGTGCATGAGCAGGCCGGCGAACTCGTAGGCGTAGCCCTCCAAGCCGAACAGCACGCCGAGCCCCACGTCGTCGATGCCGGCGGCCATGGCGCGGTCGTGGGCCTCGGTGTGCCAGGCGTAGTCGGCCTTGGGGCCCGAGGGGTGCAGCTCCTCGTAGCGGGCGCGGTGGTAGGTCTCCTGGAACAGGATGTAGGTGCCGATCTCCGCGGCCTTCAGCTGGCGGTAGGCGTCTTCCGTGGTGGCAGCGATGTTCACGTTCACGCGGCGGATGGCGCCGTTTTTGTGCTTGGTGCCGTAGATGGTCTCAAGGCTCTCCAGAATGTAGTCAAGCGGGTTGTGGATCGGATCTTCCCCCGCCTCGATGGCCAGGCGCTTGTGGCCCATGTCCTGCAGGGCGACGACCTCGGCGCGGATCTCCTCCTGCGTGAGCTTGCGACGCGGGATGTCGCGGTTCTTCGCGTGGTAGGGGCAGTACAGGCACCCGTTCACGCAGTAGTTAGAAAGGTACAGCGGAGCAAACAGCACGATACGGTTGCCGTAGTAGGCCTGCTTGATGTCGCGGGCCAGCTGGCGGATCTCGGCGTTCACCTCCGAATCCTCGCAGGCCAGCAGCACCGAGGCCTCGCGATGGGTGAGCGTCGTGCCGTGGTCGTGGGCCGGCGTCAGGTTCGCCCGGGCCTTCTCCAGAATAGAACGAGCCAGGGCCGCATCGTTCTTGTGCGCCTCGGCGTAAGCCAGGGTGTCGAAGATTTCCTCGTGGTTGATGAACTCGTCGGCCCGGGGCGAGCGCACGTTGTAGCTGCTCATGAGGGGTTCACTTTCGTTGAAGGGACAGGGGGGAAGGTCGAAGGAAAGGAAGCGGCGGAAGACGAACCAGGCGCGGTAGCGGCGGCGGCAGAAACCGGGCGCGACGCTGCTGCCAGTACCACAGCGCCCCGAGCGGGCGAGACAACCGATGCCGCAGCAGGGCCTACAACCGAAGCCCAGGCTGCAGCGGGATCGCCGCGGTCTTCCACAAGGCGGCGCCCCAAGGGCTCAAGCCGCGCCGCCAGGTCGGCCCATTTGCGGGCCGCATCGGCCGACGAGCGCGGCTTGCCGTCGTAGAGCGCGTAGTCACCCTGGTGCTCGGGAGGCGACAAGTTCGGCATCACGACGTTGGCGCCAGCGAGGATGCCCTTCTCACGGCTGCGGGGATCCAGCGCTTCCAGGGCCGTGGTAGCCGGCAGCAGCACCGTCGGATGCGCCAGACGCACGAGGGACAGCAGGTAGCAGGTAAGCTCCACCGTGCCGGGTGCCTCGGCGGCAAAGGGGGTGTCGCGATGGGGCACAAACGGCCCGATGCCGCACATTTCGGGGCGAAACTCCTGGATGAACGCGAGGTCGGCCGCCAGGTGCTCCGTCGTCTGGAAGGGGGAGCCCACCATGAAGCCGGCGCCCACGGCGAACCCGGCCTCTCGCAAGTCGGACAGGCGCGCCATGCGGCGCCCGAGCGTCATGCCCGCAGGATGCAGACGCTCGTAATGGGAGGCCGTGGCCGTCTCGTGGCGCAGCAGGTAGCGGTCGGCGCCGGCGGCGCGCAGACACTCGTAACTTTCCCGCGAGCGCTCCCCCACCGACAGCGTGACGGCGCAGCCCGGATGGGCCGCCTTCAGGTTGCCCACCACGCCGGCCAGCCACTCGTCGGTCGCCGCCGGATCTTCCCCGCCCTGCAACACGAAGGTGCGGAAGCCTGCTTGCCACCCTTCCTCGGCGCAGGCCAGAATCTGCTCACCGGTAAGGCGATAGCGCTCGCAGGCGCGGTTGCTGCGCCGGATGCCGCAGTAGTAGCAGTCGTTGGCGCAGATGTTCGTGAACTCGATGAGCCCGCGTGCGAACACGCCGTCCCCGTAGACGGCCTCGCACACCTCCCGGGCGCGACCGGCCAACTCGTCGGCCAACGCCGGGGTGCGGGCATCAATGAGCGCGGCGTACTCGTCCGGGGAAAGGCCGTGCCCGCGCGCGAGCTTCGCAGCCAGTGCCGCTGGTCTGTCGGTCATGAGCCTCTCCTTTCCGTCGAATACGCGCGATCCTACAAAAACAGGGGGGCGGAACGGCTGCGCAGCGGTTCCGGCCCCCTGCTCCTTCTTCCGCAACGGCGCTAGATCTTCCAGCTTTCCTGATCGGTGTGCAGCCACTCGTGGGCCGTATGCGACAGCGGCTCGCCGATCCAGTCGGCGTACAGCTTCGCAATGTCGGGGTTCTCGTGGGAGTAGCGCAACTTGTCCGCAGCGTCGAGCCGATTCAGCACCCCGGCCCGCGTCTGGGCCAGTTCGCTGTTGAACCGGATGGGCTGGCCACCGCCGCCCACGCAGCCGCCGGGGCATGCCATAATTTCCACGAAATCGAAGGCGGCCTCGCCAGACTCCAACGCGTCCAAAAGCTTCGACGTGTTCTCCAAGCCGCTGGCCACGGCGATGCGCACGGTGGCGTCGCCGATGGCAAGCTCGCGGGACATCCAGGGCGTCTCAGGCGTGGCGGCCGTGGTGTCGCAGGCGCTGAAATCGGGGTTCTCGCCGGTGATGAGGTAGGCTGCCGAGCGCAGGGCCGCCTCCATGACGCCGCCGGTGCGCCCGAAGATGGTGGCCGCTCCGGTGGACAAACCGAGGGGGCTGTCGAAGGACGCCTCGGGAAGCGCCGCGCAATCGACGCCCACCAAACGCAGCAGGCGGCCGAACTCGCGCACGGTGAGCACGGCGTCCACATCCGGCGTCGCCTCGGCGGCCAGCTCCGGGGCGGCCGGGGCGTCGGGCGCCAGGTCCGCGTCGCTCGTGCCGTTCCCATGGGTCGCGCCGACCACTGTGGAAAGCTCCGGCACGTCGCACTCGTACTTCTTCGCCACGCAGGGCATGATGGACACGACGAACAGCCGGCGGCCGGCCTCGTCGGCCTCGGCCGCAAGCGTGTTCTTCACCACGGCGCCCATCATCTGGTGCGGCGACTTGGCGCTGGAAAGCTGGGCCGTGAACTGCGGATAGTGCTGTTTCACGAAGCGCACCCAGCCGGGGCAGCAGCTCGTGAACATGGGGCGGGGCGCGTCGGAGCCGAGAAATTCCACGAACTCGCTGCCCTCTTCCATAATGGTGAGGTCGGCGGCGAAATCGGTGTCGAAGACGCGGTCGAAGCCCACCGCATGCAGGGCCGCGGCCAAGCGTCCCGGCGTGGCCTCGTCGCGGGAAAGCCCCAGGCCCTCGCCCCAGGCCGTGCGCACGGCCGGCGCCACCTGCACCACGGTTTCCACCGCCGGATCCAGGATGGCCTCCATGATGAGGCTCACGTCGTCACGGGCCGTAAGCGCCCCGGTGGGGCAATGGGTGATGCACTGGCCGCACAGGGCGCACCCGGCCTCGGCGATGGGCAGGTTGTCGCGCACGATGATCTTCGTGGAAGGGCCGACCCCAGTGAAGTCCCACACGGCGCAGTGCTGCACCTTCTCGCAGATGGCCACGCAGCGCATGCACTTGATGCACTTGCTGCTGTCGCGCTGCAGCGGGAAGTCGGCGTCCCAGGGCGCCGGCTCGGGCAAGGGACCCGGGGCGTCGGTCAGGTTGAAGGTGCTCGCAAGGTCGCGCAGGGCGCAGGTGTCCTGGCGCACGCAGGTGGCGCAGAGCGCGCGGTGATCGTCCATGATGGCCTGCAGATTCGCCCGTCGGGCCACTGCTACCTGCGGCGTGTCGGTGCGCACCACCATGCCCTCGCGCACGGCGGTGTTGCAGGAGGCCGCAAGCCCCTCGCCTTCCACGTCCACCAAACACGCCCGGCACGAGCCGATGCAGTTCAGGTCCTTCAGGTAGCACAGCGTGGGAATGCGAACCCCCGCCGCGGTGGCCGCTTCCAACACGGTGGCGCCCTCGGGGGCTTCCACCGCCTGCCCATTCACGGTAATGGTTACCATGTTTCCAGCCCCCTTCCGGTTAGCGCGCCTATGCCGTACACGTCGCAGCGCAGGCAACGGCCGCACTCCTGAGCGACCTCCTCGGCGCTCACCGGTTCTTCCACGTACTTGAAATCGCACTTGCGCTCGCACGCCGGGCGCTCGGCCACCTGCACGCGCCCGTAGGCGGTGCGGTCGTTGGGGTGCGCCGGCGGCACGGTGGCGCCGCAATCCAGCTGATGGCGGAAGCCCAGCATCTCGTCGATGTTGGCCGCCGCCGTCTTGCCTGCGGCGATGGCCATGATGACGGTCTTGGGACCCCACTGGCAGTCGCCGCCCACGAAGATGGCGTCGAAGCCGGGCGCTTGCAGGCACGCGTCGGCGCACAGGTAGGTGCGGTCATGCTGCATGCCGAACTCCTCGAAGGGGGCACATTCGATAGCCTGGCCCACGGCGATGATGACGAGGTCGGCGGCCAGACACACCTCAGGCTTGTCGGCCGGCACTGGGGCCGGGCGGCCGCCGCGCACCGCGCCGATGCGCTGGGGTTGGCAGATAAGCGCCGCCGCGTTCCCCTCTGCGTTCGCCTCGATGCGGGCCGGCGCCTGCAGGCAGCGCATTTCCACGCCCTCCATCATGGCCGCCTCCACCTCGGAGGGCAGCGCGGTCATGTCCTCCAGGCGGCGTCGATAGGCCACGGTGACCGAGGCGGCACCGGCGCGCACGGCGGTGCGAGCGCAGTCCATGGCCACATTGCCGCCGCCAATGACCACCACATTCTTGCCCGTGAAGTCGGGATACTGCTCGTCGCCGATGGCCTCCAGCACGTCCACGGCGCTCATAACGCCGGCCGCATCGGCCCCTTCAATGGAAAGGGTCTTGCCGCCCTGGGCGCCCACGGCCACGTACACGGCGTCGAACTCGTCCACCAGCGTGCGCATCTCGTCCGTCTGAACGTCGCAGCCCGTACGCACCTCGATGTCGCCGGCACCCAGCACGGCGCGGATATCCTCGTCGAGCCGCTCGCGGGGCAGCCGATAAGCGGGAATGCCGTAGCGCATCATGCCGCCCAGGCGACTGCGACGTTCGAATACCGTCACCGCATGACCCATGAGCCCCAGGAAGTAGGCGCAGGTGAGCCCCGAGGGGCCGGCACCCACCACCGCGACGCGTTTGCCCGTGGCGGGCAGCGGCGCGGGGGTTTCCACGGTATCGGCGGCCACCGTGTCCACAATGTACTTCTTTATGCCGCGGATATTCACCGGCGCGTCCACCATCGTGCGGCGACAACGATCCTCGCAGGGGTGCTCGCACACAAGCGCGCAGGCCGTAGGGAAGGGATTGTCCTTGCGGATCATCTTCACCGCCTCGGCAAGGCGGCCTTCCTCGGCCAGCGCAATGTAGGCCGGCACGTTCACATGGGCCGGGCACCGCGTGACGCAGGGCACCGTCTGACGCGTGCCGGGAGCGCAGGTGCCCGCATCCACGTGGCTGGCGAACTCCTCGGCGAAGGCGTCGAGCCCCGCCAACACCATCGCCCCCGCCTGCCAGCCCACGGCGCAATCGGCGGTGTCGCGCAGCAGCGTGGCCGCATCTCGGATCTCATCCACCGTCGCCGCCGTGGCGCGGAAGGCGGCCACATCGCCCAGCAGCGCCTCAATTTTCGGCATGCCCTGGGCGCACGGCGTGCACTTGCCGCAGGTCTGCGCGGCGCTCGCTTGCAACTGTCCCAGCACCATCCCCACCGGACACTGGCCCGGCGGCATGGCTTCCACGCGTCGGGCGAAGGCCTCGACGAACTCCCCCGTCCGTGCATCGGCCCGCGCCGCCACCTCAACGGTCAAACGCCCCATAGCTCTCTCTTTCCTGTATTGACGCTAACCGACACACCATAACGCGTCTAGTATTTCCGATTGGTAACAAGCCCATGGGAAAAAGCACTACGGCGCAGAATTAACTCTAAACCACCTGAGAATACCTTCTAGAGCTCTGCCACGGTGCCGAGTCCGCGCCTCGCGGCGGCGTCCAGGGCGATCTTGGCACAGGCAATGTCAAGCAGCGCGGTGCCCGCCGAGTCGAAGACCGTGACGTCCTCGGCGCTCGTGCGGCCCGGCACCTTCCCCACCAGCACGTCTCCCAGCTCGCCGAGCACATGATCCAGGCCGAAGGCGCCCTCAGCCAGTCCGCGCTCGATCTCGCCGTTGCTCGCGCAGTTGGCCGTATCGTCGGAGTAGCCGTAGCCCACGCGAAAGCTCTTCGGCTCCTCGAAGCAGTCGCCCGGCGTGACGAAGGCACCGTTGAACTTCACCATATCGGTGCAGAAATCGTAGGAGGGGATGTCGTAGTCGTAGTAGACGAGCGCCGTCGTGCCGGCCTCGGGCGGAACGACGGACAGGTGCGGCTCCGATTCCACCCATTCCAAAAGCGTAGCCAAATTCTCGCGCACGATGCGGCGGCTGCGGTCGAGGATGGCGTCGGCATGGGCCGGCGCGTAGGCGCCCACGGCCTCGTCGAACAAGCCGCAGGAGATGAGGTTGTAGTCGCGATGGGACAGAAGGCCTCGGCGCAGCTGTTCGTCCTTGGTGACGCACCAGCCCAGACGGATGCCCGCCAGCGACCACACCTTGCTCATGGAACTGGTGGTGACGCCCTTGTCGCAAAGGTCGACGACCGACTCGGCGTACTCGTCGGCCTGGTTCAGGTGGCGGTACACCTCGTCGCAGTGCAGCCACGCGTCGTTCTTGCGCGCCACCTCCACGATGGCCCGCAGCGTCTCGCCGTCGAGCAGGGCGCCCGTGGGATTGTCGGGATTGTTGATGCAGATGACCTTCGTCTCCGGCGTGCACAGGGCGTCCAGGGCCTCCACGTCCACGTGGTAGCCGTTCTCCTTCTCCAGATGTAGCACGTCCACCGCAGCGCCGCACATCTCGGGGATGGAGTAGAGCTGCTGGTAGGTGGGCATGACCGATACTACGTGATCGCCCGGGTTCACCAGCGTCGAGAGCACGAGCGCGTTGGCGCCGGCGGCCCCGTGGGTGGGGATGATGTGCTCGGGCGCCACGGTGCGGTACAGCTTGGCGATGCCGGAAAGCAGGTCGGGGCGACCCTCGATGTCGCCGTAGGTGAGGCGGCGCGCCGCGAAGGCGTCCAGAAACGCCTGCTTGTCGCCGCCGGTCAGCTCGAAGAGCTGGTCGAGGGACAGCGAGTACACGCACGTCTCGGCGACGTTGTGGGTGCACTTCGTCTCCCAGAGGTTCATCCACTGCTCGACTTCGAAATCCTTGATCTCCATGGGGGTTCTCCTTCTCGCTGATCCACGGTCTCCGCTAGGAACGTGAGTCCAGCATAAAAGGCGAACCCGAGGCAGGATGTGGAGGCGGCCACAGGCTCTCAGGCGGCCCGTTGTGGGCGCTCACAACGGGGCTTGCGGCCGCCCACGGCGCAAACGAGCCGCGCCCTGTCGCACGCAGCGCTCTGCGAAAGCGAGGTGCCTAGAGGAAGATCATCGACAGGTAGGCGAACAGCTGCTTGTCCGTGGCGTCTTCCATCGCCAGCACCGCGCGAGCACGGTTGACGCGGTTGCGCACCGAATTGGGGTGCTGGCAGAGGCGCTCAGCCGCCGCGTTCGCGTCACCGCCGCAAGCCACGTAGACCCGCAGGCTCTCGACGAGATTGGAGCCTGCTTCAGCATCGGAGGCAGCGAGTCGATCAAGGCCCGCTGCGCAGGCGCGCTCGAGCAGCCAGCCGTTTTGTCGGGCAACACGGAAGGCATCTGGGCCCAGCATGTCCCACGAAACAGCAGAGTGGTCCATCCTTTTTGCCGCCTCGCCGCATCCGAGAGCCTCGACGATGGCCCCATCGGCCCAATCGGTGCCGAACACCTCGGAGAGCCCAGCCGCGCAATGCCCTCCAAAGCCGGCGATAAGCACCTCGATATCGCCTGCTTCCAGAGACTCGAAATCATCGGCGACAAGAAGGGCCAAAAGACGCTGCGCCGACGGCTCGCAGCAACGACGCGCTCTGACCGCCAGCTGAGAAATCCGAGACTCTTTCGGAGCCCCAACAGGGCGGAGAAAGGCTTTTGGACAACCTTCTCGCTACGGGGCCAGGCAGGTTATCGGGACGACGTAGACGCCGTCCGGTCGGCAATAGGCCGCTTGCTGGCCCGTGAGCACCATAAGGAACGAGGGAGCTCCCTCTTTGGAATCGTCAACACGCGAGGCGAGCTTCAACAAGTGGGCCGCGCCCTCTTCAACCTGCTTCTCGCCGAGCTTCACCTCGACGGCCCCCCAGCGACCATCGTCCAAGACGACGACGGCGTCGGCCTCGAGACCCGTCTTATCGCGATAGTGGTAGACGGTTCCCCGCAGCTTGGCCGCATACACGCGCAGATCACGCACGCACAGCGATTCGAAAAACAGCCCGAAGGTACTAAAGTCCAGCAAGAGCTTCCGCGGAGAAGCGCCCAACAGGGCCGCCCCGATGCTCGGATCGCAGAAGTGCCGCGTCGGGCTGGTGCGCACGGCGGTCTTGGAGCGCAACGCCGGATTCCACGCCGGCAAGTCCTCGGTAACGTAGGTGCGCCGGAGCGCGTCAAGGTAATCGGCGACCGTGTTCTCCGAAGGTGGCTCTCCTCCCATATCCGCTGCGATGGTCGCCTGGCTCGCCTCGGTGGATATGTTGCGCGCATAGGAGCGCAGAATGGCCCGCAGCCACGTCGAGTTGCGCTTCTTGTCGTCCATCTCGTCGATGTCCGAGTCGAGCAGCTCGGCAACGTAATCCTTAGCCTGGTCGAGGGCGATCTCCGGATCGCTTTCCAGCACGGCCTCCGGCCAACCGCCACGGCAGAGCGCAAAGGCGATGTCCTCGATGGAGCGATCAGATATGGCGCCCACCTCGGCGGCACCATCGAAGAGCCCCGCTAGTGAGACCGCACCCGTAGACTCGCGGGATTCGAAGAGCGACATGGGGCGCATATGCATACGGGATATCCGTCCCACGCCGGAATGCTTCGGTCTCTTCTTGGGCGTAGCCGAACCGGTGAGGATGAACCGGCCCTTGCCCTTCCCCTGGTCGACCGCGAAACGGACGGCATCCCACAGCTGCGGCGCCATCTGCCATTCGTCGATGAGGTGCGGCTCGGCGCCTTCCAAGAGCACCGACGGGCGCACTTCGGCCAAAGCGACCAGAGAGGGACCCTCGTCGGGATCTTGGAGGTACACAGCACTTTGCGCCTGCTGCTTGGCCGTCTCGGTCTTGCCGCACCATTTCGCGCCGACGATCTGAACGGCGCCGGAAGCCCGAAGCGCCCGCTGAAGTACAGCGTCGGCCACGCGCGGCCAATAGCCCTCCTGCCGCTCTTCGTCCTTCTCCACCATGGCGCGCCCCTTCCATCAATGATCGATCGGTGCGCCTACTATACCACGTCAGCGAGGTGATTGCGGAAGTTGGATCGTTTTCATTGCGGAAGTTGGATCATTTTTGTTGAGGAAGTTGGACTTTTGGGAGACATTTGTCGCACCGAGGACGTAACCCTTCTCCAGGTGGTAATTACCCACGTCGAGGATCTTGCCGAGCGCCTTGTGCCGTGCGAGGGAACAACAACGTCAACTCTGGCCGCAACGCCGCCAACGCTGCTGCGGTTTACCTAGCCGCATAGCGCGAGACAAGGATAGTCGCCAAAACCGCCGGCTACTCTCGTCTAGTCGCTCTTCCCCATACAGGCCGCCACGTATCTCCCTCCCCTGCGTGGCAGCCTGAGCGTTGTCATTGTCCTGCGATCTCCTTGTGGAAATAGGCACCGAACGCGTACAGTGGCACGTTCTTAATCACTCCATCACGTGAGAAAGGGGCCAACGAAGTGCGCAAGGCCAGTACTGGGAGATGCTTTTTGACGAAAGCGGCAAGGCTTTTCGCCCTCAGATTGGTTCCAGCCTTCACCTCAATGGGCACGGGCTGCGGCACTCGCTCGTTTCCATCTACGATGAAATCGATTTCGGTGCGCGTCGACTGGTTCATGAAATAGTGCAGCTTGTTGCCCGTATCCACTTTGTTGCCCGCCTGGCCGCTCGCAAGCAGTTCTTGGGCAACGAGCTGCTCTGCAAGCGCCCCCTTGAATGAACTGAACAACGCCTCGCTATCGAGAATAGTTCGGGCACTCAAGTTGCACATTGCGCCAAGTAGACCCACATCGAGCACATAGACCTTGAACACTCCCTCGTCTTCATGAGACGCAAGAGGCGACTCGGGCACGCTCACACAACTCGAGGGACACACAAGCGAGGTGTCGGTCAGCCATTGCAGAGCATCTTCGTACTCCCGGGCTCTCGCCGACTCCCGTATCTTGGAAAACATAAACTTACGGTTTTCTTTGGCCAAGTTTGTCGGCACCGCCCGCCAGACACGACGAATCCGTTCTGCTAGCGCATCGTCGGCATACTTTGAGAAATCGGCGTTGTAGGAGCGCAAGAGCTCGCTGTGCACACGGCGCGCCTCCGCTGGATCCGACGTTTCTGCGAAGGAAAGCACCGCCTCCGGCATTCCCCCTACGAATAGATATTGTTTCAGCAGCTCGATCAACCGGTCGTGGAACGGGGCCATGGCATCCCAGTCAAGAGCAGACACCAATTCAGCCAACAATTCCTCACCAACACCGTCTAAAAACTCCCGGAAACTGAGAGGGTAGAGATCGAGAAAGCTCACTTTCCCCACAGGGAATGAAGCCCGCGCCTGCGGCTTATTTTCCGTTCGCTTCCCCCGCCGCAACGCAAGTCCGAGCGCCGATCCGCCCGCAACAACGGGAATATGGGGAGTTTGCTCGTTGAAGTACTTGAGCGATTGAATGGCGCGAGGGGATTCTTGTATCTCATCAAGAATGAGCAGAGTATGCTTGTCGATGCGGACGCCTGCTTCAGCTTGGAGTATGGGAAGGAGCCTGTTCGGCGACAACGATCCTTCGAAAGCGGCGATGAGCTGGGGATTGTCATCGAAGGTGATGTACGCCGTTTCCCTGAAGTACGCTCGCCCAAACTCCTTCATAAGCCACGTTTTCCCCACCTGCCGGGCTCCGCTCACGATGAGCGGCTTTCGTCGAGGAGATTCTTTCCAGCGCTTCATATCTTCGATGGCCTGGCGCTTCATGGCATCCTTTCAGGGTGATTCACGTTTTTGCATAGGTTATTTTTGCAAATCACCACGTTTTTGCATAGGAGAATTTTAGGATTCACCACGTTTTTATATAGGTAACGGTATCCCGACAGCAGCAGCTGAAAAGTCAACCTCATTCCGAATCGAGAAACTTAGTGAAACTTAGAACTCCTTAGAAGAACTTAGTTAAACTTAGTGAAACTTAGAACTCCTTAGTAAAACTTAGAAGGAGGCATTGTGGGCATCGAGGAGAATCCTTTCACCCCCAAGGAGTCGGCGTGCTCTTCACCGTCGACGAAGTCGATCCGACGCTCGACGAAATGGTTCAGCTCGCCGCCTTCTACCAGCACTTTGTTCGGGAGGGGCGCAAGGTAGCGCTCCTCATGGCGGGACTGCCGCACAACATCTCATCTTTGCTCAACAACAAGACCGTGTTGTTTCTCCGGCGCTCGAACCGCAGGGCGCTTGACCGCATTCCCGACGGCGAGGTTTCCGCAGCGCTCGTGCGCACGGCCCAAGCAGGCAACCGCAACGTTGACGCAGCGGCGCTGACTGCAGCGACGGAGTCCATCGGCGGCTTTCCTTTCATGCTCCAGCTTGTCGGGTACTACGCCTGGGACGAAAATCCCCGGGCTAGCACACTCGATTCGGCCGACTTCGCGCGCGGTATCGCCATCGCACAGCAGGAAATGACCTACCATATTTTGGACGCCACCTTCGCCGAGCTCTCCCCCGGCGACCTTCGTTTCGCCGCAGCTATGCTGGAAGATGAAGGGGACAGCCGCATCGCCGATCTCGTCGAGCGGCTGGGGCGTTCCTCTTCCGTCGTGGCGCAGTACCGCAAGCGGCTTATCGACGCCGGCATCATTGGCAAACGCGCACGCGGCCTCGTGGGGTTCGACCTCCCTTACTTCCGCGACTACTTGCAGGAGAAGCTCGACAACGGAGAACTGCTACTCGAGAATTAGGCTTCCGAACCCCGCCCCCTACAGCGCCAGCTTGTAGATGGCCTCGGCGTCTTCCAGGGTCAGCTTCTTGAAGGTGCCGAAGGGGATGCCCTTGTTCTGGGCCAGCGTCGGCAGCATCTTCGGGATGTCGGTCTCTTCCACGTCCAGCTCGGCAAGAGTGGTGGGCATCCCCAGGCTCGCGAAGAAGGAGCGCGTCTCGTCGATGGCCGAAAGCGCGTCGGCTTCCACGTCGCCGGTGGGCGTGAGGCCGAACACCGCCTGGCCGTAGAAGGCGAAGCGCGCCGGGTTCTCGGTGTGCACGTACTCCATCCAGGCAGGGAACATGACGGCGAGACCGGCGCCATGGGTGATGGCCGGATTCAGCGCCGACAGCTCGTGCTCCAAACCGTGGGTGGCCCAGTCCTCGTGGCGGCCCACTCCGGCGAGCCCCTGATGGCAGAGCATGCCGGCCCACATGATGTTGGCGCGGGCATCGTAGTTGTCGGGGTCGGCCAGCACGCGCGGCGCCTCGGCGCGGATGGTGTTCATGAGCGACAGATTCAAGTTGTCGGTCACGGGCACGGCGCCCACATCGTCGAAAAAGCGCTCCAGCAGGTGGCAGAACATGTCGGTGAGACCGGCGGCCGTCTGGAAGGGCGGCAGCGTAAACGTGAGCTCCGGGTTCATGAAGGCGAACTTCGGGCGATGGGCATTGTTGGCGTAGCCGGTCTTGCGGCCCAGCTCGTCGTTGGAGATGACCGTGTTCTTCGAGGCCTCGCTGCCGGCGGCAGGGATGGTGAGCACCACGGCGATGGGCAGCACGTCGTGGTCGGTAGCCTTGGTTTCGAAGAGCTCCCACACATCGCCTTCCACGCAGGCGCCGTTGGCGATGGCCTTCGCGGAGTCGATGACCGAGCCGCCACCCACGGCGAGAACCCAATCGACGTTAGCCTCCTTGCAGAGGCGCACGCCCTCGCGCACCAGGGTGATCTCGGGGTTCGGGCGCACGCCGCCCAGCTCCAAATGCTCGATGCCCGCGGCGTCCAGCGAGGCGCCCACGCGGTCGATGAGCCCGGAGGCCACGGCGCTCCCGCCGCCGAAGTGCACGAGCACCCGCTTGGCCCCGGCCGCCGCCAGCTTCTCGCCCACCTGCTCTTCAGCTCCGCGTCCGAAGACGAAATGCGTGGGGGAAACGAATTCGAAGTTTTCCATGGGAGTCCTTTCTGCTTTTCGACCGGGCGACACCTTATCGCCATCGCCGCACCATCGCCGTCGGGCGCGTTCTCTAATCATGCTCTGTGTCGATGCTAGGGCATCGCCGACAAACAGGCAACTGTCAGGCCACGGAAAATGTCTCGCAATCTTCGCAAACAGGGCAGCTTGTCACAGGATCGCACCCGGGCCATCGCATTGGTCAGGGAGGCTAATCCCCGTGGGCGCGGGTTATGAGGTCGGCCATTTCGGTAGCGGTTTTGGTGGCTATGTTGGCCTGGGCAGCCAGGCGCTTGTCATGGGTCACCAGATAGTTTGCCTTGCTCAGCTCGCAGCAAGCAAGCACCGAAGCGTCTTCGTAATCCGAGGTGATATCGCGATAGTGGCGAGCTAGCCACGCCGTACGATCGTCCATGGGAACCGATATCGCAAGATCGGTCATGTGGTCGACGCACCCCCACGCGAAGTTGTTTATAGCACGGGCCGTGCACTCGTCGACAGTGCCACCGTTCTCACATACTTGCTGCTTCAAAAACTTCCCAATGGTGTAAAAAACTTCATTGACAGCATCCGCTGGCGTTCCCAAATTGGCGTTGTATTTCTCCGCAACGCGAATAAGGCGAGTAGCTTCTTCATGAAGGGGCCGCTCGTGAAGATAGAAGTCGAGCCAAATGTTTTTGTCTACAACAATAGCATTCTCCGCAACCGTCACCAGAGTCCCCTTTCAGCCAGTCTTTCGGTCTTCGCCTCGTAGAAAAGATTGTCCCAATATTCATCCGAGAACTCCTGAGGCGAGGCAGCTGGCGGAATACCCAGGACCTCGCGTTGCGCCTGAAGCGATGCCAGGAAGTCCGTGACCGCTTGGGCGCGTTTCTCGCCCTCGCTCATGGTGTCGGTCTCCTCCGTCTCGGGGCCGATAACCGCCTGCAAGGCTGCCTCGGACTCGTCGTCGTAGCGCGCCGCCACCTCGTAAAAGCGCCGCAGGGCCTCCGATGGCGTGCAGCCGAACCGAGCAAAGCGCTCATCCCCGCGCCGCTTCAGCTCGGCATCGATACGAAAGTTCATCTGCATGTTCGGCATAGCAACCCCTTTCAGAATTGCTAGCAGTATATCATAACTCTCGACCTTCTATCCATAGTAGGTCGAGAGTCCCCGACAAACCTTCCCTCCGCAGCTCCCGGTTTTTATTTGCTTCGCTGGGCCTGAGACGTGAAAACATGGGGGTCGGCGAGGCTGTGCTAACATGGAAGAAGCTGGGATACTGTGCGCCTTCACCATCGAGAACCGCCGCGTTGAGGTGGGCGACCCTGTAGAGGCCCTTCCCCGCGTGCGCATCGCCGGCGAATACACCCAGGAAGGCTTCGAATACCTCGTAGAACCCAACGGCGGCGAGCAGTAAAGGCGAGACTAGCGAAGAGGCTTCTGGGCGACGCCCGCCGTTTCCACAAGCGCTCTGTCAAGATCGCCAGTTTGGTATCCTCCGACGCTGCTTGCTGTCGATTAGTCCCTCTCGCCGGGCTGGCGGACGCGGATCTCCTGCTCTTTCACAGAGACGCGGGAATGGGGCGGCACCGAGAAGGTCACGAAGGTGGAGCCCGCGATAACCGAGCCCTCGCCGATGACCGTCTCGCCGCCCAGCACACTGGCGTTGGAGTAGATGGTGACGTTGTCCTCGATGGTGGGGTGGCGCTTCACGCCGGCCAGGCGCTGGCCGCCGCGGGTGGAGAGCGCGCCCAGCGTAACGCCCTGGTACAGCTTCACGTGGTCACCGATAGTGGTAGTCTCACCGATGACAACGCCAGTACCGTGGTCGATGAAGAAGTACTCGCCGATATGAGCGCCAGCACCGATATCGATGCCCGTGGAAGAGTGGGCGATTTCGGTCATCACGCGCGGGATGATGGGCACACCCAAATCGTAGAGCACATGCGCAATGCGATACACGTAGATGGCGTACAAGCCCGGGTACGTGAAGATGACCTCCTCCTTCGAGCCCGCCGCCGGGTCGCCGTCGTAGAGCGCCTGCACGTCGGTGAGCAGCGTGCGCTGAATTTCGGGCAGAGCGTCGAAGAACTTCGTGCAGATTTCAGCCGTCTGCTCGCACACGGAGTCACTCGTGCAACCGCCGCACAAATGATTGCCGCTGCCGACGAGGTCGTCGCGATCGTCGGAGGTATAGGTGAGCGCCAAGATAAGTTGCTGGCGCAGCACCGACTCGATGTCGATGAGCGTCTGGCCGATGAAGTAGCTGGGGCTCGTAGAGGGCGACAACATCTCCGGTCCGAAATAGCCGGGGAACAGTACGCGGCGCAACTCGGTGATGAGCCCCTTAATAGCCGCGCGGCTGGGGAAGCGGCGGCCGGGCTTGGTGAAGAAGATCTCGTCCGCCTCGTAGTTCTTCTCGATGGCCGCGACGATGCGCTCTAGGTTGTCTCCGAACATGGGCCTTCCTTTCCGTGCGAAAGCGCCGACACAACCGCTGCCCAAAAAGCAGCGGCAAGGTCGTCGCCTAAGGGGGTTCGCGCCTCAGGGATGCGAACGCCTCGGGTGTTTTCGATAGGATAGCAGATCGGAGACGCTTGACCGCCCACGGCCCGTGCCGTCGCGCAAAACAGTTACTATCGAGGTAAAGATACCGGATGCCCCTCACCAGCGCACCGCCGCTTGCCCGCACCGTCGCAAGCAAGCGCACAATCGCACCCCGCGCACCTGGCGTCTTCCCATACGCACGGAAGCCGACCCTGCGGCTTCCCACACGCAAGCAGCCCCGTTGCCCTCGCTCGCCGGGGCTGCTTGAATTTAACACTCCTCGCAGGCCTCTTCCACGCACTCGTGCTGGCCGGAGGGGCCCTCACCGCAGTAGACGGCGCGCTCCGGATGGTCGGCCAGGTAAGCGGCCATGGAGTACTGGGTGATGTCGCTGCGGTTGATGATGCCCACGATGTGGCCACTCTCCAGCACCGGCACCTTCTTCAGGTGGTTCTCGGACAGAACACGGCACACATCGGTCAGGTTCGCGTGCACGCTCACGCAGATGGGGCTGGCGGCGCCAATTTCGCTGGCGCGCATCTGCATGACCTTCGCCAGCTTCTCGTCGTAGCCCTCGTCGTCGTTCACGGTGCTGTTGATGAGCACGATGGGATCGGTGAACGAGTTGCTGCGCGGACTCAGCCGCTTCAGGATGTCGCCATCGGAAATGAAGCCCACCGGCTCGCCCGACTCGTCCACGATGGGCGCCGCCGAGATGTTCTTCTCCACGAACAGGCGCATGGCCTCTTCCACCGTAGCCTCCCGGCTCAGCGAGTACACGTCGGTCTTCATGATGGACGTGAGCAGCGACTTGCGGGTGCCCTCCTCGTCCACCGCAGCCTCCTCGCCGGGCTTGTCCTTCACAAGGGCGATAGTCATGACCAGGCCGACGAGGCAGAGCACCGTGCACACGAGGAAGGCGGCGTTGATGCCCAGCATGGTGCCCTCGGTGGCGCCGAGGCCCGGCGAGGCGATGTTCTGCACCTGGGTGCTCACGGCGATGATGATGGCGGTGCCGAGCGAGCCTGCCACCTGGCGCAGCGTGTTGTTCACGGAGGTGCCGTGGTTCATGACCTTGTTGTCCAGGGCGTTCATGCCCCAGGTGGTGATGGGCATGTTCACCAGCGACATCGAGAACATGCGCACCGTGTACACGATGGTGATGTAAATGATGCTGGACGTGAGGTTCAGAATGGCGAAGGCGAAGGTGGTGAGCGTCAGCAAACTCATGCCCACGATGGCCATGCGGCGTGGGCCGTGGCGGTCGAACCACTTGCCGGCGAGCGGATTCATGATGCCCATAAGGATAGCGCCGGGCATGAGCACGAGGCCCGACACCGTGGCCGACAGCCCATGGAGCGACTGCACGTAAATGGGCATGAGGATGCCGGCGGCCAGAAGCGCACCCTGCACGAGCATGCCGATGATGGTGCCCACGAGGAAGCGGCGGTTCTTCAGCACGTCGACGCGCAGCATCGGACGCGGCAGACGCGTCTGGCGGATGAAGAACCACACAACGCCGACGATGCCGAGCGCGGTGGTGAGCAGCGGCACCAACGTGAAGCCGGCCGAGCCCAGGGCCGAGAAACCGTAGAGCATAAGCCCGAAGCCCAAGGTGGAAAGGGCCAGCGACAGCGGATCGAGCACCGAGTCGCCCTTGTTCGCCGGCGCCTTGTTGTCCACAAGGAACAGCGACGGAACGATAATAACGATGGACAGGGCGAAGATGAGGTAGAACAGAATGTGCCAGTCGGCCTGGTCGATGACGAAGCCCGCCACCGTGGGGCCGATGGCCGGCGCGAAGGCGATAACCAAGCCGAAGATGCCCATGGCCGAGCCGCGGCGATCAACCGGGAACACCAGCATGAGCACGGTCATGGTCACCGGCATGAGGATGCCGGCGCCGGCGGCCTGCACGAGACGGCCTCCCAGAAGCACCGGGAAGTTGAGGCCCACGGCCGCCAACAGCGTGCCCACGGCAAACAAGCTCATCGAGAACACGAACAGCTTCCGCGTGGAGAACCGATCCTGCAGAAACGCCGTGATGGGGATCATGATGGCGTTCACCAGCGTGAACCCGGTGGTCAGCCATTGGGCCGTGGACTGATCGACATTCATCTCGGTCATGATGGACGGCAGTGCCGGCGTCACCAGCGTCTGGTTCAGCACCGTCACAAAGGCGCCCAGCACGAGCACTACCAGCATCATCCATTGTTTGCGCGTTAGCTTCATACACAACACCTCACTCGCTTCTCGCCCCGCTCTCGCTTGTTTTTCCTAGTATGAGCGTCGCCGGCACCTTCTGCGGTATCAGTTCGGCGACTGTTTGGGAAAATCATCTATGGATTCGCTCATGTTATCTCCCGCACCTCTATAATGCGGAACAGAGTTTTTGCCCTGAAAGGATGATTGATCGGTATGCAAACCGCTATATGCCTGTTGCTCGTGGTGTTCTTCTTGCTGATGAACGCGTTCTTCGTCATCGCGGAATTCGCGCTGGTGCGCGTGCGCAAGAGCCAGATTGACATGGCCGTCGCCGAGAAGCGCCGCGGCGCCGAGGCCGCCCGCGACGTAACCACGCACATCAACGCCTACCTGTCGGCCTGCCAGCTCGGCATCACGCTGGCATCGCTGGCCATCGGCTGGTTGGGCGAGCCGGCCGTCTCCGCCGTTCTGGAAGCACCGCTTCTGGCCTGGGGCTTCCCCGAGGCGACGGTGTACCCCATCTGCGTGGCCGTGGGCTTCTTCATCGTGACCACCCTGCACGTAGTGGTCGGCGAGCTCATCCCGAAGTCCTTCGCCATCTTCGCCACCGAGAAGTACGCCCTGCACACCGCCGGTCCCTTGCGCGTGTTCTACCGCGTCACCTACCCAATCATGGTCATCTTCAACGGCATCACCAACGGAGTCATGCGCCTGTTCGGCCACGACCCGGCCGACGAGCACGAGGTGTACACCGGCGAGGAGATCAAGCTGCTCATTGACGAGTCCACGGAAAGCGGCCTCATCGATCCGGAGCAGAACGAGTTCGTCGACAACATCTTCGATCTGGGCGACAAAGACGCCGAGGGGATCATGACCCCGCGCACCGACGTCATCTGTCTGGATTTGGAAGACACGCTGGAAGAGAACTGGGACATCGTGCGCCAGTATAAGTACACGCGCTACCCGGTGTGCGACGGCTCGAAGGACCGCATCGTCGGCTTCGTGCACACCAAGGACCTCGTGGACGTGCCCAAGGACGCGCCCATGAGCGATTGGAAGATTCGCGAGCTGCCGCCCGTGCCCGAGGGCGCGCCCATCGCGAAGCTGCTGCAGGCCATGCAGGAGGGTCGCACCGAGATGTGCGTTGTCGTGGATGAGCACGGCGGCACGGCGGGCATCGTCACCATGAGCGACATCATGGAGCAGATCGTCGGCCGCATCGACGACGAGTACGTGCACGACACCGACGATGACATTGAGGAACTGCCCGACGGTACTTACCAGATCAACGGCACCCTCGCCATTGATGACCTGGTGGAACTGCTCGGCTTCGAGCCCGAAGAAGCCAACGATGTGGAAACCGCCGGCGGCCTTCTGCTGTCGCTGTTCGACCGCATTCCCAAGGAGGGCGACGTGGCGGTGCTGGAAGATCGCGGCACGAAGGTGACGTTCACCGTGCTCGCCATGGATCGCCTCCGCATCGACCGCATCTGCATGGCCATCGACCGTCCCGACGAGGAATAACGGGCGGCCCCGAGAGCTTCGTATCCGGGCGGTCTTCGGGCCGCCCTTCGACCGAGCGACGGCCTCATGTATAATGTCCCCATATGATCGAGGGCCACAACAAGAAGGGACATACCGTTGCAGCGCAATCATGGGCGGTGGCTCGGCAGAAATCTCCTGATAGCTGTGGCGGGTATCTCCGCCCTTCTGGCGGCCCAGTCATTTGAGGCGCCCTGCGAGATTTCCTGGCATCTTCCCCTGGGACAAGGCAGCGTGCCGGCGACCATTGTAGACGTAGCCGTCGCCTCCCTCGTTTCTTGCGCTTTGATCATCGCGGGCAACCGAGGGAGACGCGCGCTTGCGAGTGTTCCCCTCGCCATAGCAAGCGCCTCGTGCTGCCTAATGGGCCTGGCCGTGCAAGGCACGGGAGAGCCCCTCTCCATTTTTGGACTCATCCTCATGTCTGCCGGGGGAACCGTTCTTCTCTTCTGCTGGCTGGCGGCAGTCTGCGCCCAGCGCGATATCGGCATTGTCGAGCTGATGATAGAGATCGAGGTGCTCGCATCGGCGGCGGCGATTCTCCCCTCGCTTCTGTCTGCGTCATGGTGCCAAGCCCTCGCCGGCATGAGCGTGGCAGCCTCTGCGGTGGCACTTTGCCTCATCCAGCGCCCCGCGCCTTCCGCATCGGAGACCGAGCGGTCTTTTACCCTCGAGCCGTCTTCGCTGGCTAAAATCCTCTGCAGCTTCTTTGTTATCGGACTGGTGGTGGGATCCTTACAGTACTCGGTCTTCCTGCAGCAGGCAGAAGGCGAGATGTTCCCCGTCATCATTACCGCCATATCGCTCGCACTCGTGCTCTGGCTCTTTAACCGCGGCCGGGACTTCAACCTGTCGGTGTGGACGAAAGTGGTTGCAACCCTTTCGCTGGTCGCTCTTATCTTAGTGCTGTTCTCATCGACTCTCACCTACCTTGCCTACGTGTTGGCCGGCATCGCATACTCTCTTTTGGAATGCGGCGCCCTCTACATGGGATTACTCCTGGGGAGGCTGTATCCTGGTACTCGTGTGAGAATCTTAGCCACTGCCTGGTGTGTGGGGACTTTAGGATCCCTCCCCCTGCTAGCTTCCGTTTTTTTCGGACTCCACATCGCAAGCAGGGTCGCCATGCTCTTCATGGCCCTTCTGCTCGTCGTGGCATCCATTTGGATTCTGGAGGATCGAGCCGTGTCGCTGCTGTTGTCCGCAAGCGGCGGCGCGAAGCTCACCTCGCTCTCGGGTCGTCCCCTTGAATCATTCGGCGACAGCATGGGCCTGACTGCTCGCGAACGCGATGTGTTCAATCTCTATATCGTCGGACGAAGCGCCCCCTACATTGCAGAGAAGCTCGTAATCAGCGAGAGCACGGTGAAATCTCACCTGCAGCACATCTACACCAAATGCGACGTCCATTCGCGCCAGGAGCTTATCTCTCTCGTTGAAGCTGTTCGAGAAAATTAGAGTTCTCCCTGTTCAAAAGGTATTCATACGTTTCGTAGGAGAAGAGTTTTCCCTTATTTCATACGTTTCTCCTGTTTCGCCGCCTCCGAAAATGCGGTGATATGGGCACTATCTTGCCGTACAACGGAAGAGGAGGAAATTATGGCAATGGAGGAAAAGAGCGCGGGGGCAATGACCCGGCGCGGGTTTCTAACGGCCCTGGGCCTGGCGGGCGCTTCAGCGGCCGGCGCGGGCCTTGTTGGCTGCGCGCCAAAACAGCCAACCGAGGCAGCTGGCGACGACCAGACCGCCCTCGCTGACACTGGCACCCTGGTGGAAACCGACATCCCCGAGGAAAAAATCCTCGAGACCGTCGATTGCGACGTGTGCGTGGTCGGCCTGGGCGTGGCGGGTGTGGGAGCCCTGCGTTCTGCTGCTGAAGGAGGACTCAAGGTAGTCGGCGTCGAGAAGGGCAGCAAGCCCAGTGCTCGCTCGAACATGTTCGCCGCCTTCGGCACCGAGAAGACGCGCTCCATCGGAATCGAGGACATCAGCCCCACCGAGGTGGCCAACGAGCTCATGACGCAAATGTCGCATCGCGCAGACTATCGCATAACCACGAAGTGGCTGAAGAACTGCGGAGAGGCTTTCGAGTGGTACACCTCCGCATATGACGGCCTATTGTGGCTCGGCATGGAAGACGAGCTTCCCGAAGATCCTAGCCAGTTGTTCGTCTGCGCCGATACGCTCACGAGCGGCATCTACCGTTTCGGAATCGACCACGAGCGCCTCTTCGCCGGATGCTGCTGCATCAGCGGCGGCGACGAGACCCATACGCCCGTTTTGCAGGCTAATGTGGATGCGGCTTTGGCCACGGGCAACGCGCAAGTGCAGTTCTACTCTCCGGCTGTGAAGCTCGAGGCGACCGACGGGCAGGTAACTGCCGTGATCTGCCGCAATGATGAGGGCGAGGGCTACACGCGCTATCGTGTCTCCAAGGGCGTGGTGCTCGCCACGGGCGGCTATTCGCACAACGAGAAAATGCTGGGGCAGTATGCTCCGTGGATTCTGAAGAACCAGGACAAATTCCTGTTCTCATACGAGGTGACGGATCACGACGGCAACCCCGCCGATACCGGCGACGGCCAGCAGATGGGCATGGACGTCGGCGGCCACCTGGACGTGGGGCCCCATGCGGTAATGGCTCACATCCTTCAGTTCGGCCAGGAGTTCTTCCTGCAAGTCAACGAGCATGGCGAGCGTTTCACCAACGAGGATCTCAGCATGACCAATATCGCCAAGGTCATGCAGAACCAACCGGGCAGCAAGGTTTTCCAAATCATAGACAGCCACTGGCCCGAGCAATACCCGATGCTTGAGATGGTCATGCAGAACATCCGCAGCTACGGCGACGGCGAGGGTTTTTCTGCCCAAGCCGACACGCTTGAAGAGCTCGCCTCCCAGCTGGAGCTCAGCGCGGATGCCACCCAGAACCTGTCCGCCGCGGTCGCTCGCTACAATGAGCTGTGCGAGAAGGGCGTCGACGAGGACTTCGGCAAAGCTGCGGAGAAGATGTTCCCTGTGGTGGACCCGCCGTTCTATGCAATCACCTACGATATGCTCAAGCACACTTCAGTGGAAGACGTAAGCTGCATGCGCCTGCTCGTAACCATGGGCGGCCTTGTGACCGACGACAACGCGCGCGTGCTGGACGATGACTCGAACCCCATCCCCGGTCTGTTTGCCGTCGGCAACGTGCAAGGCGGCCGTTTTGTGGAAGACTACCCCTTCACCTTGTCTGGGGCCAGCCACGCCGCCGCTCTCACCTATGGGTACCTGACAGGCAAGTATCTCGCTGAACAGGCGTAAGTTCCGCACATCCGAATCTGGCGCACCTGCCTCCCTCCCCGATGCGCCGAATGGGGGCACTCCTGCCCCATAAGACGGAGAACCCTACAGCCCCAAGGGCAAAGGGTTCTCCGTCTGTCGTTCAGCGAGATATACGAGAGGTCCAAGACGACCCCTTGCGGTACCTGGGAGCCTTCTAGATTTCCTGGCCGATAAAGCGCTCGGCGTTGTGCCAGGTGATGGCTTCGAACTCTTCCTGGGTGAAAGGCATGGCGGCCAGCATGTTGTACTCGGTCACGGGGCTCCACATGGGGAAGTCGCTGCCGAACATCACGCGCTCGACGCCGTAGGCGCGCACCAGCTCCACGGTGCGGCGCGGGCCCAGAAACTCTAGGGCGCTGGACGTGTCCACGTAGCAGTTCTCGTCTTCCAAATACTCGAGGGCGTAATCGAACACCGACCAGCCGCCGAAGTGGGCCGCGTCCACCACCAGGTTCGGGAACGTGTGCAGGATGCGCTTCAGACGGCGCGGATGCGAGAAGTCGTAACGATAGTCGCCGGTGTGGATGACGATGGGCAGCCGGCCCTCGATGACCTCGTACAGGTGCATGAGCCGAGGGTCGTCCATGTTCACCTTCTGGGTGTCGGGATGGATCTTCACGCCCTTCAGTCCCAGATCAATGGCGCGGTTGATCTCACCTTCCACGTCTTCGAAATCTTGGTGCATAGTAGCGAAGCCAACGAAGTTGTCGTGGGCGCGGCACTGCTCGGCGATGAAGTCGTTGATGATCGGCACCTGCCCGGGCGTCGTGGCCACGGAATGCACCAGGTGATGGGTGATGGGCGAGCCTTCGCACGCCGCGAGCATCGAGGACGCCGAAGCATTCTTTGCGTTCATGTCGACGCCGTAGAAATCGCCCACGGCCGAGGAAGCCTTGCAGGCGATCTTGTCGGGATAAATGTGGGAATGGGCATCAATGACGGGCATAGCGGTTCCTTTTGACAAGCACGCTTTTTGCCTATTGTACGCAGTTCCTCCGTGAGATAAACGGACAATGGAGGCTCACTGGGGAATCCGAAGGTTTAACGGTTAGCCATCCTCGACGATGAGGTGCGTCTTGGATCATCCCTCGCAAGATCCGCCGAACCGTTGCGGCGAAAGCCTCCACACGAAAAAACCTCTTGAGACCGCAGCGCAGCTGCGCTATACTTCTAAGACGCTTCACGTTCGTGAGGCAGACGCTATGCGGAGAGATGTCCGAGCTGGCCGAAGGAGCACGATTGGAAATCGTGTATGCCCCAAAAGGGTATCTGGGGTTCGAATCCCCATCTCTCCGCCAGACTTATCCCGCGAGCCTCTTCCAGGCTCGCTTTGATATGGCGCCCCTTTAGGCGGCGCATCGCCCCTGCGGAGGGGTGGCAGAGTGGTTGAATGCGGCGGTCTCGAAAACCGTTTCACCGGTGCTCCCGGTGACGAGGGTTCGAATCCCTCCTCCTCCGCCATTTTCGGTTCCGATATACTCCCGTATCCAGGCCCCTTTCTCTCTGTTTACGCTGGCGCTGGTGTCGTCGCTAACGCAATCCGTAGCACGGAGCCCCTTTTTGCCGCAGCGCTGCCGCCAATACGACATTATTCCGCCTTGTGCTACGGAGTTTGCTTCTGCTAACTTTGACAACTTTCGAGTTTCCCCAGTTCAGCTGTTTGTGACTATTTGTTAACTCTAGATTACACCGTAGCACGACCGCCCTTTCTGTCGCTCACGTTGAATCCAGCTGCCAAAATGGCGCCCCGTGCTACAGGGGGGCCGAACCCAGCTGCCAAAATGGCGCCCCGTGCTACGGTTTGGAGGAAAACGCAAGGGGGAACCTCAACCATAGGATGCGCCGTACACAATTCATTGAAGCTCTTCGAAGGAAAATGCGGCGCAGCGCTAGCAGTCCACGACCTAGCAGTCCACGAGGCTGTAACGATCGCGAGTGCGCACCACTTCCAAGGGGACGCCGAACAGGCCGCTCATGGTCTCACTGGTGAGCAGCGCCTCCTTAGGGCCGTCAGCCACGATACGACCGTCGCGCACGAGCAGCAGCCGCTGAATTTCCGGGGCAATGTCCTCGGGATAATGGGTAACCAGCAGCACCGGGCGGCCGGCGCGGGCGAGAGCGCTCATCGTTTGCCGAACATAGTACATTCCTTCGGGGTCGAGTCCCGTGCAGGGTTCGTCGAAGATGAGGACGTCCGGGTCGTGCACGAGCGCCCGGGCGATGAGCACGCGCCGCGCCTGGCCCGTGGATAGCGTGAGAATATCCCGCTCGGCCAAGTCGCCGATGCCCAGCTCGCTCATGATTGCCCGGGCGCGAGCGCGCTGGCCGTCGGTTACCGTGCAGCGCTGGGGTATCCCCAGCGAGCCGAACAAGCCGCCGGCCACGATATCCTGGGCCGGCACATGCACGCGAATCTGATCCTGCATCGTGGACGACACCACGCCCAGCGCTCGCTTGATGTCGGCCAAGGTGACGCGCGCATCGCCCCGAAAAAGCACGGGCGCCTCATCGCGGTGCAGCGGGTGTATCTCGCGGGTAATGAGGCCGATGAAGGTCGACTTCCCCGAGCCGTTGGGTCCCAGCAGTGCCGCCGATTCTCCCTCGGCAAGGGAGAACTCATCCACCGCGAGAATCTCGCGGCCCGCGCGGCGCACATGGGCGTCGCGGATACGCAGCAGCGGCGACAGGTCCGTCATGGCTTTCTCCTCCAACAAGAAAGCGCCCGCACGGATGCGCGGGCGCTTCGTTCTTCTCTCATTCGCAAGGACGTCCTCGCAGCGGCGGGAGCGTCGCCTTACTCGGCAGCTCCCTCAGCCGGCTGGGCACCATCGGCGGCACCCTCGGTCGGCTGCTCGGCGGCGGCGTCATCGCCAGCAGGTGCGGCGCCCTCAGCATCGGCAGCAGCCTCATCGGCAGCGGCCGCGGCGGCATCTTCGGCACCTTCAGCGCCCTCGTCGACGCCCTCGGCTACGGGAGCCTCAGCGCCCTCGCCTTCGCCCTCGGCGGTTTCCTCATCCAGCACGATGGGGTTGCCATCGGCATCGACGGCCGTCACACCCGTGCCATCCGTGGAGGTCTCCGTCTTGGAGTAGTTCGCCATATCGACGTAGTAGGGCAGCCCCTCGGGCATGTCGTTGATCTGAATGTCAGCAGCGTTGCGCTGCTCCTCGAGCCACGTGTAATAAGCATTGGACTGGTTGGAAGACTGCAGCATGGTACGGATAGAGTCCTGGAACTCCGTCGGCAGCTGATCGAGGCTCGTCAGCTCTTCCGGCGCTTCGAACACATCGGTGCACTGGATGATGTGAATGCCGTACGTGCTGGTCACGAGCCCGCTCACATCGCCCTTGTTCAAGTCGGCCAGGGCCGTGGTGTACTCGGTCACGAGGTTGGACAGGCGGTCCCAACCCACGTTGCCGCCCTCGGCGGCGGAAGCGGTGTCCTTGGAATAGGACTCGGCGGCCGTGGCGAAGTCGAGCTCGCCGGCGTTGATCTTGTCGAGCACTTCCTGGGCCTGAGCCTCGTCGGAGGCCTCGAACAGGATGTGCGAGGACTTCTTCGCGCCGTCGTAGGAGCTCACGTAGGTTTTCGCGCTCTCGAGCACTTCCTCGTCCGTGGGCTCGGCAGCGCCTTCGCCCACCTTCTCCTGCAGCTGCTGGGACACCAGAGACAGCGCGATGTTGTCGCGATACTCGTCCTCGGTCATGCCCACGGCCTCGAGGGCCTCGGCCCAGGCACTATCAGAATCATAGTGGCCACGCATGGTTTCCACGTACTGATCGATCTCGGTGGGATCGGCGGTAATGCCCTCGGCCTCGCCGCCCTGCTTCACCAGCTCTTGGTCGACGAAGGAGTTGACGATCTCCTCGCGCACCGACTCAGGCGTGTAATCGTTGTCGGCGAGCCACTGGCCCCAGGCGTCCTCCTCGGTGAGGCTCATCTGGGCGCGGATGTCCTGGATGGCCTGCGTGACCTTGTCTTCGGGAATCTCCACCCCGTTGACCGTGGCCGCGACACCGCCCGTATAGGTGGGCGTATCGCTGGTCTGCTCGGAGCACCCGACGATACCCAGGGCGCACACAGCCGCCAAACCAACGGAAGCAAGCGATTTCGCAAAAGACAGCTTCTTCATAAGCACCTTCCTCATAGGCAACGGGGACGGCCGAGGTTCAATTCACGATGGCGTTTTGAGACAGTCCCCGATAAGTTCAAAAGGCATTTTCCCACGCATGACGGCACGGTAACAACCGCCGCACAATTTGCCCACTTTTGATTCACGGTACGTCAATGAGAACGAGGAAGAAATCCCACTTCAAAGCTTATGAATTGGGTCATATTCGGATATTTTGATTCACGCAATTTCCCATACAGAAAGGGGGCGACCAAGGTCGCCCCCTACGGGTAGGTATGTGGCTCGGCCATAAGGTACGGGTTAGTTCTTCTTCGCCTTCTTGCGGTCGGTGGCGGAGAGCAGGCGCTTGCGCAGGCGGACGGACTGCGGGGTGACCTCCACCAGCTCGTCGTCCTCGATGTATTCCAGGGCCTCTTCCAAGGTGAAGGTGATGGGCGGCGTCAGCTGGATGGCCTTGTCGGCCGAGCTGGAACGCTGGTTGCCCAGGTTCTTCGTCTTCTCGACGTTCACCACCATGTCGCCTTCCTTGGCGGACTCGCCGACGATCATGCCCTCGTAGCAATCGTCGCCCGGCGCCACGAACAGACGCCCGCGCTCCTGCAGCGTGTCCAGCGCGTAGGCGACGGCCTTGCCCGTGGACATGGCGATCATGCCGCCGTTCTTGCGGCCGGCCATTTCGCCGGTGTAGGGGCCGTACTCCTTGAAGTGGTGGAACAGCATGGCCTCGCCGTGGGTGGCGTTCAGGATGCGTGTCTTCAGGCCCATGGTGCCGCGCGAGGGGATGGAGAACGAGAGGTGCGTCATAGTTTCATCGGAGGCCATGTGCTCCATGATGCCGCCGGCGGTGCCCATGACCTCGATGGCCTTGCCCGCGTACTCGTTGGGCACGTCCACCGTGGCTTCCTCGATGGGCTCGAGCTTCGTGCCGTCCTCAGCGGTCTTGTACACCACGCGGGGGCGGCCCACCTGGAACTCGAAGCCCTCGCGGCGCATGGTCTCCATGAGCACGGACAGGTGCAGCACGCCGCGGCCGGCCACCTCGATGCCGGATTTGTCCTCCAGCTCGTTGATGCGCATGGAGATGTTGCTCTCCTTCTCGCGCATCAGGCGCTCCTTCAGCTGGCGGCCGCCGACGATCTCGCCCTCGCGACCCACCAAGGGACTCGTGGACGCCTCGAAGACGACGGCCATGGTGGGCTCTTCCACGGCAATGGGGGCCATCTCGGTGACGGGGCTTTCCGGATCGGTGATGATGTCGCCGATGTCGGCGTCCTCGATGCCGATGACGGCCACGATATCGCCGGCATCAGCGGCCGTGACCTCGGCCTTGCCAAGGTTTTCGAAGGTGTACACCTTGCGAATCTGCGCGCGGCGCTCGGCCCCGTCGGGCTTCACAACGAGCACCTGCTCCTTCTCGTGCAGCGTGCCAGAGGACAAGCGGCCCACGCCGATGCGGCCCTCGTAGCTGGAGTGGTCCACCGTGCAAATTTGCAGGGCCACCGGGCCGTCGATATCCACGTCGGGGGCGGGAATCTCATCCAGAATGGTGTCGAGCAGCGGCACCATGTCCATATTGCCGTCGTCGGGCTCGCGGCGGGCGTAGCCGTTCACGGCCGAGGCGTACACCACGGGGAAGTCGAGCTGCTCGTCGCTGGCGCCCAGTTCCACCATGAGGTCGAAGACCTTGTCCACGGCGCCCTCGGGGTCGGCGTTGGGACGGTCGATCTTGTTCACGACCACCACAATGCGCAGGCCGCGCTCGAGCGCATGGGAAAGCACGAAGCGGGTCTGGGGCTTGGGGCCCTCGTAGGCATCGACGATGAGCAGGGCGCCGTCGGCCATGTTGAGCACGCGTTCCACCTCGCCACCGAAGTCGGCATGGCCCGGCGTGTCGATGACGTTGATCTTCACGCCCTTGTAGGTGATGGAGATGTTCTTGGAAAGGATGGTGATGCCGCGCTCGCGCTCCTGATCGTTGGAATCGAGGACGCGTTCTTCCACCTGCTGGTTCTCGCGGAAGACGTGGGAAGCCCACAGAAGACGGTCTACGAGAGTGGTCTTGCCGTGGTCGACGTGGGCGATGATAGCGACGTTGCGGATGTTCTCTTGCTTCATGAATCTTCTTTCGGTTCGTTTTTGGGCACAGAAATTATAGCGCTTTGCGGGGGCAATAGCGGGAAATGGCCGCAGACGGCACCGGGACGACAAACGGGCGCGGCAGAAGGGGTACGATGCGCACGGCCGGACGAGACGGCGGGAGCAACTACTCCTCGAGGAGAGCCTCGTACTCCTTGCGTTCCTCGGTGAGCTTCGCCAGATGCTCGTTCAGCGTGTTGAGGTTGCGCTGGGCGCCGAGAAACTGAATGATGCCCCACACCGTGGCGGTGCCGGCGACGGCGGCGATCATGCCGAGGATGCCGAAAGGCCGCCGGATGGTGAGCAGCGTGGCCACCGCGCCAATGGCCGCCATGGCCAGGCCGTTGCGGCGCTCGTCGGAGACGGTGTCGCGCTGGGCCACCAGCTGGGCGCGGGCGGCGGCGATGCCAGCAAGGCGCGCCTTAATCTCGGCCTCGGTGAGGTATTCCACTTCCACACCGTCTTCGACTTCGGTCCAGGCACGCGCGGCGCCGGATGAGGAGGATGCGCCGGACGAGCTGCCGGAGCGCGCACCGCGGCCGCCACGGCCGCCGCCTGCGCCCGAAGACAGCAGGTCGTAAGCCTCTTGCAGGCGCTTGAACTGCTCCGTGGCGCGGTTCTGCAGCTTCTCATTGCCCGCGAACTTGTCCGGGTGCAGAATCTGCACCGTCTCGCGATAGGCGATTTTGATGTCGTCGGCCGTGGCGTCGTCTTCCAGGCCGAGTATATGCAGGGCTTCAGTTCTGTTCATGGGCAAAGCCTAACATGATTTTACGGCCCATGCCAGCAGAACCGTTGTGATCACCAAAGGTACGAGATCGGCCGGATTGCCCGTGAGGTAGGTAGAGGGCAGCACGCCGCCTGTCAGCAAAAGGGGGCCCCAGAACAGCAGATCGAAAAGGCCGTGAACGATTACGGGGGCCATCAGGGAAAGCGCCCGCTGCGGGAAAGGACGCGAGCCGTAGGGACTACGAACGACGAGCAGCGCCATGACAGCCCCGAACAACGTCGACTGCGTCACCTTGAGAACGCCCTGGATCGCAGCAACACCAATGTCGGCTCCTGGCGCCATCAGCGATCCTTCAGGGAACAGGTGGGCCAATCCGAATATGAGGGAACTCGCCATTACCGCGAAACCGACGGGATCAACGACCGCGCGTAAGCCGGCGAACCGATGACGATGAGCGCGCGGCGCTCTTCTTGGGTATGCTTCATTCCGGCGACGCGCCCAAGACAGGCATGCCCACAACAACACGCCGCGGAAAAGCACCTCTTCCACCACCGCCGCCTCCCAAGCCTCGGCAAGCAATGCGCCACAGCGCGCCAGCTGCACTGCTTGCGAACCCCCGTCGGCCCACCACTGACCGAGGCCGCCCACGACGCCGGCGAGCAGCACCAAGACGAGCACAGGCCCAAAGCCACACGGTATGATTTTGGTATTTCCCATGGCGCATCATTATAATAGGTGCGCCTCTTTGACTGCGCCGGCACCTTTCAGCCGGCCTCGCGAAAGGATCCCCATGAAGCCTATGCCCCCCGTTACCGCCTTTGTGTTGAAGGTGGCAGCTATCGTGGGCATGACGTGCAACCATGTTGCCAACGTGTTCGGCAGCGAGCTGCCAGGGGGCGCCATGGTCGCTTTGTATTCTTTGGGCGGCCTCACCTTCCCCATTATGGCGTATCTGCTGTGCGAGGGGTATCGACACACCTCCAGCGTGCGACGCTATGCAGAGCGACTCGCCGTGTTCGCGGTTGTCTCGCAAATTCCCTATTCGCTGCTGTTCGGAGCGACGGGTAACGTGCTCATCACCCTGCTTATCGGGCTCGGGATGCTGTGGCTTGTCGACCACCAGCGGCAGAACCTTGTCCTATGCGCGCTGGGCCTCCTTGGAGAGCTGGCCGTCAGTTCCTTTTGCGACTGGGGCATTATCGGCCCGCTTATGATTCTGCTTTTCTGGCATTTTCACGATCGGCCGCGCGGGGTAGCGCTCGCGATGCTCGTACCTTTTTTGAGCCTAGGGCTGCCGGCTCTTTCATGGGCAGTCAGCGATCCTGCGCTGCTAAGCCTAGGCGTACTCGGCTATTACACCGTTGGGTTCGGGTTGGCAACAGCGCTCATGCTGAACTACAACGGCCAGCGAGGCCGACCGTTGAAATGGTTCTTCTATGGGTACTACCCTGGGCATCTTCTAGCACTGTGGGCGCTGGCGCAAGCGCTTGCTCTCTAGCTGAAACGCCAAACCCTGAGGGCGCGGCGGTCCTTTAGAAGCGCTCCCTTTAAAGCAAGGCTAAAGCGCTTGATGCCCGGCATTCGGAACGGCGACGGCATCAGCCTCGACAGCACTATTGCCCAGCACCTGGCCCTCGAAAGACGCCAGCCGCTGCGCCATCACGAGACGTCGGCGCACGGCGATAACGCCCCACAGCGCCGTTCCAATAGCCCCCAGACCCGCGACCCAAGGAGCCGGATCAACCGGAGCGTCGAAGGCCCCCATGGGAACCTCCTCTTCGGCAATGGCTTCGGCGCCGCCGACTCGAGCAACCATCGGTGTTGCATCATCGTCGATGGAAACCGTCTCGGCTGCAGGCTGCTCGGCAGAAGTCGTTTCGGCAAGCTCGACCTTCGCGGGAGCGGCCTGGGGCGCGGGCTCGGACACAGCCGTGCGCTCGCCCGCATTGAACCCACCGCCGTTGGCACCGGTGGCGGTGTCGTTATTCTGGGCATTGCTCTGCGACTGCTGAGGTGTGGGCGGCGCGGGAACCTTGATGCTTGGCACCTTCGGGGTTTCGTTGTCGGAAGGCGCCGGCGGCTTCACGCCACCGTTGTTGTCGACTGACCCGTTACCATTATCGTCGGGGACGACGGGCTTGCCGGCAGGATCGTTATCGCCAGGGTTTTCGGGCTTGACCGGCTCTTCGGCTGTCTTTTTGTAGACCAAGGTCATGCCGGAAACGGAGGATCGCGCGAGAGATTCAGCTGCTACCGTAACGGACTCGCCGCCATTCTTCTCTGTAGTTAGCTCTTTCGAATATTCGTAGCCTTCGATGTCGATGATTTGGTCGTCCGCAGCTATCTCCGACCCAACGGCAGCCAAAATGGTGCGCGTGTCGGTCTTGTTGCCCTGATCATCTACGTCGCCCACAGCAAGTGCGTTGCCCTCGGCGTCAATGTAGCGGACATCGAAATTCACCAGCTGATCGCACAGTTCTCCGTCGAGGTGCCACGTATGCCCTGCCACCGCATAATCAGTCGCTCCGGAGCACACCTTAAGGGCGGTCCACTTCGCAGCACTCAGGCTCAGTGCTTGGGCACCAGGGTAATAGTTGATCGACCGCAAAGCCGTGCCTATCTGATTTTGCATAGCTTTAAGCTCAGTTTGGTCAACCTCGTAATTCAAGGGCTTTTCACTCGGTTTTGCAATGCCTTTCAATGCAATGACGCCTACCGTGAACCAGCCCTCCCGGTTGACCTCCAACCCGGCCGCCTTCGCCGTATCCAGAGCCGGCCCATTTAAATGCAGGTACACAAAGACGTTCGATCCCGCCTCGGGCTCCTCGGGTGCAGGCAAAACAAGGTGCTCGGTAGCCGCATCGACGCCGTCGGCCTCTTCTGCCAGGGCGGTGCCGGGAAGCACCGTCAGATTCAAAAATGTCAGAGCGAGCAATGCGGCCAAGCCGGCAGCCAAAACCCGCATCGCCAAACCCATTCCTTTATTGGTAAACCGCGTGATGTCTCCCACGATCATCACCCGCTTCCTTCCCATTTCAGCATCTCGTTAAAGATGATTCAAGTTTACCAAATATTGACAGAATTATCAGCTCATCAACCGCATTATTCGGCCTGGGAGATGCCAAACTCACGTATCAGCTCATCCCGGTAACTCTCTTCCACAGCTGCCCGTCGAGCGTCGTCGAGCCGTTCGGCGCCCAAAAGCAACGCCATCAGCGAAGCAACCTCGCTAGCCGCTTCCGCGCGGCCCTCGGCCAGGCCTTGCTCTCGGCCCTCGGCCAGGCCTTGCTCCCGACCCTCGGCCAGGCCTTGCTCCCGACCCTCGGCCAGGCCCTGTTCAAGGCCCTCGGCCAGGCCCTGTTCAAGGCCCTCGGCCAGGCCCTGTTCAAGCCCCATCTGGAGGCCGATTATTTGACCGCGCTCTTGTCCCTTTTTCTCAGCAATGCGCCTTTGAATTTCCATGTCTTCCTCAAACGTCAGCAACGCCATCTTCTCCTTCCGCCAATTCTCGTTTTTGTTGGCCTTTTTCACCGCAACGGCAAGCTGGCCCATAAGCGGATCTTCCCCGGCTTCCCCCGTCCAAACATAGTGTAGCAGGTTCCGCAAGCGCCCCTCGGGGAGCTTGCCCCAAGCAGGGGCGGATAGGGCTTTCCAAAGAAAGCCATGACCGATGCGCGCACTGGGTTTCTCCAAGCAGTTCACATCGAGCGTATACACAGGAAGTCCTTCATCGAACGGATCGTGCATGCAGATGAAAATAATGATACAAGGAGGTAGCTCTTCGTAACCTTCTCCCTTCCGCAGAGTCAGCGTATCCAACGCTCCCTGGTAGTACCGCATTCTCCGTCCGAGGTCTTCTCGCTTGGTTGTCTGCATCTCAATATCGTAGATCTCGTTTTTCGTCTTCACGAAGGCATCGAGACGCACGCCGTGATTGGTGAGTGTTGGGCGAACGTCGTCTTCGGTGACGATATACTCGATATCTGCTATTGGCTCGAGGAGGTTCCCATGGACACTGCAGCCGACATCGTCGCGCAGCTCGCTACGCGCCAACCGCGATGGCATCCTCGGCGCGGCCTTCCTCTAGCCCGCCGGCAGCGAGGCGACACGGGCGAGCAGCCCCGCCACCGTCTCCGGATCTTCGATTCTGCTTACCGCAAAGGCGCGCTTTCCCGCATCCTTGATAGAGGCGCCGACGTGGTAGGCCTCGGTGCCGCCGAGAGCCTCCAAGTCGACATACACGTCGACAAGCAGAACCCTTTCCCGCGCGCGGAGGTCGTTAGCTATGTCTCAGTCGAAGGCCCCTAGCACGAATCGCACTATGCGAGCTTGCGTCTCACCTGCTTAAGAAAGTTCTGCCTGAAGTTTCTACGCGTTCCGAAGAAGCGCCGGTAGGAGGCGCTCACGTCTCCGCGCTCGTAGCGTCTCTCGGCGAGGCCGACCGTGCACAGGTAGTCCGCCGCCTGGGCCAGCCTCTTTTCCTGGTGGGAAAGCGGTTTGTAGACCGCGGCACTGCGCGCAAGGGCGTAATCGAACGCCCCGTGCAGAGACGCTGTCACCGCCTCCTGGCCTCCATCGTAGTATATCGCCACCCGATCGTATAGCTGAAAGTCGTCGAGACGGTCGAACACGAAGTCGATTATATCCTTGCGCAAGCGCGCCTCAAGCCGATCGCGATCTTCCGTGTACGCCCTCTCGTAGGAAAAGACCCTGTAAGTAATGGGCAACGTGCGGACGAACATGGAAAACGCGATCAAATGGCGCTTTCTCTTCTCAGGAGAGATTCCCTCGTAGTCTCCATGGCCGTGAATGAGATCGACGCCATGGAACGGAATATCGGCCAACCCCTCCAGACTCAAGCGATCCAGATAAGGCCCGATATACTGCGCAAGCTCTTTGCTCTGGTCGTGAAACACCAACGCCGTCAAATAGTAGCCGGCGGCCATGTCTTGCGCCCCCGCCTCATCGGTGAAGCAGCTTAGTAGTCGCAAAACAGCACGCCCCCTTAAATGCAAACGGCGAGGGAGCACCCTCGCCAGTCTGGAGCCATCGGGCCTTCCGACCCTCCGGCAGAATCTTTTATACCACAAACAGGCGGCCCTGGAAACGCATCTTTCTCATTTGTTTCCCTTGCGACCGCCGCTAGCTTCGGCTTCGGACTGAAAACTATCCTACTCGATCGCGACCGCGGAAATGACGCGGGAGTGTCCCGATCCGTTCCCCGCGCCGACCGCACCCGCGTCGCAAACCACCAGGAAGATGCCCCCAAAACCGCAGCGACACAGAAGGAGGACATATCAGCGCTGCCCCCTCTGGTCATCGGCTGCTCCTCGGATCCGCAGGCCCTCGCGGACCCGAGGGCCGCCCCTACGCCGCCAGGAACGCGGCCAGCAGTCCATCGTCCCGAGCGACTTCGCGCTCATCCCGAAAGTTCTCAACGAGTTCGACGCATGCGAGCACACGGGTACGGACAAGCTGGGCAACAAGAAATCCCTCGTCGACATCGTCACGCAGCTCGCTGCGCGCCCACACGAAGAAGAATGGTTCGAGTTCAAGACGAATTGGTGCGAGCCCCGGATTTTGGGGGAGTATGTATCCGCCCTCTCCAACGCCGTTCTCTCTCGCCCAAACCCACACAGAAGCTAGAAGGCTCAGCGGCGGAACTCCTTCAGATAGGTCTTCTTGAAACTTCCGGCGCCTCCGAAGAACGCAGCCTCGGACTTCGTGAGCCCGCGCTCGGTGCGCCGTCTCTCAACTAGCTCGATCGTACAACAAAGATCCGCGACCTGGAACAGGACGTAATCGGCCGGTGCGACAACCCTGTGCTCGACGTGGCTGAGCGAGGCCGCGAAGGCGACCCTGAGCGTGCGACTTATCTCCTTTTGCCCCCTATCGTAGTACACGATGACCCTGTCATAGGACTGAAAGAAAGAAATATTCTCAGGTAAAAACTCACCCAGCTCGCGAGCGATGCGCTCCTCCAGGGCATCGCCGTCCCCGAACCAGCGCTTATCGACGAGAATAACTTTGTGCCTCATGGAACAGCGGCGGCTGAACGCGAAGAGCGCATCGAACATGCGGCGCCTCTGCCTACCATCGAGCTCGGAATACGGCGCCTCCCGGCGAATCAGCGGCGCGGTGTGAACCGGCCCATACCTGTCGAACCCCGACTCGCGCATCACCTTTTCCAGCCTCCCCAGCTGGGCGTCGATGGGCTCGTCTTGGTCGTGAACGACAAGGCTCACAATATAGAAGGGGCAGTGAGCGGCGAGCGCCCCGAAATCTCCGGACTCGTCGACGAAAACGCTCAACTCGCTCATTTTACCCCCTCCCCTCAGCATGGCACCGAGAAATAAAAAGGCGGGGACTGTTCCCCGCCGATGGGTGGACCCGCTCTCGCGCGCCCCGCGCTAATCTTATATCACGGCCTGCAACCTCGCGTCAAGCCACGAGGAGCTGGCGCGCCGCGATCGACTGGGCTCGGCCGTCAGGACCGGTCTCGACTTCGAACCAAGGCCATCCTACTTGATCCCGACCGCGGAAACGACGCGGGAATGTCCCGATCCGTTCCCCGCGCCGACCGCGACGGAGTCGCAGGGGCGCCCCCATTGCGCTGCGGAGGCATGCGCCCCGCCGCTGGCGGGGATACGGAAGGTGCGGAAAGCAGGGCCGCGCTGATGGGAGCGCAGCAGTCGCGTGCAGCGCGCCCGCAACCAATCGCCCTGCATCGTCCTCGACTCGAGGCGCATGAGAAAAGTCCCGGACGCCGCAATCGAAAGGGAGCTGAGAAGGTGCGCGAAGACCATCAAGGGGATAAGGCGCCTCCTGTTCGTCGGCCGACACGGAAGCGTCACAACCATTCTCTGAATCTGTGGTATGATTGCGCCAGCAAACGCCCGAACGGTACGCAGTTTACCTTCCTCGGGCGTTTTTGCTGCTTCCCCTGGTTTAGTTTTTCATCCCAGCATCTTTCCGCTGAAATTACCTCCTATTTCATAGAAAAGGAGGCCGGCGCTCGCCAGAGCGCCGGCCCCCTCTCGGTTGGCTATGTCGCGGCCCCTAAGGGCCAGCGGGCCTCCCCTACGCCGCCAGCAGGGCGGCCAGGTCCTCGCGGGACGAGAACGCACGCGGCTCGGCCTCGGGGTCGTGGGCGGGGACGACCTCGCCCTCCCAGACCTCGCCGTTGCGGTCGAACTTGCGGCTCCGCACCACCCAGCGGAACGCGGGGCGCACGCGCTCGTCCAGCGCAGCCACCTCGTCGGGGAAGGCCATGCCGGCGAGCGTGCGCTCAAGCGCCGCCAGCTCGCTCTCGCCGGCGTCGGGCATCACGAGCCCGGCCTCCGGGTTGTACACGATGCCCTCGCCGATAAAGGCCAGGCGCATCTTCTCGCGCCTCTTGCCCTCGGCCCACACGATGCCGCCCACGACGGCGGCCACGGCGAGCCACCACACCACGGCGACCACCAGGTCCAGCGGGTCGTCCACGTGGTTGAAGCCCAGCGCGAACCAGGCCCACAGCAGAACTCCGCAGGCGACGGCCGCGATCGCTGCGACGATCCAGTTGTTCTTTCTCATCTCAGTCTCTCCTTTCCTTCACGGAGGGGGGCGGCGGGGCCGCCCCCTCGCGGCTGTCTCTTACAGGGCCTGGCGACCGTCGGCGGGCACGGCCTCGGGGGCCTCGTCCTCGATGCCGAGCACCTGCTTCTCGTAGTCGTCCACGTCGTCGGCCAAATGCAGGCGGCGGCGGACGACGATGGCGCCGTAGGCGGCGGTGATGAGGATGCCGAGCAGCATCACCCAGTGAACCCAGCAGTGCGGCTCGTCGAAGGCGCCCATGGGGGTCGCCTCGTCCTCGATCTCCTCGGTTTCGGCCAGCGGCGTGCCCTCAGCGGGCGCGGCGGCCTGCGGCGTGGCATCGTCCTCGATGGGCTCGGCGGCCGGAGCCGGCGTCGCAGCCGCAGGAGTGGCGGCCGGAGCCGGAGCGGCGGGAGCGGGAGCCGCCGGGGCAGCAGGCGCAGCCGGGGCCGGCGTCGCGGGCGTCACAGCAGCCGGGATCACCGGAGCCGTAGCGGCCAGGACGGTGAAGTTGCCGGGAACCACCGTCACCGAGTAGTTCGGGTTGGCCAGGTAGGTGGCACCGATCACGCCCGGGTAGAAGCCGACGCCCTCGGCCGCGTTGCTCCGGCCGAACGAGACGGCACCGAGATCTCCGGCGCGAACCAGGCCGGTCACCGTACCCGTGAAGATCGGGTCGGCGGCACCCGCAGTCTTGGTCGCGCTGTTCGCGACGATGACGGCAGGCCGCGGGTTGATGGTCACCGTCGCGCGGACGGCGCGGGTGGTCTCGTAGTTGGCGGCGTTCGCGCGCACCCACACCGAGTAAGTGCCCGCGTTGGTGAAGCTCGGGTTGGCGGCAGTCCAGTTAACGCCGTCGAGCGAGTACTCGAAGGTGGAGCCGGCCACCGCGGCGGTCGGGGAGACCGAGGTGGCCGCGCCGTCGTAGGTCTTGGTCAGGCCCGTGGCGTCCGACAGGTTGGAGACGGTAACCACGTTGGCCCCGGAGGCGACAATCTCGAAGATGTCGGTCACGTAGCTCACGCGGTAGTTACCCTGGATCTCGTCACCAGAAGGCGTGATCACATAGTCATCGACGTCCTCGCCAGGAGCGCGGGTGACATTGCAGGCAATGTCAAAGCCGTCGCTGGGCTTCTGGCTGACCGTGGCCGTGAGGGCCGGATCTGCCGTGCCGTAGGTCTTACCGGCGCCGTTGGCCGTCACGGTGACGGGGAAGTGCATGATCTGGTACTCCGCCCAGTCCTCGCCATCGTAGTTGCCCTTGCCGACGACCGTCACGCGGACGGTGCCGACGTTGGTCGTGTCGGAGGACCAGCGTAATTCGTAATCCTTGCCTTCGACGAGCTTCTTATCGCCGTCCTTCACGACGATCTTCTCGTGCTGCGGCTGCGAAGAGCCGTTGTATGTAACATTCTCGAGGCCTTGGAGGGTCAGCTTGTGTTCAACTGCGTCCGGATCCTCCGGGGTCGGAGTCGGCGTCGGGTCGATCTTCTTTGCGGTCACGGTCAGCACCCCGATGCCGTCAAGCGAGGTATCGTGGATGTAATTGCGCTCATCGGTGCCGCTAGCCCAATTGACATCGCCAGCCGAGTTCGGCACTTCGCCCTTGTCGGTGATCTCTCCAGTTCCCTCGACGTACGCCGTGTCCTTAGCAACCAGGCCTGCAACCTCAGCATTTTTGTTTGTCAGAGGAGTGCCGTCGTATTCCTTGCTGTCGGAGGCTGTATTAATACCGTACGCCTTAGCAGTGATGGTCAGCTTCTGGGTGCCGGTGACGTAGCCCTCGTAGGAGGACTCGACGGAGGCGCGCACGTTGACGGTCACGGAGTCGGCCACGGCGGTCGCGGTGATCGAGGCCGGGTCGGTGGTCCAGTCGGTCCCGTTGACGCTGTACTCGACCTTCACGGCCTTGCCGTTGGCGTCGGCGGCGGTGGCCACGCCGGCGGCGTGGGCGGCGCCGTCGTAGGTCTCAACGACGTCGACGGGGGTGAGGGTGACGTACTGGGCGATCTCGGACTTGGTGATGTCCAGGGAGCCCGGGGTCTTGGTCTTCAGCGTGTAGTTGGCGGTCACGTCGTCGGCGCCGGCCATGACCTTGAAGTCGTCGCCGAACGCGCCGTCGTAGTGGCCCACCTCGGTGCCCGAGAGCTCGTAGCCGATGGTGGCCGTCTGGCCGGCGACCACGTTGTCGAAGGCGTACTCGCCGTCCTTGGTGTAGGGCTTGCCGGTGTAGGGCTGCTCGGAGGGCCAGCCCTCGCCCGTGACGGTCACCTCGCGCTGGCCGATTTTAGCAAGACCGTTCTTAATCTCAGTGATGTTGTACAGACGTGTTACATCTACACCAGACCAATAAATCTTCACATCGGATTTATCAAGCGTGGTCAGTTTTTCACCAGCATTGATCATCTCACTGGAGCCATCAGACAGCTTGATTGCATCAGAGCTTATGACCACCTTATGACCTGGTAGCAAATTCGTAGCGGTCGCATCAGTCCACCCGCCAGCAACCATAATATTGGTGCCATCATAGGTCATAGTCTTTGAGGGTGCCGTTACAACGACATCAATCTGCCACAACGCCTCTATCGTCAGATCGCCAATGGTTCCCTTGGCAAGTGTGATGGTCTGCCCCAGCGACTCCGGAGGCAAAAGATCAGTCGATGGATCTTTGCTAATTATCTGCTCAACCTTGGTATCAACTCCGTCGACCTTCCAGCCAACAAATCTGTGACCTTCCCACGTAGGCTGCTTGCTGATACTGATCTCTAGATCGTTCTTTGTATAGAAGTCGTTTTCCCAAGTTTCGCCATTGCCCAGCACATAAGTAATAGTGTAGGGCTGGTAGTCGAGATCGAAAGTTACCACTTTGCCGAGGCCCATGTCGGAGACGACCTGGGTGGTGCCGTTCTTGAACATGTAGCCGTTGTCGGAGGCCCAAGTGGCGGCCTCCTGGGAGATGCCAACAACCTGCATCCGAGCTGCCGCGGGAACGTCCTTCTGGGTGAGTTCGTTAACGATGGAGCCATCGGGGAGCTTGTACTCGACCGTGTACTTGATGTCGTCGAGCTTCGCGTACTCGAAGACCATCGTGTTCTCGCCGCGGACGAGCGTCGTAGTTTGGGTAGCCGGAGTCGGCAGGTAGTCCTTGTATTCACCGAGCGCATCCTCGGAAAGAGCGCTTGCCGTAACCGTGGATCCAACCATACCGGTGTGCTTCTCAGTAGCGATAACCTCGCCGCCGACCTTATGGATCACGGTGTACTCAACTGTGGAGCTCGCCATCCAGGAGGCATAGAGCGTGGTGTCCTCGGTGATGGGCTTGCGAGGATCGAACGGCGCTTCGGTGATGGGGCTGGTGACCCAGCCGGTGAAGATATAGCCGGGTTTCTCGGGAGTGGGAAGCTGAGAGCCGATAATCTCGCCGTACTCCACGTCCTCGGGCATCTGCGCATCGTCAGTGAAGGTACCGCCCTGACCGTCGAGCGTGATCTTATACGTCGGCATGTTCCAGTCCGCGTACAGCGCCAGACCCATGGGCATCGCAGTGCCAGTGAATGGCGTCGTGTGCTCGGGATCGATGAACCAGCCGGCGAACGTCGCGCCGTCGACCGGGGCCTCCGGCTCAGTGAGATACGAAGTGATGTCAGCACCTAGTTTCACGGAGTTGGTGGAGAGTTTCACGCCCTCGTAGCCGTATAGATCGAGGCTATAGCTCGCGGCGTTATAGTAGAAATCGCCAGTTGTGCCATTGCTGGTAGTGTATTCGCCGAAATTAACGCCCCGTGACCTACCATCGATATAGGCGTCGTGTCTCATATATCCAGTATGATCCGGGAAATCGGCGCTATTCAGGTAATTGAATTTCACATTAATAGTTTTGTACAGACCATAAGTACGACCGTCGTACATGGTAGTGGTATCCGAAGCATAATTCTCGAGCCAATAGCTAAGCGTCTGACTTTTTTTCGAGCTGTACTCAAACTCGTAGACTGTAGCATTCCTACCGGGCATGACATCGATTGCGGCGACTTTCGTGCTCTGATCGTTTTCAAGAGACCACGCGATGTCGTTTCCAGTTGGCTCGTTGAAAGCTTTGTTGAAGGCATCAGTAATGTGAGCCCCATATTTAGCTGTCAAGGTCAGCTTTTTCCCACCGTGTTTTTCTTCGGACGTAAGAGTATAAGTGTTGCGCTTGTACTTGACCGTGACGACGGTGGAGCCGTCGGCCTTGACGGTCGCGGAGGTCGATTCGGCGAAGGTGAAGTGCGCGGTATCGAGACCGGAGGGCTTGGCGGAGTTCGCGTTCGCGGTCACAGTAGTACCGACCTCGGCGAGCTGATTGCCAATGCTGCCGAAGTATGAGCAGTTGCCGTCGTCAGCATTCTCGGTCAGGTAGACAATGGTGTAGAGCGCCTGACCGGCCGTCCACTTCGCGTAGAGGGTGCGGTCGCCGGTGAGCACGTAGGTGTTCTGCGCCGGGGTGGTCAGGGCCTCGTCCTCGTACCAGCCCTCGAACGTGTAGCCCTGCTTCTGCGGGGTCGGCGTCCAAGACTCGAGGGTCACCTCGTAGCACTCGCCGTCGGTGTGCTGGTGCGCCTCGAGTCCGCAGGTGTAGCCGTAGCAGCTGTCGCCATGGGTGTGGGCAGTTTTCCCACAGCTCGGATTCCGGCTCCAGCTGCTTCCGTAACAGCCGCCCTTGTACTCCATATGACCACCCAAGAGCGGAATACCTTTCCATTGCGACTCCGTATAGCTATGGGTATGCTCCTCAATCTTGCACGTCAGCCCCCAGCAGTCGCCGTCGTGTGAATGGACGGTCTTGCCGCAGGTGAGAACCTTGCTGTAGGGGATATAGGTGATGGCGTCAACCGTCTGCCCGTGGACTCCAAGCACCGGAGGGACGTAGGAGCCGCCGTTGGACTCGTAGCTCAGCTTGTAGCTGTTGGGCGCGTAGTAGATGTTCACCACGGCGTCGTTCTCGACCGTCACGATCGTCTGCGCGACGCCCTCGCACGTGTAGCCCTCATAGGTATTGGCCACGGCCTCCGTCGAAGTGCCGACGATGCCCTCCCGCTGCACGGATTCCGCAAGCGTCTCCTCGCCCTCGTTGGCGCCTCGCTTGTAGTGGTTGACCGTGTAGGTCGCCTTCTCGCCCCGCAGGGTCACCACGATGGTCACCGGCTCGTCGTCTTGGAAGCTGAAGGAGACAAGCCCCGTTTCGTCGATGGTGGCCATCTCTGCGTCGCAGCTTGCGGTGAAACCGTTCAGATCGAGCTTGTAGGTGCCGGCGTAAGCACCGTCCTTCTTCTCGACCGCTATCGGAATGACGTCGCGCACCGCGCCCGTCTCGTATACGACGCGGAGGGTGACGGTCTTCTGCTCGACCGTGGGAGCCTTGATCTCGGCCTTCTTGCCAACCAGAACGTAGACGTTGCCAGACTCGGTCGGAGCAGTATCGGAGAAAGCAGCTGTGCCGTTATCCCGAATCTCGGCAACCTCGACAGCACGGGCTCCATTCGCGACCTTCATGACGGTAATCTCATCGCCGTCGACTCCGGCGTTGCGGAACGACACCTTCACCTTCTTGGCGGGAGACACCTCGTCACCCGCAGCGTTGAAGAGAGTGATGCTGTAGGCAGATTGCTCCTCGACCTTCTTGCCCTCATCAGCCACGACCTCCTCGACTGTCTTCTCGACAGCGCGCGATGACACCGTCTCCACCTTCATGGAGCTGTTGGCCGGGAGCGCTCCCTCGGGAGCCTCCATGACGACAGTCACTCCATCGCCCGCCTCGGCGGTCAGGCGCTGGGCCGGATAGCTCTCCTCGGGCTCCTCCGCCACGGCAGGGGCCTCGGGCTCGGCGGCGGGCTCGGCCTCGTTCACCTCCTCCGCGGGCTCCTCAGATTCCGGGCCGTTGGCCTCGTCCTCGGGCTGCGCCTGGGCCTCGGGCTCTCCGACAGGCTCGGCGAACTCGGTCGCCTCCCCGTTGTCACCCTCGGCGTTGGCGTAGTCCGTGAACATGGTCACGTTCAGGAACGAGAACACCAGCAGCACCGACAGCAAGATTCAAAGCTCTGACCAGGGGTTTCTCGGAACTTTCTTACGAAGTGTCCAAAACAAGTTGGTAGGCAAATGACAGGGTAAAGAACGACGAAAATGCTTTCTAAACGCTCTAAACCCTATTCGAGCGGTACATTTTCAGGGGTGAGCGGCGAAAGAGAAAAGCCTCACACTACTCCGCTGGAGTTCTCTCTTGTGGGCGCGGATAGGGACGGAAGCGTTATGCTGAACGAGTCCTCCTCATCGGAGCGCTTTCTCAGGCCGAGAGCCTCGGGCAGGCACGCCGTCACGTACCAGGGGAGGTAGACAACACGATCGCGCTGCTCCACATTGAGGCGCGAAAGCACGTAGCCCTTTTCAATCCCGTATTCCGGAGTGGCGAGCAGCTTGTTCAAAGCTTCATGGGCGCGGGGCGTGCGGCCCGACTTGATCTCAAGTGGAACTACGTCTCCCCGGGCATTTTCAACCAGGAAATCAACCTCTCCCCTCTTGCGGTTCATGTAGTAGAACAGATCACACCCGCAAGCAGTAAGCGCCTGGGCGAACACGTTCTCGAACATGAATCCGAGATTGAGCGTGCGATCATCGCTGTACAAACCGCGCGCCACCGAAATGTCGTAGCGACTCGCCAGCATCCCCGTGTCCGACTCATACAGCTTGAAGTTCCCCGCGTCTTCCGTGGCCTTGAGAGGCCTCTTCGGATCGCGTACCACGTTGCATTTCAGGCCGACATGGGCCGAAACTAGCCAGTTGAAATCGAAGCTGAACTTGCTGTAGCGCGCATCCCTTCCTAGGGAGTTCAGTTGGAACCGCTGCGAGCGCGCGTCCAGCTGAAGAGGAAGCTGTTCGAAGATCGCCCTCACGGTTGGAGCCGCAGTGCCGGCGTATTTCGTGATGTCGTGAACATACGAAACCACCAGCTCAGCCTGAACCTCTCGCACCGGTCCCATATTGCCGGCGTTGTCGAGAAAGGCTTGCACTGCTGCAGGCATTCCCCCTACTACCATGTAGCTGCGGAAGTAGCCGAGTAGGGCTTCGTGCAGGTAGCCAGGCACCGCCTGAAGGGACGTGCAGCAGTCCCGGACGACGGAAAGAGCCTCGTTCTGGACACCCGTCGCCCAGCAGAACTCTTCGAAGTCCATAGGGAACATGGTGACCTCGGTCACAAAGCCCACAGGATAGGAGCGCACGTGCTTCAGCTCGGTTCCCAGCATCGAACCCGAGAACGCATAAGAGAATCGGCCGTCCTGAACAAGACCCTTCACCATGGTCATGAGGTCGGGAAGCTCCTGGATCTCGTCGATGAAGATCAGCGTCTCGCCAGGAACGAGGGGCTGGTCAGCCATGAGAGAGAGGCGTGTTACGAGATCCGCTACATTGGAGGCCTCAGCCAGCGAGCGCTTCGCCGCCTTATCGAGGTAGAGATTGACTGTCAGAAGGCGCTGATACTTCTCGCGACCCAAGCGCTCTACCAGATAGCTTTTACCGATCTGGCGCGCACCTGTCACGAGAAGTGCTGTCTGACCACGTCGGGTCGCCCAACGCTGTAGAGACTCGTAGACCTTCCTGCGAAACAAGGAGGACTCCTTTCGCTGCTATCGTTTTGTCTATTTTAGCTGGGCTTTTTCAATAATGCAATTCTTTATTTGGTCGATTTCTACGATAATGTAACTCTTCATTTTGCAGAAATTGACGATTTTGCCGCTTTTCATGGCTTCGGGCTTACCAGTTCTTTGTACTAGTCAAGCTTCGTAGACACTTTTTCCATCTTCCCCGTGGCAATGGTGGACACCAGAGCTGGAATCCGCATCGCGTTCGTAGACACTGGAGCTGTTTTTCTTTAGAGGGACGTAGACACCGGCATCGAAGCAGAGGAGCTCGCTTGTGCCGATCGCGTTGCTTTCGGCATCGGCCTCGGCCCTTGCGAGCTTCTCGCGCACGAACTTCGGCGTCGGGTCGATCACGCGACCCGCGAACGTGTCGCGCCTCTCCACCTCCCCCGCCATGAAGGCGTCGTAGAAGTCGTTCGGCGTCATGTACCCGAGAGACCAGCAAGGTCGCTTCGCGTTGTACCACTCGATGTAGTCGTCGACCACCTGCTCCACCTCCCAATCCCGCTTGTCGTAGAGCCCGAAGTCCGTGAAGAGCTCCTCCTTGATCCAGCCGTTCAAAGACTCGTTCACGGGGTTGTCCGTGGGCTTGCCCGCGCGCGAGCACGAGCGGACGATGCTGCTCTCGCGGATGATCTCGTTGTAGGCCTTGGATGTGTAGACGCTCCCCTGGTCGGTGTGCAGCACGCAGATGTCGCCCGATCCCGCCTCCAGCCTCCCCACGGCCTCCGCCCTGGATCTCTCGATCTCCTCCCTCGCCTGCTCGAGGCCGTCGTGGTAGATGCCCGGCCAGCCGCGTCTTTTCGTGAGGCCGCGCCCTATGATCTGCTTCGTGAACACGTCGAAGTAAAGAGCGAGCTCCCAGTACCTGCTCCGCGTCCAGAACGCCGTCATGTCGGAGACTATCACCTGGCGCGGGCGATCGACCGTCTCCCACGTGGAGAAGATGAGGTTGGGGTAAGGATCGCGCGCCTTGCGCTCGCGATCCTTCTTCTGATGCTTGGTCTCGGCGCGTATGCCCAGGTAGAGAAAGCATCTCCTGACGTATTCCGCGGACACCGTTATGCCATCGCTCCTCTTGAGGTAGGCGTGCACCCACCGGTACCCGTGCGAGGGGTGGGCGTCGTGGCAGCCTTGCACCAGCCGCAGCACCTTCGCGCGGTCTTTCGGCGGATCCCCGCCCCTCTTCCTCCACTTGTAGAAGCCGGAGCGGCTCACGCCGCACAGGCTGCAGAGCCCGGTTACAGGGAACTCCTTCGAGAGCGCCTCGATGATCGCGCACTCTTCTCGGATACAGGCACGAACTCTCCCGGCGTCCCATCTTCTCTCGGGATCCGGATGTAGCCTTTTTTTAGTCGCTCCAGCTCGATTCTGGTCTTGATGAGCTCGCGGCGCAGGGTCTCCTCCGTCTCGTCCACGCCCTCGGGAAGCAGGCTCGGCGTCTTCTTCGAGCGATACAGCCCGGAGAGCCCCTCGGCGCCGTACTTCTTGAGCCAGGTCTTGAACGCCGCCTCGCTCACGTTGTTGGCGCGGCAGAAGTCGGAGAGCTTGATGTCGGGATTGCTCCTGTAGAGCCTTATCAGGAGCTCCTTCTCCAGAGGGTTGAGTATATTGTTGGACATGGCAGGCTCCCATCGTTCGGAAAGAGGCGATGGCGACTCCATTATCGCCATCGCCGACAGACTTTTGAAGATGGAATTCCGGAATTCACTGTCTACTTAGACATTAGCAGCACTCAGGCGCCGAGGGCGCGCAGGGGAATGACGTAGATACCCTCTTCGGCTTGGTAGGCATACTCGCCCGTGCCCGTCAGAACCGCCACGAATTCGGGCGGCCGGGTGCGCGCATGGGGGTTGCGCGTCACCTTCTCACGCACGCGCTTCAGAGTCGCCACGCCCGCATCGGCCTTCGCGATGCCCAGCTTGAACTCGAAGGCTGCCCACCGCCCGTCGGGCAGCTCGACTATGGCGTCCGCCTCAAGGCCGGCGTCGTCGCGGTAATACCTCACCGGCACGGCCGGAGCATCGGGCAGCGCCTGCGCGTACACCATGAGGTCGCGCACGCACATGTTCTCGAACACCAGCCCGAACGTCTGCCAATCGGCGAGAAGCGCCTCCTCGTTCATGCCGAGGAGCGCCACGACCAGGGAGGGGTCGGCGAGGTAGCGCTTCGGCTTCACCGAGAGCCGTTTAGGGGATCGCCTCGCCGGCACCCAGCCCGGCACCTCTTCGATTACATACATATTCTTCAGCAGCTCGAGGTACGAGGCCACCGTAGCTGTCGTCGTCAAGGGCTCATCGCCGCCCGATACGTCCGCGAGAAGCGTCTTGTAAGTTGCTGCCTGCCCCAGGTTTCGCGCGAGGGAAAGCGCGATGCGCCGTGCCAAACCTCCGTCTCGGCCGTGGCGCGGGACGCTTTCCGAGAACAATAGGTTCAGGTACTCCCTTGCGGTGAGAAGAGATTGGCTCGGGGAAAGATCCAACGTCTCGGGCCAACCACCGCGGCACGCCGCAGCGGCAAGGGAGGCCGCGTCCCCCGGCACCGTGGCCCGCGCAAATTCTCCGCGGAAAAGCGCGGCCAGGGAAACCTGACCTGTCGAGTCGCCCGATTCGGCAAGGCTCATCGGGTGCATGCGAATGCGGCCTATGCGGCCGGCGCCGCTGTGCATCGCTCTCGCCTGATCCTCGTCTTTCGCGAGAGGGGGTGGAAGAGCCCGTTAAAAGCCACGCGCCGCGCAGCCCCCGCTTGCGATCCACGGCATGGCGAACGGTGTTCCAGATGGCCGGTGCAAGTTGCCACTCATCAATGACGTGGGGCTGCTCGCCCGCAAGCATCGCCTGAGGGTCGGATTGGGCTAGGGCCAGGGCGTCGTCGACGTAGCTGACGCTTTCGCCGTGGCGACAGGCCGTCCAGGTTTTCCCGCACCATTTCGTTCCGGCCACTTCCACCGCCCCGAAAATCTCAAGGTAGCGGCGCACTTGGTCGTCGACAATGCGAGGCAGGTATTCGTCTCGCGGAGGCAGTTCGTTGGGCATAGCGCGCTCCTGTTCGCGTTTCGCTTCTTAGCGCATTGTAGCCTTTACCGGGTGTTTCCGATAGTCACTTTGCAAAATCCTAAAATTGGGGATGCTGACGTTTTTCCGTCCCAAAACCTATGCTGCAAGCCCCAAGGTTCTCCTGTATTGCACGGGGCTCATCCCTCCCAATGATAGCTTGATC
>NZ_CDSBIE010000008.1:0-139813 GCF_977113345.1 Adlercreutzia sp. CNCM I-6216
GCCTCCCCGGAGCATCCGGTATTAGCCGCCGTTTCCAGCGGTTGTCCCGGAGCGCGGGGCAGGTTGGTCACGTGTTACTCACCCGTTCGCCACTCTATATCTGGCCGAAGCCAGTTTAATCGTTCGACTTGCATGTGTTAAGCACGCCGCCAGCGTTCATCCTGAGCCAGGATCAAACTCTCCGTTCGAACAGCGCCCGGAGGCGCCGTAGGATCGATGTGAGTCTCGATTCTGTTTGAAAACTCTCCGTCGGGGCCCCTCGGCCCCTGACAGGGAAAAAGTTAAAGCTTGCTCTCTCGAATGTCCGTCTGACATCCGAGAAGACGTATTGTCCGTCTCTCGAATTCCATCCTCAGTATCCGGTTGTCAAGGTTCCGCGGGAGGCTTCCCGCCCCGCCGCCCTCGCGAGCGGCGCAAGGAAATACTTTACGCTGTTTCGAAGTCCCTGTCAACCGCTTCACAAAACCTCAACAATTTTGTTTCAACGCTTGACAACCTCGAAGGTTCGTCAGAACCACTGTCTTTCGTACTTCCGAAAAAGACAGCTTGCATATAATACAGCTCCCCGGGTTTCGCGCAAGGGGTTTTTTGAAATTTATTAAAACTTTTTGCCCAGCTGCATCACGCTGTATCTTCTTATCTCGCAAAAGCCCTGTATAATAGGGATAAATCACCGATCCTAAGGACAAGCTCTATGACTGCCGCTCACCGCAACCCCAACACATCACCGCGTCCTTATCGCTTCTCCAACGACGCATCGCGGCCTTCAGACGCGACAAAGCCCGACGAGACGGTCGCTGTCCGTGCTGGACGTGAAAACAAATTCGCTCCCGGCGAAGCGATTCGGGACGATCTTCCCCAAGCGCTGCCCCTTCCTCTTGCCGCCCATGATGCTCTGGAAATCATCGAGGAGGCCGGAGGGGAGGCATGGTGCGTGGGCGGCTTCGTTCGCGACGCTCTGCTCGGGCGGCCCATCCACGATGTGGATATCGCGACGAGCCTGCCCTGGCCCGCGGTGCAAGAGGCCTTTCGTGATGCCGGCTGGGGCACCGTGGAGACCGGCGTCGCCCATGGCACGCTCACGGTAGTGCGCGACGGCGAGCCGTTGGAGATCACCACCTACCGCACCGACGGCACCTACAGCGATGGGCGCCACCCTGACTCCGTGACCCAAGCCTCCTCCATTGAGGAAGATCTGAAACGGCGCGACTTCACCATAAACGCCCTGGCTTACCACCCTGCGCGCGGGATCATCGATCCCTTCGGCGGCGTGGCCGACATGGAGCGCGGCGTCCTGCGCAGCGTGGGAGACCCGACGACGCGCTTTTCCGAGGACGCACTGCGCATCCTGCGAGCCTGTCGCTTCGCCTCACAGCTCGGTGTGGCCATCGACCCTGCCACCTTCGAGGCCATGATCGCCTGCAAAAACCTGCTGCGCCAAGTGTCCGGCGAGCGCGTCTACCGCGAGCTGGAGCGCTTCGTCTGCGGCGACTATGTGCACGATGCGCTTATGGCCTGCGTCGATGTACTGGCCTTCGTGCTGCCGGAGCTTGTGGCCATGAAAGGCTGCGCCCAGGTGACGAAGTACCATATATACGATGTGCTCGAGCACACCGCCTGGGTGGTGCAGCGCACGCCGCCCGAGCCGCTGCAGCGCTGGAGCGCCCTGTTCCACGACATGGGCAAGCCCGCAGCGGCGTTCTTCGAGGAGACCGACGAGGGGCCCGTGGAGCACTTCTACGGCCATGCCGCCGTCAGCGTGTCATTGGCCTGCGGCATCATGCACCGCCTTCCCTTCCCTGCCTGGCTGCGCCGGGACGTGCCGCCTCTCGTGCGGGCCCACGACGACGTGGTGCCCCCCAACGCCCGAGCCGTGCGCCGCATGCTGGGGCGGCTCGGGGGACGCACCGACCTGTTCGCGGCCCTCTGCGACATCAAGCGGGCCGACGCCCTGGCCCAGGCGCCGTTCTGCGCTCCCCGAGCCGATACCGCCGACGAGCTGCGCGCCCTCATGGAGCAGATTCTGGAAGAGGAGGCCGCTTTCACGGTGAAGCACCTCGCCATAAACGGCCGCGACATCATGGCCCTCGGCGTGGCGGCCAGCCCGGAGGTGGGCCGTCTGCTGGATGCGTGCCTGGACGCTGTCATCGACGAGCGCGTCCCCAACGAGCGCGAGGAGCTGCTCGCCTTCGCGGAAAAGCTTCGCAGGGAGACGTCCTAGGCCAGAAGGTCGGTAACGAGGCGAATGGCGAACAGGACAATGACGACGAGCATGATGGGGCGCAGGATGAGCGCCCCTTTCTTGTCGAAGAAGGTGGAGCCGAGCCAATTGCCGGCGATATTGAAGGCCGCCGCGGCGAGCCCCAGCGGGATGAGCACCGCACCATTGACGAGAAACACCGCCAGGGCGGCGACGTTGGTGGCCAGGTTGATCGCCTTGGTGGTGCCGGCGGCCGTGCGCACGTCCTGGTGGGCCACGGCAGCGAGCAGCAGCATGAGGATGGTGCCCGTCCCCGGCCCGTAGAACCCGTCGTAGACGCCCACGGCCAGGGCGATGAGGGCCGTGGCCGCAAGGGCCAGGCGCGGGGGCAAGGGACGTTCGGCGAAACGGTCGAGGTTCTTGGAGCGGAACACGAGGAACGCCACGGGGGGAAGTGCCACGAGCATCACCACGGTGAGCACGGTGGCGTCGGCCAGAAGCGCCAGATTCGCGCCGATGGCCGAACCGACCAGGCCGCAGGCGACGCCTGCGACAACGAAGCGCTTCACCATGTAACCGAACAACGCATAGCGTACGGTAGCCACCAGCGTGCCCAAGGTGCTGGAGAGCTTGTTGGTGGCGATGGCGGCATGGGGCGGCAGGCCGGCAAAGAAGTAGGCGGGCAGGGAGATGAGCCCTCCCCCGCCGGCGATGGCGTCCACGAAACCGGCGATGAGCGCCAACGGGCACACGATGAGAAACTCCACGACGCCTTCCCTTCTCGCCTCTCCGCCACACTCGCCGGACGCAAAAAGAGCCGCCCGAGGGCGGCTCGTGAGTTCTTGGTAGCTCCGACCGGATTCGAACCGGCGACCTCCGCCTTGAGAGGGCGGCGTCCTAAACCGCTAGACGACGGAGCCACATGGGCGCTTCATGAAGCCGGGAGACGTGGCGCCTCCCGGCCCGGATTCCTTGGTAGCTCCGACCGGATTCGAACCGGCGACCTCCGCCTTGAGAGGGCGGCGTCCTAAACCGCTAGACGACGGAGCCACGAAATGCCACGCGAGAAAATGGCTGGGGTGGAAGGAGTCGAACCCTCACATACGGCACCAGAAACCGCTGTCCTGCCATTAGACGACACCCCAACATAACTTTCTCGCCACACCGCCCGAAAGCGGCGAGCGCAAGTGAGTATGTTACGGAAGCAAGCGCCCCCCGTCAAGCCCCAATTTTGGGAATTACGAAAAATGCGGGGAGCGGCCGCAACCGCATCGCGTGAAAAGCTCGCGCGAAAACCCCAGTACGACAGAGCTGTTCTCGCCCTAGCAGGGCATGGGGGTGCCGTACTGCCACATGTGGTCGAGGGGACCCGAGCCACGCCCCAGGTTCAGACCGGCCGCGAGGGCGCCGGCCACGTAGGCCTTGGCGTCGCGCACGGCCACGTCCACGGAAAAGCCCCGGGCCAGGCCGCAGGCGATGGCCGAGGAGAGGGAGCAGCCGGTGCCGTGGGTGTTGTCGTTGGCGATGCGCGTACCCCGCAGCCACACCGATTCGCCGTCGGCCATGCGCAGGTAGTCGTCGGCGGCGTCCGGCTCGTCCACCCCGTGGCCGCCCTTGATGAGGATAGCGGGCACGGAAGGCGCTGCGTCCGTGAAATCCGACGCGTTCTCCCAAACGGCGACGCAGCGGTCGGCGATCAACGACGCAGCCGCCTCCACGTCTTCCGAAGATGCGATGGCCCTGCCCGAGAGCACCTCGGCCTCGGGGATGTTGGGGGTGATCACCGTGGCCCGGGGAAACAGCTGGCGCACCAGCGCGTCCACGGCGGCGTCGGCGATGAGCGCCGAGCCCGACGTGGCCACCATAACGGGATCGACCACGACATTGGCGGCTTTGTGGCGATCGAGTCCATCGGCGATGGCGCCCACGATGGCCGACGACGACACCATGCCGATCTTCACCGCATCGGGCCGGATGTCGTCGAAGACGGCGTCGATCTGGGTGCCCACGAAAACGGGATCCACCTCGAGCACGTCGGTAACGCCGAGCGTGTTCTGGGCCGTGAGCGCCGTGATGACGCTCTCCCCGAACAGATGATGGGCGGCGATGGTCTTCAGGTCGGCCTGGATACCCGCTCCCCCGCTGGAATCGGATCCGGCAATGGTGAGAACCGCTTTCATGGCATTCCTTTCGCGACGGCGTCGACCGCTTCCCGAACGGCCGCATGAAACCATCATTTCACACGAAAGGGGCGCGCCTGCACGGCCGCCCCTTTCTGGCAATCAACCGTTGATGAGACGGGGGCTACCCCTCGATGAGATTCACGGCCTCATTGGTGTCGACGACCTTGGCAGCGTAGCACACCTTCATGTATTCGAGGCCCTCCTCCTGGTTGCCCACGAGGAAGGTGGCCGTGGCGTCGCCCACCACGATGATGTTGAAGTTGTTGAAATAAGCGTCGGCCACCGTGTGCTTCACGCAGATATTCGTATCCATGCCGCAGCAGATGAGGGTGTCGACGTCCAGCTCGTTCAACAGCAAAAGCAGTCCCGTCTGGAAGAAGCCGCTGTAGCGGCGCTTCTCCACCACGTAATCGGTGGGCTGAGGATCGAGCAAGGGCGACGTTTGGGCCTCGGGGGTTCCGGCGATGCCGTGGGCGCCCCACAGGGCCAACTCGCGATCAATGCCGGGGAGGTGGGCGTCGTTGGTGAAGACGACGGGCATACCGACGGCGCGGGCGGCCGTCGTGAGCTTGGCCGTCTGCTGGATGGCAGGCAGGAGCACCGGCTCGAGCGGGCCTCCCGTGGGATCGCCCAGCTCGTCGATGACGAGCAGCGCGCACTTCGCGCGATCGATGGAAGTGAGGTCGATGAGGTCGTTGTTGTTCTCGTCGCCGAGCATGGATGTTCCTTTCTCGCTAACGGGTCTTCCGATTCCCGTCCCGTTTCTCCCTGCGCGTTGCCCGAAGCCAGGAGCGCCGCCCCTTTCGCGGCTGCGGCAAGCAGGCGACCATGACTTAAATACTCAGGGTTTCGTCGATGATACGGGAAAGCTCGCGTGTTGCGGCCTCAATATCGTCAGCGGCGAAGATGGCGCTCACCACGGCGGCGCCGTCAACGTCCAGCTCGGACAGGCACGGCACCGTGGCGGCATTCACGCCGCCGATGGCGACGACGGGGATGTCCACGGCAGCGACGATAGCGCGGAACTCCTCGGCTGCGAGCACCCCGGCCTCGGGCTTGGTGGCCGTGCCGGTCACGCCGCCGACGCCCAGGTAGTCGGCACCGGCCGCCTCGGCTGCCCGCGCCTGCTCCACCGTCTGGGTAGAGACGCCCACGATGGCGTCGGGGCCGAGCAGCGCCCGCGCCCGTTCGCAGGCCATGTCGTCCTGGCCCACGTGCACCCCGTCGGCGCCCACGGCGAGCGCGCATTCCACGTCGTCGTTCACCACGAAAGGCACGCCGGCCGCGCGGCAGAGCGCGAGCAGCTCCTCCGCCTCGGCCCGCAGCGCATCGCCGGTCGCCTGCTTGTCGCGCAGCTGCACGAAGGTCGCACCCCCGGCAAGCGCTGCTTCCACGCACTGCGCCAGCGACCTCTCCCCCAGCCACGCGTTGTCCGTCACCGCGTACAGCTTCAAGGCACAGCGAATGGCCTCCGCCGACCACTTTCCACGTTCCCGTACAGGCATGTTCACTCCTTGTTCCAAACTGGGTGTTCGTTCTGGTCACTTTTTTCGAGTTGTTAGACATTGCGCAAGCGCGATGCCGAGCAAACAGGAGGAAACACTACGAAAATGCCTGGTCAGACCTTTTTAGTTCATTGTTTCCGCAAAATGCCCTGCTGAAAAAGTCTAACAACTCGATTTTTCTGCCTCAATAGGGGGCGAAGATCGACCCGACTCTGCGCCTCGCGCCCCATTCTCTTCCAACGCCTCCTTGGCGCCCCTACTCCGCATCCAGGTCGACCACGAGACCGTCCATGATGTCGTTCACGGTCTTCATGGCGCACATCTTGCCGCACATGGTGCAGGTGCCCTCGGTGGAAGGCGGGGCGCTCTCGAAGACGGCGCGGGCGCGGACCGGATCCAGCGACAGCTCGAACATCTCGTCCCAGGCCACGCGGCGCCGCGCATCACTCATGCGATTGTCGCGATCGCGCGCGCCGGGCACGCCTTTGGCGATGTCGGCGGCGTGGGCGGCGATCTTCGTAGCCACCAGCCCCTCGCGCACGTCGTTCGCGTCCGGCAGGCGCAGATGCTCGGCCGGCGTCACGTAGCAGAGGAAGTCGGCGCCGGCAGAAGCCGCGATGGCGCCTCCGATGGCCGCCGTGATGTGGTCGTAGCCCGGGGCGATGTCAGTCACAAGCGGCCCCAGCACGTAGAAGGGCGCCTCGTGGCACAGCCGCTTCTCCAGCTTCATGTTGGCGGCGATCTCATCGAGCGCCATATGCCCGGGGCCTTCCACCATCACCTGCACTCCGGCGTCCCAGGCGCGGCGCGTCAGCTTGCCAATTTCGATGAGCTCGGCGATCTGCCCGGCGTCCGTGGCATCGTAGCCGCTGCCGGGACGCATGGCGTCCCCAATGGAGATGCACACATCGTGCTCGTGCAAGATGGCGAGCACCTCGTCGTAGTACTCGTAGAAGGGGTTCTCGCGACCGGTGGCCTCCATCCAGGCGAAGATGAGGGAGCCGCCGCGGGACACAATGTTGGTAAGCCGCCCCGTCTCCTTGAACGACTCGATGACCCGGCGGTTCATGCCGGCGTGGATGGTGACGAAATCGACCCCGTCCTCGGCATGGGCGCGCACCACCTCCAGGAAGTCCTCGGGCGTGATGGCGATCAGCGCTTTTTCCAGGTAACCGATGGCGTCGTACATGGGCACGGTGCCGATCATAGCCGGCGACTTCTCAACGAGCGCGCGGCGGAAGGCGCGGGTCTTGCCGGAGTTGGAAAGATCCATGATGGCGTCAGCGCCCAGTTCCAGGGCCACGTCCACCTTCTCCCATTCCAGAGCCTCATCGGCCAGATCGCCCGAGATGCCGAGGTTCACGTTCACCTTCGTGGAGAGAGGGACGCCCTCCAGGGTGGAACCGACGCCGGCGGGCGCGAGGCTTGCGTGGTGGATGTTGGCCGGAATGGCGATGCGGCCGGTAGCCACGGCGGCGCGGATGTCCTCCGGCTCGCGACCCTCGGCAGCGGCAACGGCGGCCATTTGAGGCGTGACGACGCCGGCGCGGGCGAAGTCGATCTGCGTGATCGGCTGTGCTGCGTCGGCAGACTGGCTGTCAGTCATGAAAACTCCCTTCGTTGGCATTACCCATATCAGGTTTTGCGGGTCGGGGCGAATTCGGCGCCCCCTCTCAGCCTGCCCGGCCGCCACGCGGCTGCAAGCTCCCCAAGTCTATGGTTGTAGTGCCAGTATAGGGAACGGCACAGCGCTAGAGCGGCAAAAACACTGCCAGCGTGCCGCTTTCCAGGGCAATGCGGGCCGGCGTGCCGACAAGCTCGTTGGAAAGGCCCCAGCTCGTGCGGTTCGTGAGGGCCACGCCATCGAGGCCGTACTTCAGGCCCTCTTCCACAACCCCCGTGGAAACGTCGGTGAGCGAGAACACCGACACGATACCGCTCGGCAACGCGGGAAGGCGCAGCTCGCCGGGGCCGACGAGAAACGCGATAAGCTCGCGCTCCCCCACTGCGGCCACAGCGAGCCCCCGCTCGGCAAAGGAGGCCAAGAGCTGCAAGTTCGCCACCGTGTGGTCGAGCCGCCCCCCGAGCGCGCCGTACACCTCCACGGCATCGGCGCCGCGCGCGAGGGCCTCCTCCAAAGCCAATTCCATATCCGACGCGTCCTTCTCCGGCGAAAACGCCTTCACGGACATGCCCTCGGGCACGTATCCCAGCGAGTCGAAGTCGCCCATGGCCAGATCAGGCGCGCAGTCCACAGCTGCCAGGGAGGCAAACCCCCCGTCCACGGCGATGACCGCATCGAAGGCGCCCTCTTTCCAATGGGCGGCAAAGTGAGCGGCATTGAAATCCGATGCGCCAACTAATGCGACCGTGCTCAAAACATATCCTCCATTCACATTCACCATGTCATCCTTAAGCGAGCGCAAGTCGAAGGATCTCATTGCGGGGAGCCGCTAGATCCTTCGACCTCGTGCTGCGCGCTCCGCCCAGGATGACACGGTGTGTCACTCGTGTGGTTCGACCAGGGTGAAGCAAGTTCTGCTACAATACCACAGGCGAGCGAGCCAGACGGCCGCGTACCCTTTCAGGGTGCGAGGAAAGTCCGGGCTCCGCAGGGCAAGATGCCAGCTAACGGCTGGGCGGGGCGACCCGACGGATCAGTGCCACAGAAAAGAAGACTCCCCTGCTCGGAACATGCTGCGATGCGCAGCATGCGCGACACAGGAGAAAAGCTGAAACGGTGCGGTAAGAGCGCACCAGCGCGGCGGCAACGTCGCGGCTTGGTAAACCCCATCTGGAGCAAGCGCAAATAGGAGCGCCATACGGTGGCCCGCCGTGCGCTCGGGTTGCGTGCTAGAGGCGCGGGGCGACTCGCGTTCGAGATAAATGGCCGTCCCAAGACAGAACCCGGCTTACAGGCCCGCTCGCCTTTCTGTTTGCACTGCCTCTCCATGAATCAAAACGGTCCACTGCGACTACGCAGCGGACCGTTTTTAAGGAAGGGGATCACCCAAAGGGGTCGAGGGGGCTATCCGAGTAACTGCGACACCGCATCAATTACCGGGTCGGCATGAAGGCCGGCCATAACGATGATGAAGCGCAGAGCGCAGCCGCCGATCATGGCGCCCAAAGCACCCCAGAGCGTGGCGCCCTGGGCCTTGTCGGACTTGCCCACCAGGGCGACAAGCGCCGCCGCAAGGGGGCAGACCAGTCCAACCAGGACGACCAGCGCCCAGAACGGCAGAGCCAGATCGCCTCCGATGATGAGTGCGGCCGATTGGGCGGCAACGGCGGCCTCGTGGGACTCCTGAACCGGCGAGCCCGCCATGGAGACCAAAAGGAGGGCCAACACTGCCAGCTCCAACACCACCAGCGCCACGACCGCGTACTCCAAAATGCGGTTCGTCTCCTTGGAAAGCGCGGCCTTCTTACGGTTGGCCAGCGCGATAACCTCCACCAGAGCCACGCCGGTATCCAGCGCCGACACCGTGAACAAGCACGGCAGGAGCAATGTGTTCCAGAGCGGAACACCCGGAGCGCTCATGAGCAGAATGCCCGTGTACACCGCCACGCAGAAGCCCAGCACGCAGCTGACGACGCCTAACGCGCGCGCCAGCTTCGGCGCATACCCGTCGAAGCCCTTGATGCGCTTCGCCAAAGCCCCGGCCGTCTTCTCCCAGACGACGATGGCCTCAAGAGCGAATACCACGAGAGCCGCGAACACGATCCAGGCGCCGAAGGTCATCCACGAGCCGAAGTTCGAGAAGCTCTGCCACATCATCATACCGCGCAAGGGCGTGATGAGCTCGCTCAAAAGCAGCAGCAGGCCCACGGCGAGGCAGACAACAGCGGCCACAAGCGACGCGAACACCGTGGAGCGCGCCTTGTCGCCCTCCCTGAAGTACACCACCATGGCAGCGATGAACGCGCCGGCGCCCATGCCGCCCAAAAACAGGTACAGGGCGGGCTGCCAGCCCCAAATATCTTGCAATCCTTCCATTCTCTCTCCTTAGCACGAAATGGTTTTCACGGTGGGGCGCGGCACTCAGGCGCGCCCCGGTCATCTATCGGCTAGGCCAAATAGAAGGACGGTTTCGTGGACGCCTCCACCACCTTGGCGTCGGGACACTGGGCCAGAAGCTCGTCTACCGTGCCGAAGTGAAGCGCCCCGAACTTGCAGGCCTCGGCGCAACGCGGGGCGTTGCCCGGGCGCGTGCCGCCCAGGGTGCAGCAGTCACACTTGTCCATAGCGGCCGAGCTGTAGGTGGGCACGCCGAAGGGGCAGGCCTGGTAGCAGTACTTGCAGCCGATGCAGCGATCCTTATCGACGTAGACCACCCCGTCCTCCGCCTTCTTGATGGCTCCGGCAGGGCACACCGACGCGCAGGCCGGCTCCTCGCAGTGCATGCAGGACGTCGACACAAACAGCGCCTCGCCGTCTTTCTCGTACTTGGTAATGTGGCGGCGAGCCGGGCGCGATTCGGGGGTCTTGTTGAACTTGCGACAAGCCTCAACGCAAGCTTGGCAGTTGAGACAATTGTGCGGCTTCACGAGAAAGCCCACGCGGCCAGCGTAGGGACCCGTTTCCCTGCCGCCCTCGGCCCGACCCTCGTCTTCGGCGTGTGCCGCGTCCACCATGAAGATGCACGCTCCGCCGGCGGCAAGAAGGGAAGCGGCCGCCGCGATCTTCACAGCGCTGCGTCTATCGAGAGCAGTCGTCGAGATACTCATCTTACGCACTCCTTTTCAATGATTCGTGGAGCCGCCTAGTGGCAGGTACCGCACTCGTAAACGTTCTCGTGGTGGCAGCTGAGGCACTTGTCGGTGGCTGTTTGATAGGCCTCCCCCTCCTTGTGCGTCAGATGGCAGTCGGAGCACTTGATGTCCCCGTGGGAAGTGCCCACATTGTGAATCTCATGAGGGTTCACCGTCGTGCCGTTGGCATCCACCAAAAGCTTGTCGTCGGGAATGTTCGCGATCATCTCGTCATAGTTGTGGCAGTCTTCGTTCAAGCAGGTCTGATCGGTCACCTCTGTGCGCTTCAGACTGTCGGCCTCCTTGCTGTCAGCCGAAAGCTTGCGGTGGGCCCCCTCCAGAGCCTTATCCTTCGTATGGCAATCGAGGCAGCCAATGTCCTGGTGGTCCTCGATGCCGGCAAGGCAGAGCTCGTTTTGAGCGGAGGCCACTTCCGAGTCATGGCAGGCATCGCATTCCGACTCCTCGGTCAGCTTGAACTTCACCTTGTCCTTAGGTGTGGCTTGAACAGACGTTATGCCGTTCCAGTCAATCGCGCTTCCTGTGGAAGAGAGTGCCTGCTGCGCACAGCCGGCCAGCGCCGCCACGAGCGCCACGCCCAAAAGCATGCTGCCCAGAAATAGTTTCTTGTTCATGATGGTACCGTCCTTGTTCTCGCTATTGAGCCGAAATTACTCGAGATCAAAGTCCCACGGCTCCAGCTCGGCGATGCTGCTGATCGCCACGCCGGCCTGGCCCCAGCAGCCGTTGACGGCGATAGGCTGCATATAGGTGACCACGTTGCCGATGTTGCCCGCGCTGTACAAACGGGGAATGGGCTCGTTGCGCCATGTGAGCGTGCGACCGTACTCGTCGGTGGTCAGACCGCCGATGGTGTAGATAATGGAAGGCGCAAGCTCGATGGCGTAGTAAGGGCCATCGCCCAAAGGAGCCATCTTCTCGGGGTTGCGGCCAAAGGCATCGACTCCGGCAGCGCAATCGGCATTGTACTTGTCGATGGAGGCCTGCAGCTTCTCAGCGCTGATGCCGATGGCCTCGGCGATGTCCGCCACCGTCTCGCCGCGCATGATCCAGCCCTTCTCGAGCTCGGCCTGGTTGTCCGCGCTCCAGATGTAGCCGCCCACCTCCTCGGGCATGCAGTTGGCCCAGCTGCAACCAGCGTTGGCGTTACCCAAGGTGAAGGCATCAAAAGTCGCCTGATCCACGATCTCGAACATCGAGGAGTTCACATAATGGGCACCGTCGGCGCGGCACTGCATCATGTCGCCTTCGAAGTCGAACAGCGGCAAAGTGGATTTGTTGTGGGTGAACGAGCAGAACTCGTCGATGAACCGGTCGCCGTTCTGGTTGACGATCATGACGCTGCCGTTGTCGGGGGGCAAACAGAACATGCCCGTACCGATCTCCTTGCTAGCCGCTTTGGAAGTAAGGTACATGATCTCGTAGCCCTTGGCCAACTTGGAGAGCTTCGCCCCCAGCTCGCCAGCCATAATGAGGCCGTCGCCCGTCAGATGGGGCGAGCCGACCGAGAAGTAATCCATGCCCATGAGGTGAAAGTTCGCCATGAGCTCCTTATTCATGGTATAGGCGCCTGTGGCCAGAAGCACGCCGTAATGCGCCTTCACATTGAGGGGCTCGTCCTTGGTGCCGGCCACCACGCCAACCACCTCCCCCTCGTCGCTGGTGATGAGAGATAAGCCCGGGGTCTCGTAGAGAATCTCGGCCTCGGCGTCGATCGCCGCCTGCAGCAGTCCCTTGTAGATGCCCGGGCCCGCGCCATCGATGACCACATAGGGCTGATCGGCCCACTCCATGTACTTGTGGGCAACGAGCCAATCGATGGCGTCGGTACCGTACTCGTCGATGCCGTAGACCAGATCCTCGTTGGCTTCACCGAACGAGCCAGTGCTCATCAGCACGTTGGGATCAGTCGATATGGGGAACAGATAACCGCCGCAGCAGCGCACATCGCCGCCGGCCGACTCCTCGGGCTGCTTTTCCAGCACAATAGCGGAGAGGTTGTTGTCGTAGGCTTGCACGGCGGCCCAAAGCCCCGCCGCACCGCCGCCCACGATGACGACGTCGGCCTCCTTGTCCCACTTAATGCCGGTGGTGTCCTGCTTCGCGTAGGCCTTTCCGGCGCACCCGGACAAAGCTGCGGCACCTACCATGCCCGCTCCAGCAATGAGGGCACCTCCGATAAAATTCCTGCGGCTCAATGCGTTTTCCATCATTCCTCCTCTGATCGAGCTTCGAAAAACCCTTCCGTCTTCCTCAAGACTAACCACAGTTTGCGCTTCAGAACGCTCGATTTCCAGGCAAGGGTTGGCAATGCGGAGCATCAGTTGGAGAAGTTTTCGTTTAACTGATATTTTCGCTATCGAACAATTCTTCCCACACAACCCGTGCAAGAACGCGTTGGTTCCCGTAATATGTGACATGAAGGTTTCCGGGCGGGACGGAGGGGTCCTCTGCCGGCACTGGAAAAGGAAGCTTCCCGAAATGCATGCGAACAATGCGAGGAGGCAGGGCATGGAAAGCGCAGCTCCTATTTCCGACATGATCACAGGATTGACCCTTTACTGCCGACTCGTCGAGGACATCATCGAGGGCGAAACTGAGCTCACTCTAACCGAATACCGTATGCTCTTTTTCCTCAGCATGACCCCCGACAAGCGGGCGCGCATCCATACGCTGGCCGAGGCCCTGTATCTCAGCGCCAGCACCATAAGCGATGCCGCCAAGAATCTGGAAGCGCTGGGATTCATCGAAAAGGCCGACAGTCGGAACGATCTCAAGGCTGTTTGGGCGGTCGTTACTAAAGACGGCGAGCGAGAGCTCGGCCGATGCACAACGGCGCTCGTCGAGTACTCCCAAGAATACTGGAGCCTCATCGGCCCCCAAACTACGCAGATTTATCTCTCCTCGGGTGCAAAGCTCATCGAGCATAGCAACTACCCCATTCAAGCCGCCCTCGAGCTGCCGGGACAAGCCTTCTACCCCTTCGTAACGAGGATCTATCTTCTCAGCGCAGTCAGTTGGTTCAAGAGCACCTACAACCTAAGCCTCCTCGACGCCCGCATCCTCATGCTGCTGCTCGAGCGAGGCACCGTGCTCACGTGCGCGGAGATATCCCATCTTCTCAAGGTATCCAACAGCGCGGTATCGAACGCCGTGCGCAGCCTCAGTCGCGTAAAACACTACGTCGAACGAGAGAAGGTAGCGGGATCCGGAAAGATTAAAGTGCAGCTTACAGAAGAGGGCGTCTCTACCGCGCAGGAGATACGCGAACGGTTCATCACTCGCTACATGAAGCAGTTCGACGTGACCCGCGAGGAATTCGAGGAGGTGCTGAAAGCGGTGCATCCGCGCCACCGGAAGAGCTATATGCAGAAGGTCTTCGGGGAAAGCTTCGCGGGCATCTAAAACATTGCTTGCACCATAAAGAAAAGGCCCCGTGGGGCCTTTTCCGTTCTACCAGGGAGATTTCCTCGGTTGGTTAGTCGATCTCTTCGAACTCGAAGTCGTCGGCGTCGCCGAAGCCGGAGAGATCCTTCTCGTAGGGAGAGGCAACCGGGGTGGCGGCGGCCACGACGGCGGCCGGAGCCTGGGGCGTCACGTAGGCGGAAGGCGCCACGTACTCGTCGATCTCGAAGTTGCCGGTGAGGCCGGGCACCACGTCGTACTCGCCATCCAGCGCCGTGGCGGCAGCCGGCACGTTGGCGCCGATGTCGGCCAACTTGCGGGAAGCGTCGGAGATGATGTCCTTCAGCAGGTCGGCGTACTCCTCGCGGGCGTCCTCGCGGTCGTCCTGCAGCTTGCGGATGGCATCGATGACGTCCTGACGGTCGGTGTTGGCGCGATCGATGATGCGCTGGGCCTCGTCACGGGCGTCCTGAATGGTCTCGGTGGCGTTCGCGTTGGCCTTGGCGAGAATCTCGTCGGCCGAGCGCTGGGCGATGATGAGAGCCTGGGCGATGGCATTGTCGTCGGCGCGCTTGTCGGAAAGCTGGCGCTCCAGATCGGCGATGATAGCGTCCTTCTGGGCGAGCTGAGCGTCGTACTCGGAGGTGTCGACGGTCGCCGCGGCCACCTCGGCGATGGCCACCGTGGAGGCGGCAGGCGCGTCGAAGCCGCTGAAACGATCGGCCTCCAGCTGATCCTGAAGGTGCGCGATCGTGTCGTTCAAAATATCGATCTCGTCGGCGACATGCTCGAGGAACACGTCCACTTCATCCACATCGTAGCCTTTGCGGTCGATGGAGAAGCTCTGATTGTGGATGTCGGAAGCGGTGATTGCCATGTAGGTACCTCAGTTTCTTACGATGTTACGTCGCTGACACGTCGGAATGCCGGCCGTCTGAATTTAGAAAATCATCACCAGCAAACGTACCCCGAATTGTAATACAAGCAGAGCGATGATGGGAGTCACGTCCACCATTCCTCCAAGGGGCGGAATCAATTTTCGGAACAAGTTCAAATACGGGTCGCACAGCTTTCCCAGAGCGCGGTAGATGTCGCCGATGATGCCGCTTTGGGTGTTCGGCAGCCAGGACATCATCACGTAGATGAAGATGATCATGGAGTAGGCGTCGGCCAGTCTCACGAGGAGGTAGGTCAGCATAGTTCAAAGGCTCCTTAGTCGGAAGGTCTTAAGGGCGCGCCAAGCGCTAGATGATGCCCTGAGTGCGCAGGTAGGAGCGCTCGGCCTCGGTGAGCTCGTCGATGCGAGTGAGGGCGAACACCTTGTTGCCCACACATTCCACGTTCGCATCCAGCGCGCTGGCCACGCCGAAGGAGAAGTCCAGGATGCGCTTGGCCAGCGTATCGGGAGTGGCCGCCAAATTCAGCACCACCGCATTGCCGAGCTTGAGCGCCGTGGAGACGGCCTCGGCGTCGTTGTAGGCGCCGGGAGCCACCACCTTCAGCGTGCGAGAGGGGGTGAAGCGCGAACCGGAAGCGGAGGCAGAAGCGCCCCGCGAGCTCGTCGGGCGCGTATCGGTCGGAGGCGTGGTGGATTCGAACAGTGAGTTCAAACCCTCGGAGCGGGCGTGATGCACCGCCGAGGCGGCGGCCGAGGCAGCGGCCGTGCCCTCCGGGGTCATCTGCGGCGGCAGCGAGGAATCGACCATCGTGCGGAACGAGCTGGAGGAGCCGCGGCGGCTCGCGGGCGCATCGTCGTCGGGCAGCGTGGGGACCGCCGTGCGGGCGCGCACGTCGTCGATGGAGACGAGACGGGGCATGGAGGAGCGGCCACGGGAACGCTCGCCGGGCTCGCGGGTGGTCACCGAGTCGTAGGGGTCATAGGCCGAGCCGGACGTGCGCTCGTAGGACTCGTCGTAGCCGTACTCGCCGTAGTCGTCGCCCTCTTCGAATTCCTCGTAGTCCTCGTAGAACTCCTCGTAATCGTTCTTACGGCCGAAACCCAGCTTCGACTTGATATCGCCGAACATGCTCTTGCCGTCCATGGAGCCTCCTGCTTCGTGTGGGCGGTGCCGCCCGCCGTGGTTCTAAGGTCTAAAGGGGCGCTTGCGGCCCCGCAGTGTTCTCGATCATCATACCAGCTTGAAGGCTACTCCTGATAAGATTCACTAAAGATGGCCCGCCCGACGCGAACAATGGTAGCCCCCAGGGGCACCGCCTCGCGCCAGTCGTCGCTCATGCCCATGGAGAGCTCCGTGAAAACGGCGGCGTCATCGGCGGGAAGCTGGGAGCGAATCTGGGCGGCAAGTTCAGCTAGTCCCGCGAAGGCCTCGCGGGCCGCCTGCGCGTCGCCGGCAGGGGCCATGGTCATAAGCCCGCGCACGGACACGTGGGGCAGGGCGGCCACTGCGCGCACGAGCTCGGCAGCCTCGGCCGGCGCCACCCCGCTCTTCGACGCCTCGCCCGACACATTCACCTCGATGAGCACGTCCTGCACCTTGGAAAGCTCCGCGGCCGCGCGGTCGATCTTCTCGGCATGGCGTCGTTGGTACAGGGAGTGGATGAGCGTTGCGGAGGCGACGATCTCGGGAATGCGGCGCGACTGGATATTGCCGATGAAGTGCCAGCGGGCCTCGGGGAAGGCGGCGGACTTCAGTACGATCTGATCGGGACGGTTCTCCCCGAAATCCCGGGCGCCGCCCTTGATGGCCTCGGCCACGCCCTCAGGCCCGACCGTCTTCGACACGGCCACAAGGAGCACGTCCTCGGGCGCGCGGCCCGCAGCCATCGCTGCCTCGGCCACCTCCGCGGCCACCCTCTGATAGCGCTCGGCAATACTCACAAGCTCATTCCTTTCGACCGGCGAAGGCGCTGTGGCGTCCGCAGCGGCCTCCGCTTTTGCGATACGAGAAGTAAAGGTCGTCGCGGCAGGCGGTGCACTCCCCCGACGACGCGATGCGCTCCGGCGCGATACCGGCCTCGGCGAGGCTGGCGCGCACGGCAGCTTCCAGATCCAGGTGATCGGCGCCGCGGGCGCACGAGGCCCCGAAGCGCTCGACGAAACGGCCGACGAGGTCGGGGCCGCACTCGTAGCACTCCGCGCCGATATGCGGGCCGACGTAGGCGTTGTATTCGGAAGGATCGACGGCTCGTCCCGCACGGACATCGAGGGCTGCCAGCGCCGCCACGGCCTTGGCGGGAATGCCGGCGAGCGCCCCGCGCCACCCCGCGTGGGCCACGGCGTAAGCCCCCGACGGGGACACGACGATGACCGGGGTGCAGTCGGCGAAGCACAAAAGCGCCGTCACATCCGGCGCGGCCACGGCCACGCCGTCGGCACCGGCGGCCCCGGCGCGCGCCACCGCTTCCCATGCGGCAGCCGCATCGTCATCCAGAGAGAGCACGACATCGCCGTGCACCTGGTTGAGCGTAAGCAGCCGAGTACTCCCAAGGCCCGCGGCGTCCAGGAGGAGCGCACGGTTCTCAGCCACGGCCATCGGGTCGTCTTCCACATGATCGCCCAAATTGAGACCGTCGTAAGGGGGCTCGCTCACCCCGCCCTGACGGCGAGAGAAGCCCAGGCGCACGCCTGTGGCCGCAAACAGGGACTCGTCGGTTAAAAAGGACAGGCCCGCTGACGGGCGGGCCTGCAATGTCGGCTTGGGAAGTGCCATGGGATTCGAACGTCGGCCTCTCCCCTAGCGGGCACGCTTCAAGAAGTCGGGGATGTAGTCCTCGTCCGTGAAGCGGCTCGTGGGTGCGGGAGCCGAAAAGGTGACCGGCGCCTGCTGAACCGGCTGGGGCGCGGGCTCAGTGGAGGCGAACAGGTCCTTGCGCGGCGCGAAGTCCATGGAGGACTGGGAGGCGCCCACCTTGAAGCCCGTGGCGATGACTGTGATGCGCACGGCGTCCTTCAGCTCCTCGTCGATGATCTGGCCGTAGATGATGTTGGCGTTCTCGTCGGCACAGGCCTCCACCGTGCGGGCCGCCTCGGAGACCTCGGTCAGCGTGAGATCCGGGCCGCCGGCGATGGAGAACAGCACACGCGAGGCGCCGGCGATGGAGGACTCCAGCAAGCTGGAAGAGGTGGCCTGCTGGGCCGCGTCCAGCGCGCGGTTCTCGCCCGTGGAGATGCCGATGCCCATCATGGCCGTGCCGGCATCCTTCATGACCGTGCGGATGTCCGCGAAGTCGAGGTTGATGAGGCCGGGGATGGTGATGAGGTCGGTGACGCCCTGGATACCCTGGCGAAGCGTGTCGTCGCAGATGCGGAAGGCGTCGATCATGGACGTCTTCTTGTCGACGATCTCGAGCAGGCGGTCGTTGGGAATGACGATGAGGGTGTCGACCTTCTGGGAGAGCAGATCGATACCCTGGTCGGCCTGATTGCGGCGAAGGCGCCCCTCGAAGGAGAAGGGCTTGGTGACGACGCCCACGGTAAGGGCGCCGATCTCCTCGCGGGCGATCTCGGCCACGATGGGGGCCGCGCCGGTGCCCGTGCCGCCGCCCTCGCCAGCGGTGACGAAGACCATGTCGGCCTCGGCCAGAGCCTCGCGGATCTCCGCGCGGCTCTCCTCGGCGGCCTGACAGCCCACCTGGGGGTTGGCGCCGGCGCCGAGACCACGGGTCAGCTCCTCGCCGATGTGGATGGTCTTGTCGGCATCGGACATGAGAAGGGCCTGGCGGTCAGTGTTCACGGCGATGAACTCCACGCCGCGCACGCCGGCCTCCACCATGCGGTTCACGGCGTTCGTGCCGCCGCCGCCGACACCGACGACCTTGATGACGGCCAAATGTTCAGAGCCTGGAATGTTCGGCATTTCGTCCTCCACACCTGTTGCGTTTTACTGCTGCGTTTGTCTCGTTTCCGCGCGTCGTTGCTCGGGCGCGCCCTGCGGTCCGCCCAAAGGCGGCATTTATGCAGGACATTGTACACGATGCCCATTCGTTTGCAACGCAAATCACCGCCAAAGGAGCCTGCAGATACACGAATACGACAAGAAACCCACCGCATCGCGCTTCGCAGGGCGGCAAAGCGGGCAACCGCGCCGTGCTTCGCAGGGCTCCGAAGCGAGCGACCGCATCGTTTTCTCGCTTCCTGGGAAAACTCTCGGTCGGCGAACCTCCCCGTTTCTGCAGCAAATCTTGAGTTATAAGCGTCTCGATGCGGGAGAGAAGGCCCGCAGAAGTTTCCATATTTGCAAAACCCCAGGTCGTGAGCATTGGCTGCGGGGGTTTCAAAAAGTTCCGCACCCCCTAGACGCTTACAACTCGCGATTTGCTGCAAAAACGGGGGTGTTCGCCGACCGAAGACCGCGACACCTGCTCGGTAGACGCGGTTGGGAGGGGCGACCAAGGTCGCCCCCTACGGGAAAGATCGCTCACGGTTTCGCCCGAGGAAGTCAGGGAGAAGCCAACCGGTGCCTGTCGGGCGCGCAGCGTCGGCAGGGACGTTCGTCCCGTAGGGCGAGCGAAACCTCCTAGACGGCGCGCCAGGTGGGGCGGTCGGGGACGCGGACGTTGATGTAGGAGACTTTGCCGGGGTTGTCGGCCATGATCTGCAGGACGATGCGTTCCTTGTCGCGGATATCCTCGGCGGTGCCGAAGGCGATCTCGATGCCGTTGTCCAAGGTCAGGCACGTGGAGGCGGCGTCGGTGGCCGTCACCGTCTTTACCTGCTCGGCAAGTTCCGTGGAAAGGCCGTCCAAGATGGCCAGGGCGTTGTTCACGTTGCCGTCGGCGCAGTAGGTGCCCACCTCGGGCGTGAGGCCGAAAGGCACGCCGGTGATATGCAGCACCCGGTCGGCGTCCTCGTAGATCTGCGGAGAAATGGTGGCACCAAGTTCGGAATCGCGGGCGGGAATCTCCATGAGCCACATGCCGTCGGAGGCGATGGCCCACATCTGGGTGACCTTCGCGTTGTCGGCCGCCACTTCCACGATGGCGGCGATCTCGCGCTCGGTGACGTTGATCTCCAGCGTATCGGGGAAGATGCGGTTCACGGACACGTCGGCGACCCAGGCGTCGCGGTCGACGCTGTTGGCCACCGAAGACGTGTCCACGTTCAGAAGCGTCGTACCCTGAGGCACGGCGGCGAGGATGGCCATCTCGTCGTTGGTGAGGTGGTCGGCGCCGTTGACCTTCACCGACGTGATGGCGAAGGCCCCGCTGAAATAGAGGGCCGCATAGGTGATGCCCAGCACGCAGACGAGCACAAGCGCCACGATAAAGGCTTTGAAGGCGCCGGAGCGCTTCGGGCGGGCGATGGCCCGGGCCGCCGGCGCGCGGCGGTCGCCACGAGACGCGGGCAAGTCCCCCAGGCGCACCGATGTCGTCACCGTGCGGGGCGCGGGGCGCGCGCCCGAGGCGCGACCGCCGGCAGAGCGGCCGGCCGCCGAAGATGCCGCCGAGCCGAAATGTGCGCGCGAGGTCGGGCGCACGGACGGGGCAGGTCGGGACGAAGCCGGGCGCATCGGGGCCGACGCGGGGCGCCGCGACGGCGAGGCGCTGCGCGAAACGCCTCCGCGCGCACTCCCCCGCGAGGTGGAGCCCCGGGGAACCGAGACGTTGCGGTTGCTCGATCTCCTAGCCACGGCGACCGTCCTCGTCGCGCCCCTCGACTGTGGAAAGCGCGCCAGCCTCGCCAGCAGTCTCGCCAGCGGCCGCGTCAGCGGAAGGCGTGCCGCGCTCGCCGGTAGAAGGCGCGGAGCCCGCCGTAGAGGCAACGCTCGCGCCCGTGCCAGCAGTCTCGCCAGCGGCACCGCGCGCGCACTCGTCGCCAAATGCCTCGTCGGCACCGCGCGCACTCGGGAAATCTTCGTCGAAGCCCAGCATGCGCACCTCGGGCACAAGCTCGACGCCGGCGCTCGCGAGCACGGTCGCGCGCACCTGTTCCATGAGAGCGCGCACATCGGCGGCCGTGGCGCCACCGCGGTTCACTATGAAGTTGCCGTGCAGCTCGGACACTTTCGCACCGCCCACCTCGGCGCCCTTGCATCCCGCCCCCTCGATGAGGCGCCCGGCCGAGGCACCCTCGGGGTTCTTGAACACGCTGCCGCAGGTGGGCTCGGAAAGCGGCTGGCAGCCCTTGCGCCGGGCGAGGTTGCCCTCCATCTTGTCGCGCACCCGATAGGGATCGGCGCCCTCGGCGGCCAGCTCGCATTCCAGAATCACCTCGTCCGGCGCAAAGGAACTCGCGCGGTAGCCCCAGGAGATCTCGTCGCCGCGTCGTCGGGCCAGGCCGCGCCCGGGCCGGTAGGTGGTGACGGAGACGACGCGCTGGCCTATCCACTCGTCGGCCGTGCCGGCGTTCATGCGCAGGGCGCCGCCCACGGTACCCGGAGTACCAACGGCGAACTCGAAACCGCCGATAGCGCGCTTGAAGGCCTCCTGCACCACTGCAGAGAGCGAGGCGCCCGCGCCCACGATAAAGCGGTCATCATCGAAGCGCAGGGTGCGGAAGTCGCGGCCGAGCACAATGGCCACGCCGGCGAATCCCGCATCGGCCACGAGCACATTGGAGCCGCGGCCGAGCACGACCCAAGGCGTGCCCTCGGCCGCGCAGACGTCCACCAGCCCCGTGAGCGCCCCCACGGAATTCGCGCGCACGAAGAAGCGCGCCGGACCTCCGATGCGGTAGGTGGTGTGGCGACTTAAGGGCTCGTGGGCGTAGACGTCGCCGTCGAAGCGGTCGTCCACAAGCAGCGATTGTACGGGCGAGGCGTGACGGGCCATGGGGCTCCCTTAGCGGCCCAGTTCGTCCACAAGTTGTGGCGCGATGGCGGTCACGTCCCCCGCGCCCATGGTGATGACGAGGTCACCGGGCTCGGCCACTTCCAGCATATGGGGCACCGTGTCGATGCGGCGCGGCACGAAGACGGCATGGGGATGCCCATGGTCGGTGACCACGTTCAAGAAGGTCTTGCCGGTAACGCCCGGCACCGGCGCCTCGCCGGCGGAGTACACGTCCATGAAGGTGACGGTGTCCGCTTCATCGAAGGCGCTGCCGAACTCGTCGCGCATGATATCGGTGAACAGGGCGACGCGGGAATAGCGGTGCGGCTGGAACAGCACGTGCACACGGTTGAAATCCAGGGCCTTGGCCGCCTTGATGGTGGCGGCGATCTCCGTGGGGTGATGGGCGTAGTCGTCCACCACCGTGACCCCGCCGGCCTCGCCGATAAGGTCGAAGCGGCGACGAACGCCGGCGAACTCCTGCAGCTTCTCGGCCGCCAGATCGACATCGAGGCCCAGAAGCGAGATGAGCGTCAGCACCGCGGCACCATTGGAGACGTTGTGCAGGCCCGGGTTCTGCTTGATGCGGCTGGCCACCACGCGCCCGTCGGGCAGCCGCAGGGTGAAGCGGGTGCCCACGCCCTGGGCCTCCGTGGCCAGGATGCGGGCGTCGCAGTCCTCGGAAAAGCCGTAGGTGGTCACGGTGCGCCCGATGCCGCGGGCCACTTCCACCAATTTCGGGTCATCGCCGCACACGACGATGGGACCGCCCTCTCGCACCCCGGAAAGGAACGCGGCGAACTGGGCGTAAATCTCCTCGAGTCCCTCGTAGTGGTCCAGGTGATCCGCCTCGATGTTCGTGACGATGGCCGCCGCCGGGGAGAGGTAGGTGAAGGACTTGTCGGACTCGTCGGCCTCCACCACGTAGGAGCGGCCGCGCCCGGAATGGGCGTTGGTGCCGTAGGCCCGCACGATGCCGCCGATGAGGAAGGTGGGATCGTAGCCCATGGCGTCCAGCGTGCTGGCGAGCATGGAAGAGGTCGTCGTCTTCCCATGGGTGCCCGCCACGGCCAGCGTGTCCAGATCGCGCCCGAGGCGAGCGAGCATCTGGGCGCGGTGCACGATGGGAAGGTTGCGCCGGCGCGCCTCGATGAGCTCGGGGTTGTTCTCCAGGATGGCCGTGGAGACGACCACCGTCACGTCGCCGTCGGGGATGTTCGCGCCGTCCTGGCCGATGAACACGGTGACCCCCGCATCGCGCAGCTGCTTGGTGTAGCGGCTCTCCTTGATGTCCGAGCCCGACACGGCCATGCCCTGGTCGTGGGCGACCCGGGCGATGCCGCTCATGCCGACGCCGCCGACCCCGATAAAGTGAAGCTGCTCTTGTTCGCTATTCACGTCGCCTCGCCTTTCGTCCTCGTTGCAATCCCGCTATTGTAAAGCATCAGCGCGCCGTGGCGACGCCGACCACAACATCTGCCAAGGCGGCCGCCGCCTCGCCGGTCTTCTGGGCCCGGGCCGCCGCGACCATGCCCTCGCGCACCGACGCGTCGTCGATGAGCGCGAAGAGCTTGGCTTTGAACTCGTCGCTTCCCAGCTCGTCGTCGGGCATCATGAACGCGGCGCCCGATTCCACCCACGCGCGGGCGTTGGTGGTCTGATGGTCCGCCGTGGCGAAGGGATAGGGCACGAGCAGGGCCGGAATGGCCAGCGCGGAAATCTCCGCAAGCGAGGTGGCCCCGGCGCGCGACACGATGGCGTCGGCCGCGGCCAAAGTCTCCCCCATGCGATCCTGGTAGCCCAGAAGGTGCCAGCGGCGCGCCTCGTCATCCGTGAGCGCCAGCGCCTCGGTCACCGCATCCAGCTCCTTGGGGCCCGTGATGTGCACGATGTGCAGGTTCGGGCGCGCGAGCAGCTCGTCTTTCAGGGCGACGACGGCCTCGTTGATGTGGCGCGCGCCCAAAGACCCACCGAAGACGAGCAGCATGAAATCATCCTCGGCAAGGTCGAACAGCGCCCGGCCCGCGGCGCGATCGGCCTCGATGACCGAACGGCGCACGGGATTGCCCGTCACGGTGACCGGCGCGGCCGCGCCCAGGCTCTCCGCCGAGCACTCGTAGGTCACGCAGACGGCGTCAGCCCGCCGGGCCAGATACTTGTTTGCCATACCCGCCACGGAATTCTGCTCGTGCAGCACCACGGGCACGCCGGTCTTCTCGGCCGCCCGGGCCACGGGAATGCACACGTACCCGCCAAAACCCACGACGACGTCGGGCTTGATGTCGGCAAACCACTTTTTCGCCTTGCCCGTGGAGGCGGCGATCTTCGCCACGCCCTTCGCGAGGGAGGCCGGATGCGATCGGTCGAACCCTGAGGCCTCGAAGGCCGTGAACGGGATGCCGGCGGCGGGCACGAGGCGCGACTCCACCCCGCCGGGGGTGCCGGCGAAGCGCACGTCCCAGCCGCGGCTTACCAGCTCGTCGGCCAGAGCGAGGGCGGGGTTGATATGCCCGGCGGTGCCTCCGCCGGAAAGAACGGCCAGCATGAGCTTACCTCCTGTAATTGGAACGGTTAGATGGGCGCGCGGAGCGGGATCGGGCCGAAGCATCGATGCGACCGGATCCGCTACGACTCGAGGCGCCCGCGGAACGCGAGCGCAAAGACTCCCCCGACCGCGTTCGGCCCGACGGCGCAGGGGGCGCCGGCTCCCGGCGCACGAGGCGCAGATCGGCCCGGCGCTGCTCGTAGACGGACGGGGCGGCCGGCGCCGCGGACACGGAGAGCACGAGCCCCACCAAGATGAACGAGGCGATCATAGACGTGCCGCCCGAGGAGATGAAGGGCAGCGGCTTTCCCGTCGTGGGAAACACGCCGATGACGCAGGCGATGTTCAGGAACGCCTGGAACACGAGCATCACCGTGGCACCGCCGGCGATCATGGCACCGATGTCGTCGGCCGCCCGCTCGGCGATGGCGAGCCCCGCATACAGCACGCAGAAGAACAGCCCGATGACGAAGAGCGCCCCCACAAGCCCCAGCTCCTCGCCGATGACGGCGAAGATGAAGTCGCTCTCCGAGGCGAACAGGTACTGGAACTTCTCATGGGAATTGCCGAGCCCCACGCCGAAGATACCGCCCTCGGCCAGCGCGTAGTAGGAGCGGATGATGTTGTAGCCGGTGCCGTAGCCGCCCTCCCCGTCGTTCCACGGATCCATGAACACGAGGCGGTCGGAACGGTAGCCGGTGCCGAAGATGGCCACGAGACCGCCGAGCACGGCCACGCCCAGACAGGCGAAGATGACCCGGCGCGATACCCCGCCCATCCACATGACGGCGAGAATGCCCACGAAGCAGATGGCCGTAGTACCCAAATCGGACTGGGTGCGGTACATGAGCGCGATGGGGGCGATGATGAAGATGAGAGCGCGCACCATGGTGGCCCGGCTCTCCACGAGCCCCGCCCGCCAATCGACGACGAGGCGCACGGCCACCAGGATGAAGGCGATCTTGCAGAACTCCGAGGGCTGCAGCCCGACAGGCCCGATATAGAGCCAGCGCTGGGCGCCGTAATGGTCGGTGCCAGCGAGCCACACGGCGAAGATGAGCGCCACGGCCACGGCCCACACGGCCCATACAATCGGCCCCACCCAGAAGCGGTAGGGCACGACTTTCCACAAGAAGAGGGCGCAGGCCGCGCCAAAAACCACATATAGGAGCTGGTCGGTGAAGAAGTCCGTCGCCGGCTTGCCGGCATCCAGCGCCTTTACCATGGAGGCGGAATACACCATGACGAGCCCCACCAGCACAAGCGCCAGCACACACAGAAGCAGCAGAACGCGAGGCCCCTGACTGGAGGGGCCCGCGGACGTCTCGCTATGTCGGGAGGAGCGGCTCAAAGGCCTAGGCCTTCCCGGCCCGGTCGGCCACGAGGCGCTTGAACACGTCGCCCCGCTCCTCGAAGCAGCTAAACTCGTCGAAGGAGGCGCAGGCCGGCGAGAGCACGACCACGTCCCCGTCCTCGGCGATGGAAAGAGCCGCATCGAGCGCCTCCTCCATCGTGCCGGCAGAGAGCACCGGGGAGACCGCCGAGCCCGCGAAAGCCGCCAGGAACCGCTCGCGCGCCTCGCCGAAGCAGACCACGGCCCGGGCGTTCTCTTCGCAGGCCGCCACGAGCGGGGCCAAATCGGTGCCCTTGTCGCGGCCGCCGAGCAGCACGATGGGGCGCGTCGGCAGAAAGGCGGTGAGCGCCACCAGCGTGGCGTCCACGTTGGTGGCCTTCGAATCGTTGTAGCAGGCCACGCCGTCCACGAGCCCTGCCGGCTCGATGCGATGCTCCAGGGGGCGGAAGGTGAGCAGACCCTCGCCCACCGCCGTGTCCGTGGCGCCCAGTACGAGCGCGCATGCGGCGGCGGCCAGGGCGTTCTGTTGGTTGTGGCCGCCCTTGATCTGGAGATCGTCCACGAAAACGAGGTCGGAGACGCGGCCGTCCCACGCCACGACGAGCTGACCGCCGTCGCCGCGGAAGGCGGCGGCGCCAGTGCCGCAGGTGGCGCGCATGTCGGCGCCGAGACCGGAGGCGCCCCCGATAGGGATGTAACGGAAGGGAACGCCGCCTCGGGCCCGCAGCTCGCGGATCTTCGCGCGCACGGCGTCGTCGCAGGCATCGAGCACGGCCACACCGCCGCTGACGCCCAGATTGGCGAGCACCTTCCACTTGGCCGCGGCGTAGGCCTCAAGGCTGCCATGCCAGGAAAGATGATCCGGCGTGATGTTGAGCACCACGGCCACATCCGGCGCGAACAGGCGCGTCGAGGCCAGCTGGTAGCTGGAGGTCTCCGCCACGTACACGTCGGTGTTCCCGGCGGCCACCGCATCGATGCAAGTCTCGCCGATGTTGCCCACGGCGGCCGCGTTCATGCCCGCCTCCCGCAGCAAATGGCAGGTGAGCGCGGTCGTAGTGGTCTTGCCGTTGGTGCCAGTGATGGCGACCCACTTCGAGGAAGCGTCGCTCTCGCGCCAGGCGAATTCCACCTCGCTGATCACCTCGGCGGAGGCCGCAGCGGCGCTCCGATAGAACGGGGAGTTCTCGGAAATGCCGGGGCTCGCGATGCACAAATCGTAGGCGCCTTCGATGGTCTCGTGGTCGAAGAGCACCACGGCCCCGCGCTCGCGGGCGCCCTCGGCCCAGGCCAGCGCCGCCTCGCCCGGCGCGCCGGCGGCCACGGCCAGCGTCTCCACGCGGCTGCCCAGCGCATCCAAGCAGTACTCCGCCGCCGCTGTGCCCGACTTTCCCAGCCCTAAGATAAGCACGCGCCCGAGGTTCTTCGGGGCGTGTTTCTTGCCGGCGATCATCTCCACGTTTTCCATGCCTTCCCTAGCCATTGCCTCTACGCCCCCAGCGTCGTCGCGAAGTACAGCACAAAGCCGCAGGCGGCCAGCATGCCCGAAACGATCCAGAAGCGCACGACCACCTTCGTCTCCGACCAGCCCTTCTTCTCGAAATGATGGTGCAGAGGCGCCATGAGGAAGATGCGCTTTTTGGTCTTTTTGTAGTAGAACACCTGGATCATGACCGAGAGCGCCTCGGCCACGAACAGGCCGCCGATGATGATGACGACGAACTCCGTCTTGGTCACCACGGCGAGGCACCCGAGCGCCATGCCGAGGGCGAGCGAGCCGGTGTCGCCCATGAAGATGTCGGCGGGATGCGAGTTGAACCAAAGGAAGCCGATGCAGGCGCCGGCGAGCGCCCCGGCGAACAGGGCCGGCTCAAGCACGCCCGCGCGGAAGGCGATGGCGGCCATGACGAGCATGACCACCATGACCGTGCCCGCGGCCAAACCGTCAAGCCCGTCGGTGAGGTTCACGGCGTTGCAGAGCCCCACGAGCAGGATAAGGCAGTAGATAAGGTAGAGCCAGGGAATGGCGATGCCGTCGCCCACGGGCACCACCGTGGTGAGCACGCCCAAATCGAGGGTGGCCACAAACGGGATCTCCACGGTGGGCTTGATGCCGAGCAGGTTCACCGCCACCAGCACGAAAACGGCAGCGATGAGAAACTGGCCGATCAGCTTCGCCTTGGGCGTGAGCCCGAGCGATCGCTCGTGGGCCACCTTCGAGGCATCATCGATGAGCCCGAGGATACCGGTGGCCACCGTGGCGCCGAGCAGAAGCCACAGCTCCGCGGTAGGGGCGCCCACCGAGGCGAGCAAGGTGAAGACGATGACGGCGATGAGCATGATGACGCCGCCCATAGTGGGGGTTCCCTGCTTCACCAGATGGCTCTGGGGGCCGTCGGCGCGCACCTGCTGGCCGATGTGGCTCGTCTTCAGAAAGCGGATCCAGGCGGGCATGAGCACCATGGTGATCACCATGGCGATGGCCACGCCGAGGAAGATCATGAACGTGGGGTAGGCGGAGAACAGAGAGAACATTAGTTGACCAATCCTTCGACGATACGGGTAAGGCCCATGAAGTGCGAGGCCTTCACGAGCACGGCGTCGCCCGGCTCGAGCAGCGCGTCCAGCTCCTCCAGCACGTCGGCGACGGTGTCGGCGCGGCTGATGCGCGCCGCGTCCATGCCGGCGGCCTCGGCGCCTGCGGCGATATGCCGCGCCAGCTCGCCGATGCAGATGAGCTTATCGAGATGGTGCGAGGCAGCGGCGGCGCCGACGCCCTCGTGGCAGGCGGGGGCGAAGCTGCCGAGCTCGCCCATGTCGCCGAGCACGGCGATGCGCCGGCCGGCCACGTCCGTGGCGGCGAAGGTCGCGAGCGAGGCGCGCATGGAATCGGGGCTCGCGTTGTAGGCGTCGTTGATGACCGTGAAGCCGCCGCGGGCGGCGATGATTTCCTGGCGCCCCGGCTCGGGCACCGACGCTCCCAGCGCGGCGGCGATGGTGGCCAAATCGAGCCCCAAGGCGAAGCCCACCGAGGCGGCGGCGCAGGCGTTGTCCACGTTGTGGGCGCCGGTGAGGGAGAGCGCGCAGGGCACGCGTTCCACGGTGGCGAATAGGGCGCCGTCGTCGTGGTCGGCGGCATCGCGGGCGCACAGGGTGAAGCGGGGGCGGCCCTCGGCGTCCAGCGACACGTCCTCGGCCCAGACCGCCTGATCGCAAGCGGCGCTCTCGCGCTCGAGCGCCCCGCGGAGGGCCGCATCGGGATGCCCGGCGAAGCCTGAGAGGGCCACAGAGCGCTCGGACAGGCGTCCGCGCTCGGCCATAAAGGCGGCGAAGTCGTCGTCCAGGTTGGCGAAGGCGCGGCCCACACCGGCGGGCAGGGCCTCGAAGAGCTCGGACTTGGCCCGGGCGATGTTCTCCCGACTGCCCAGAAGCTCGATGTGGCTCTCGCCCACGTTGGTGATAAGGCCCCACACCGGCCGCACGAAATCGCACAGCTCGGCAATTTGCCCGCGGCCGCGCATGCCCATCTCAACGACGACCACGGCCGTCTCCGGATCGGCGTTGAGCAATGTGCGGGGAACGCCCAGCTCGTTGTTCTGATTGGCCTTGGTGGCCACCACGCTGCCGTAGGCGGCGCACACGTCCCGGGTGAGGTTCTTGGTGGTGGTTTTGCCCACCGAGCCGGTCAGCCCGATGACGCGGCCCCGCAAATGGGAGCGCCAGGCCCGGGCCAGGTCGGTGATGGCCGAGGCGGTGTTGGGCACCTCGATGATGGCGGCCCCCAGCTCCCGGGCCAAAAGGGCGCAGGATTGCGAGGGGCCATCGGTGACCAGCGCGCCCGCGGCGCCGGCGCGTAGGGCGGCCTCCACGAACTGATGCCCGTCGACGCGCTCGCCGGGCAGGGCCACGTAGAGCCAGCCCGGGCGCACTTCCCGCGAATCCCAGGTGATGCCCGTCATGAGGGCGCTGGCGTCGATGGGGTCTACAAGGAACTGGCCGCCGGTGTATGCTGCGATTTGTTTTGCGTTGAGGCGCACGCCGAGTCCTTTCGCCTAGTCCGAACACGCACCGCCGAAGGCGCGCTCCAACTCCTCGGCCGCCACAACGCGGTCGTCGAAGGAGAGCACTTCATCGCCCACGAGCTGGTAGTCCTCATGGCCCTTGCCGGCCACGAGAATGGCATCGCCCGGGCGTGCGAGCGCGATGGCGGCCGCGATGGCACTACGGCGATCGGGCTCCACGGTGAAGCGCTCGGCGTCTTCCATACCCGCCACGATATCGGCGATGATGGCATCGGGCTCCTCGTGGCGCGGGTTGTCGCTCGTCACCACGGCGTAGTCGGCGGCCAGCGCCGCAGCTCCCATGATGGGGCGCTTGGTGGCGTCGCGGTTGCCGCCGCAGCCGAAGACGACGATGGTGCGTCCGCCCGAGAGCTCCTTGATGGAGGCGATGGCCTTGGTGAGCGCGTCGGGGGTGTGGGCGTAGTCCACGTAGACGGAGACCGGTGCGTCCACCGCAGGGCGCACGCGCTCCAGGCGGCCGGGAACCGCCGGCATGGTGGCCAGGGCCTCGGCGATGATCTGGGTCGGAATCCCTAAGGCCAACGCGCAGCCGAAGGCCGTCATGACGTTCTCCACGTTGAAGCGCCCCACGAGCGGGTACTCCACCGCGATGCGCGTCCCGCGCACCTCGAGCACCGCCTTGGTGCGGGCGGCCTCGTAGGTGACCTCCACCGGATGGATCTGGGCGGAGACGTCGAATCCCGTGGTGATGACCTCGTCGCCGGCCGCGGTGCAGCGGCGCAAAAGCTCGCGCCCCCAGGAGCCGTCGATGGAGATGACGCGGCGAGCCGGGTAGTCCTTCGAGAACAGAAGCGCCTTGGCCTCGAAGTAGTCGTCGAAGGTGTGGTGGTAGTCCAGGTGGTCCTGGGTGAGGTTCGTGAACGCCGTCACGGCGAAGTCGGTGTCCCAGGTGCGGCGCAGATCGAGCGCGTGCGAACTCACCTCCATGGCCACCACGGTGCAGCCCGCGTCGCGCATCCGTGCGAACAGCTTCTGCAGGTCGGGCGACTCCGGCGTGGTGCGCTCGGCGTGTTCCATGACGCCGGCGATCTTGTTGCCCACGGTGCCGATGACGCCGCAGCGGTTGCCGGCCACGCTCGCGATGTGCTCCACCAGATAGGTCGTGGTGGTCTTGCCGTTGGTGCCCGTGATGCCCACGAGCGAGAAGGCCCGGGAGGGGTTGTCGTAGTAGTTCGCCGAGGCGTAGGCCATGGCCTTGCGCGAGTCGGAGACGACGACCTCGGTGACATCGGTGGCGTCGGCCAGGTACACCTTGCGCTCGGCCACCAGCGAGGTGGCCCCGCGGTCGATGGCGTCCTGGGCGAAGGAGTGGCCGTCGACGACGGTGCCGACGATGCAGAAGAACATATCGTTCGGGCGAACCTCGTCGCTGCGGAACGCCAGCCCTGCCACCTCCTCGTTCCCGTTGCCGATGATAGTGCAATCCATCCCTTGGAAGAGCTCTGAGCAGGTCTTGGTCATAACGGTATCGTTCCTCTAATTCGACGGCATCGAAGTAATGTTGTACTGCTTGACAGCATTCTCCATTATATCGTTGAAGATCTGCGTGGTCTGGCGCATGGCGTAAACCTCGTTGGCTCCTACAAAACAAACTAAATTGCTTGACGAGTTGTCAATGAAGCCGCAGAAGCCGATATTGTAGACTTCCTTCTTGTAGCCGCCCTCTTCCGAGGCGATTTCCGCCGTGGACGTCTTGCCGCAGACCTCGTAGCCCTCGATGTCGGCGGCGGCTCCCGTGCCGTCGGTGACCACCGAGCGCAGCATCGAGCGCATATCGGCGAGCACCGCTTCATCGACGCCCGTCTCCTCGCTTTCCCATTCGGCCACCTCCCCGCTCTGGGGCTTCGAGATGAGGAAGTGCGGGGTCACGAGCGTCCCGTCGTTGGCGATGGCGCTGTAGAAGCGCACCATCTGCAGCGGCGTCACCGCGATGCCCTGGCCGAAGCTCACGTTGTAGCCGGTTATCTTGGCCCAGTTGTCGAAGTCGAGCACGTTGCCGCCCGCCTCGCCGGGATAGTCCACGCCGGTGGGCTCGGTGAAGTGGAAGCGCTTGATGTTGTCGTAAAGCTTGTCGAAGCCCGCCTGTTCCGTGGCCAGCGAGATGCCCACGTTCGACGAGTGGTTCAGGATCTCGCGCAGCGAGTAGGTCTCGCCGTCGCGCTCGTGGGAGTCGGAGACGTCGTAGTCGTCGGCGGAGATGGAGCTCGGGCAGAACATGGTGTCCTCGGGGCCCATGGTGCCTTGCTCCAGGATGGTGAGCGCCGAGACGGACTTGAAGGTGGACCCGGGCTCGTAGGCCTGGGTGATGGCCTTCACCGATTCGCTGCCCACCTGCGACGAGGACATGTCGGCCGGGTTCATGTAGGGCAACGAGCATGCGGCGTAAATCTCGCCGGTGGCGGCGTCCATGACGATGGACGAGCCCTCCTCGGTCTCCAGGTCCTTCACGCCCTCGGCGAGCGCCTGTTCCACGGTGTCCTGCAGCTTGATGTCGAGGGAGACCATGATGTCCTGGCCGTTGACGGCCGGCGTCTCCTCCTTCACGCCGCCGGGAATGGGGAATCCCTGCTCGCCGCGCTCGGCGGTGTAGGTGCCCGGCGTGCCGGAAAGGATGTCGTTGTACTGCAGCTCGAGGCCGGTGATGCCCTCGCCGTCGACGTTGCAGTAGCCGATGACCTGGCCGCCGATGGAGCCGTTGGGGTACTCGCGGCGGGTGTCGGCGATGAAGTAGACGCCGTCCAGCTTGAGTTCTTTGACCTTATCGGCCACTTCCACGTCGGCCTGGCGCTTGATGTAGACGAAGGTGGTGGAAGGAGTGGACAGAAGCTCGCGGTAGTCGGCCGCATCTCCCCCGAGCACCGAGGCCAGAGACGCCGCCTCGGCCGCTGCATCGGTCACCTCCACGGGGTTCGCGTAGATGGTGGTGGCCTCCACCGAGGTAGCCAGCACGATGCCGTTGCGGTCGTAGATGGTGCCGCGGCGCGGCGTCGTCTCGAAGCTGACCGTGCGGGACTCCTCGGCCATGGCCGAGTACTGATCCGATACGATGACCTGCAGAAACACCAAGCGCAGGAAGAACACGGCCGCTATGGCGGCGAAAGCCAGCAGCAGCACCTTGGCGCGCCCGGAGACCGTCGGCATGGCCGCGTCGATGGCGGCGCCCACGCCTGGGCGGCCCGGACGAGCGGCGCCCGCGCGCCCCGAGGGGCGGCCGGACCGGTTGCCGCCTGCAAAGCCACGACCCTGCGAGGAGGCCGAGGCCCGACCCGTGCGCGAGGAGGCGCGCCGGGGCTCGTCGAAGGCGCGTCCGCGGACGCGCCCGGTGCGCGAGGCATCGGCGCGGCCGCCGCGGCCGCTTTTGTCGGGGTAGCGGTAGCGTTCCATGGGATTAGAGCCCCTTCATGCGCGCCACCGACTCCGACAGCGACAGGCTGCCGGCGCCATCGGTGGCGACGATATCGGGAGACAGCGTGATCTGCTCGCTGTATTCGGGGGCCGGGGCCGCCATGCCGAGGGCCGTGGCCTGGGCCTTGATGCGCGAGGGGTTCGCCAGCACGCTCTGGGACACCTCAAGCTCGTTGCCCTCGGCCCGGGCGGTCTCGATGCTCGTCTGCAGCGAGCGCGTCTCAAGCGCGCAGGAAGCGGCAGCCGAGGTGATGGCCACGCGGGCCATGGCGATGAGCGCTATGACGATGCAGATGACGGCGCAGGCCTTCGCCAGGGAAAGCGCGGCCGTCGAGATGCCCTCGCTCCGGGCGCGGCGACCGGCACCGGGCACCACCGAGATGGAGGGCGCCTCTTCGAAGGAGAGTTCCTCGGCCAGAGACGAGGAGACGTAGCGGGCGCCGCGGTAGCCGGAGGCAGCGCCGGCGCGTCCGGCGGAGGAGCGACCGTAAGAGACGCGGTCGGTGCGGGGGCGCGACGTGCGCGAATATGATGCGGCGCTCATCTTGGCCCTCCTCACTCATTCTGCGGCTCAAGCGTCCATTAAGGCTTAACAAGCCCGATGACAGCGTCCTCGGGCTTGCTTTTGTTCTCTTGTCGGGCGACTCCCCTAGCGCTTGTGCGCCACGCGCAGCTTGGCACTGCGCGAGCGGGGGTTCCGCTCGATTTCCTCCGCCGTCGGCAGCAGAGGCTTGCGGGTGATAAGATCGAGTACCGGCTGCTTTCCGCACACGCACACCGGAATGTCCGGCGGGCAGGTGCATCGGTTCGCGAATGCCGCGAAGGTGTCCTTCACGATGCGGTCTTCCAAAGAGTGGTAGCTGATCACCGCGATGATGCCGCCCGGATTGAGCCAGCGGACCGCCGCATCAAGGCCGCGACGCAGAACGGTCAGCTCCGAGTTGACTTCAATCCGAAGGGCTTGGAAGGTGCGCTTGGCGGGATGTCCCCCCGCGCGCCTCGCCGAGGCGGGTATGGCCGCCTTGATCACATCGACCAGCTGACCACTCTCGGTTATCGGAGCGTCCGCCCGCGCCTTCACGATGAAGTCCGCGATGCGGCTCGCCCACTTCTCGTCCGAGTAACTGCGAATGATCCGAGTGAGATCTGCTGCGTTGTAGGTGTTGACGATCTCTTCTGCGGTTAGGGTTTGTTTCCCCGGATCCATCCGCATGTCGAGGGGGCCGTTCTCCTTGAAGGAGAAGCCACGTGATTGCGTGTCTATCTGCACCGACGAGACGCCCAGATCGAACAGTATCGCGTCGATGCCGGGGATCTCGCAACTCGCGAGCAGTTCATCGAGGTCGCCGAAGTTGCCGCGCAGAAGCGCGAGTTCGGGACGATCGCCCGCAGGTATCGTTTCCAGCTTCGCGGCGGCCTCGGTGAGCGCCACCTCGTCCTGGTCGATGCCGATGAGCAGGCCGCCTGGGCCCAATTGCTTGGCCGCCTCGAAGGAGTGCCCCGCGAAGCCGAGCGTGGCGTCCACGAACACCGGATGGTCCGGAAGGTCGAGGGCGTCGATGCATTCGGTGAGAAGAACGGGTATGTGCCGGTATTCGCTTGTCACGGTTCGCTCGCTTTCCGCCTAGCTGTAGAACAGCCCCAGATCGACTTCGTCGCTCATGGCCTTGAAGCGGTCAGCGTCCCAGATCTCGAAGCGGCCCGTGTTGCCCACGACCACGACTTCCTTGTCGATGCCGACGGCGGCGCGCACTTCCGGGGACAGCATGATGCGCCCCGAGGCGTCCACCTCGACATCGCGGGCGCGGCTCTTCAGCACGCGGCGAAGCTTGACGTGCTCGCGGTCGGACTCCTTGTACTCGCCGAACCGGTCGATGAACAGCTTCTCGACCCATTCGTTGAAATCGGGCGTCTCGAACACGTACACGCACTCGTTGGTCAGCTCCGGCGTCACCACGAGATCTTTGGAAAGAACCTTGCGGAACTTCGCGGGAAGGGCCATGCGACCTTTGCCGTCGACCTTGAAATGGAACTCGCCGTTGAGATCTACCCCATGTTGGGGCAGCTCGCTTGTCCCTTCGGTGTCGGCAGTGGCGGCCACGTGTTCCTTTCCGTGCTGCGTTTTGAGGGGGATTTGATTTCGTTTGGAGTGCGTTTCGAAATCCCGCTCGGTCGTTTTCCACAGCACGCATATTACCCCATAATGCCCCACTTCGCAACATTTTCTCCCACTTTTGCCCTATTTTCGCCCCACTTGTCATCCTCAAGATATGGAAGGGTAACCAAAGGAAAATGAGAGTATTTCCCATATCTTGTATTCGTATTGAGGTATTGCGCACAATGGCCACTAGATATGCCCGACCCATGGGGATGGTGGGGCGCGGTGGGGCATGTACCCGCGCACGCGCCACCTGTGAACGAGATTTGAAGAGGCGCGCCAAGACGGGCGCTGAGCGGCTACAATGAGGCTCGCGCACCCTGCGCCGAGTCCTGCGCCGCCCCGACCGGAGGCGCAGCGAGAAGTCGGAAGATCTCCCGAGAGAAGGAGCCCCGTGTTCGAATTAGAGAACGCCCTGGACGAGTACTTGTCCCATCTGCGCATCGAGCGCGGGGCATCGCCGCGCACGGCCGAGGCCTACCGACGCGATCTGGAGGACTACCTCGCCTTCCTCGACGGCGAGGGCGTGGAGGGCTTCGGCGACATCGACCGCGAGAAGGTGGCCGCCTTCGAGCGCAGCCTCATGGAGCAGAACCTCGCCGTCACCACCGTGCGCCGGCGCATCTCCGCCGTGCGCGGCTACCACCGGTTCCTCGTGCGCGAGGGGCTCACCGATGCGAACCCGGCCGACGCCGTGGACATTCCCAAGGCCGCCGACCGGCTGCCGGACGTGCTTTCCATCGAGAAAGTGGGCGAGATGCTGGACGCCTTCGTGGGCACCCGGCCGAGCGACTTGCGCGACCGGGCGCTTCTGGAAGTGCTCTACGGCTGCGGGCTGCGCGCCAGCGAGGCCGTGGGGCTCGACATGGAGGCCGTCAACTTCGACGACGGCTTCCTGCGCGTGTTCGGCAAGGGGTCCAAGGAGCGCATCGTGCCCATTGCCGGCGCGGCCGAGCGCGCGCTGCGCCGGTATTTGGCCGAAGGGCGCCCGGCCCTCGCGCGCGCGGCCGCCAACCCGACCGCCGATGCCACGGCTGCGGTGTTCCTGAACCAGCGGGGCGGCCGCCTCGGGCGCCAGAGCGTCTTCAACCTGGCGCGCAAGGCCGGCCGCGTCATCGGCCGCTACGATCTGCACCCCCACACCCTGCGCCACTCGTTTGCCACCCACATGCTGAAGGGCGGCGCCGATCTGCGCGTACTGCAGGAAATTCTGGGCCACGCCGACATGTCCACGCTGCAGGTGTACACGCACCTCGACCGCACCCACCTCCACGAGGAATACGCCCACGCCCATCCCCGCGACAAAATGAATATCTAGACCGTCATCTCCCCGGCGAGGGGGCGCGCCACGGCGGCGGCCACCTCGGCCGCCGTGAGGCCCTGGCCGAACAAATGCATGAGCTTGGTGAGGGCCGCCTCGCAGGTCATGTCGTAACCGGACACGACGCCGGAGCGCGCCAGAGCGTCGCCGGTGGCGTAGCGTTTCTCCTCCACACCGCCCGCAGGGCACTGGGTCACGTTCACGACCACCTTTCCCGCGCGCACCGTATCGGTGATAAGCTCGGTGAACCACGACTCGGTGGGCGCGTTGCCGGCGCCGAACGTGCGCAGCACGACGGCCTTCACGGCCTTCGATTCCAGCTGGGGCCGCAGCACCGCCTCGGTGATGCCGGGATACAGAAACACCACCGACACCGCATCGTCCATGGAAAGCGCCGGCGCCAGCGACCCTCCCGCAGCGGGCCGGGCGAGCAGGCGCTCGCGGAACACAATGTGCAGGTCCATGTCGGCCAAGGGCGGATAATTGAACGATTGGAAGGCGCCGAAGTTCGTGGAGCTGACCTTCGTCGCGCGGTTGCCGCGCCACAGATGGCGCCCGAAGGAGATGGTCACCTCCTGCACCATGGGTGCGCCGGCCTCGGTGCGGGCCGCGGCGATCTGCAGCGCCGTGATGAGGTTCTCGGTGCCGTCCTCGCGGATCTCGCCGATGGGCAGCTGGCTTCCCGTGAGCACCACCGGTTTGGCCAGACCGGGCAGCATGAACGAGAGCGCCGAGGCGGTGTAGGCCATGGTGTCGGTGCCGTGCAGCACGACGAAGCCGTCGAAGTCCTCGTAACGGTCGGCGATCGCACGCGCTATTCGGGCCCAGCAGGCCGGGTTCATGTTCGAGGAATCGATAGGCGGGTTCATCTCCACGTGATCGAGGTTAAAGCCGAGACGCCCGATCTTCGGTACGTTCTTCATCAGATGATCGAAGCTGAAGGGCACGAGCGCACCGGTGGAGAGATCCTCGGTCATGCCGATGGTGCCCCCGGTGTACACGATGAGAATGCGCGGTTGCATAAGCTAATCCTTTCGATGGCGAAACCACGAGGCGCGGGTAGCGGGCTCCTTCTTGCGATGCAGGGTGGCGCGGCGAAACAGCTCGGCGCAGAAGTGCTTGGCCGTTCGCGCGCCACGGGCCACCTTCGGCGTGAGGTCGGCCTCGTCGGAGGTCTTCCAATCGTAGTACACCGACAGGTAGCGCAGAAACACCACGGTGAACACGCAGGCTGTCGCCGCCAGCACAAGCGGTGCCTTCGCGAAAGCCATGGCCGCGAACACGAACGCGCCGCCGAATCCGGCCACCGCGTAGAAGTTCGAGCGCTGGAACACGCCCGGCGTCTCCCCCACCGAGATATCGCGCAGAGCGCCGCCGCCCACGCTGGTAAGCGCGCCCAAAATGACCACCATCACGAAGCCCTCCCCGCAAGCGAAGGCCTTGTTGGCCCCGGCCAGGGCGAACAGGGCCACCGAGAGCGCGTCGGCGAAGAACAGCACCTGGCCCGTGTGGCGAAACAGCCCCCGGAAGTAGAACACGAACACCGCCAGGCAGATGCATATGAGGATGACCTCGGGATATTCCATGAAGTAGACCCCGTGATCCTGCAGCAGCAGATCGCGGATGATGCCGCCGCCGTAGGCCGTCACGAGCCCCAGCACAATGGTGCCCACGATGTCCAGCTTGCGATCGCAGGCGAAGATGGCCCCGGTGAGAACGCCCACGGCGACGCTGAAGAAGTCGGCCCCGAAGGGCACCTGCAGGGCGCCTCCCCCGGCGAAGAGCTGCTCCATGGCTTACTTGTGGTAGTAGCGATGCTGCTCGTACTTCGGCTCGCAGCACACGTTGATGCCGAGCGTGCGGTAGAGCTTCTCGTCGGCCGCCGAAATGATGACCGAGAAGTAGGCGTCGCAGCCGCGCAGCTTGTCCACGTTGTCGATGAGCCTCTCCGCCAGCGGGTTGTGCACCGAGGAGATGGACAGCGCCAGCAGCGTCTCGTCGGAGTGCAGGCGCGGATTGTGGCTGCGCAGATGGGCGGTCTTCAAGTGGCAGATGGGCTCCAGCACGTCGTCGGAGATGACGTACAGCTCGTCGTCGACCCCCGAGACACCCTTGAGCGCATTCATGAGCAGAGCCGACGCCGCGCCGAGCAAATTGCCCGTCTTGCCCGTGACCACGCGCCCGTCGGGCAGCACCATGGCGCCGGCGGGGCCTCCGGTGGTCTCCTCCTTCAGCAGCGCCGCGGAGCGGGCCGGCGAGAGGTTCTGGTTGATGCCCGCCTGGTTCATCAAAAGCTCGATCTTCTTCAGGGCCGCCTCGCCCACGCCCGTGCGTTTGATCTCCTCGGCCGTTTGGAAATAGCGGCGCACGATCTCGTTGTTGCCCGCCTCGCGGCACACGGCGTCGTCGGAGATAGCAAGCCCCGCCATGTTCACGCCCATATCCGTGGGCGACTGGTACGGACATGCGCCGGAGATGCGCTCCATCGTGGCGCGCAGCACCGGGAAGATCTCCACGTCGCGGTTGTAGTTCACCGTGGTCTCGCCATAGGCCTCCAGATGGAAGGGATCGATGATGTTGTCGTCGTCCAGATCGGCCGTGGCCGCCTCATAGGCGATGTTCACCGGATGGGTGAGCGGCAAATTCCAAATGGGGAACGTCTCGTACTTCGCATAGCCGGCGGTGACCCCGCGCTTGTGCTCGTGATAGAGCTGCGAGAGGCAGGTGGCCATCTTGCCCGAGCCCGGACCGGGAGCCGTCACCACCACGAGCGGACGTTCGGTCTCGATGTACTCGTTCTTGCCGAAGCCCTCATCCGAAACGATGCGATCGATGTCGTTGGGGTACCCCGGAATGGGATAGTGCAGATAGCTCGTGATGCCCATGGCCGTGAGGCGGCGGCGGAACAGGTCGGCGTTGGGCTGGTTGGCATAGCGGGTGATGACGACCGAGCCCACCTTGAATCCCATGGAGCGGAAGATGTCCATGAGGCGCAGCACGTCCTCATCGTAGGTGATACCCAAGTCCCCGCGCACCTTCGAGCGCTCGATATCGTTGGCGTTGATGGCGATGACGATCTCCACCTCGTCCTTCATCGACTGCAGCATGGAGATCTTCGTGTCAGGCTTGAAGCCGGGCAGCACGCGGGAGGCATGGTAGTCGTCGAAGAGCTTGCCGCCGAATTCCAGGTACAGCTTGCCACCGAACTGGTTGATGCGCTCGCGGATGCGCTCCGCCTGCAACTCGATGTACTTGTCGTTGTCGAAACCTTCGCGCATGGGCGACACTCCTTTGACGACCGAGATCCCACCACCGGCGCCACTCGCTGGCAGCGCCCCGATAACCGATTCAGTATAGCGCAGGGCCCATCGCCGTCGCCGCGAAATCACCACGTTCGCCGCTTCTGCACAGACACCGCAGAGAGGCCCCGGCCGGGCACATACAAAGAGCGCCGGCACAGGGCCGGCGCATCGAATCAACGATTCACGCGGAAGGAAGTGGTTAGCACTTGCCCAGCTCGCACTTGAGTTCTTCCTCGTCCTTGATGGAAAGAGAAGTCTGCAGCACGTCGCCGCCGAAGGGGCGCATGGCGTCGACGAACTTGTCCTCGGTCATCTCGTTCACCACCATGAACACGGCGGCCTCGTCCTTTTCGGTCAGCAGATTGCGCACGCGGTTCTGGAAATCCTCGTCCACGCCGCGCTTCACGAAGAACCCGGTGATGGCTCCCAGCCCGGCGCCGATGGCCGCGCCCCAGAAGGGAATAAGGAAGATAAGGCCGAACAGCATGCCCCAGAACAGTCCCCACACGGTGGAGTTGCCAATGGGCTGGCCGGGCGTGACCACATCGAACTTGCCGTTGTCGCGCTTGGCCACCACGGCGACCGACTGCAGGTTCACGATAAGATCGTTGTCGAGATTCAAGACTTCCTGGTAGGCCTGCTTGGCCTTATCCTCCGTGGGGTACCCCAGAACAAGCAAAGTTGACATGAGTGCGTCCTTTCTCTGATGTATCAGCGACTCCCTCACTGTAAAGAAAGCCCGCTCGCCTTTTTCGCGCGGAGGGCTCGCCGTTGCCGCCCCTCCCCCATTCAGTCAACGCCGCGTCACCTATCCCTCCATGCCCCGCGGCTCTAAACCCCGAGAGCGGAGCTCACCCTTCGTCCGAGCCGTTTTCGAATTTCCGTGAGAAAATGCCAGTTCGACCCCGAAATGGCACGAAGCCCCCTCGTTCGTCCGGCCATTTCTGGGCTCAACTGGCAATTTCTGCCATTTCGGTCCCCAACTGGCAGCTGTTCCTTGCCATTTCGACCCTCAACTGGCACCTACTTCGGGAAATCCAAAAAAATGGAGGACAAAGCGCTCTCCAACACAGGAAAGGCCCGCGACGCGGGAGGAAAGCCATGGGAATTCGGAAAGACGCGAGAAGCCGTGGGACTGAAGCAACATAAGAAAGCCACGGCAGAAGAAATACCCTGTAAATCCGTTTCCTGTTGGAAACATTTCGGGGCTATGCTGGATAAGCGTTGGGAAGTTGCGCGGGCGCGCGGCTTCGGGCGCATTTTTTATGCCCGGAGCCCGCAACAGGCGCGCTGCCCCATGGCAAGAGATTCGCTCGCAATGATAAGGAGACTCGTATGGCCAAGCACATCTTCGTTACCGGAGGCGTCGTCTCGTCGCTGGGCAAGGGCATCACCGCCGCTTCGCTCGGCCAGCTTCTGAAGGCCCGCGGCTACAAGGTGACCATGCAGAAGATGGACCCGTACCTGAACGTGGACCCGGGCACCATGAGCCCCTTCCAGCACGGCGAGGTGTTCGTCACCGAGGACGGCCACGAGGGCGATTTGGATCTCGGCCACTACGAGCGGTTCATCGACGAGAACCTCTCCCGCGAGAGCAACTTCACCCAGGGCTCCATCTACCAGACGCTCATCGCCCGCGAGCGCCGCGGCGATTTCCTCGGCGGCACCGTGCAGGTCATCCCGCACGTGACCGAGGCCATCAAGGAGCGGATCCGCCGCGCGGCCGAGCAGTCCGGTGCCGACATCGTCATCTCGGAGATCGGGGGCACCATCGGCGACATCGAGGGCCTGCCCTTCATCGAGGCGGCGCGCCAGTTCAAGAAGGAGGCTGGCCCGGGCAACGTGCTGTTCGTCCACGTGACGCTCGTGCCGTATATCGCCGCGGCCCACGAGGTGAAGACCAAGCCCACCCAGCACTCCGTGAAGGAGCTGCGATCCTTAGGCGTGCAGCCCGACTTCATCGTGTGCCGGTCCGATCACGAGATCACCGACGGCGTGCGCGAGAAGATCGCGCTGTTCTGCGACGTCGATACCGACGACGTGCTGGCCTGCCCCGATGCGCCGTCCATCTACGAAGTACCCATCAGCCTCTACGAGCAGGGATTCGACATCTCAGCCCTGGCGAAGATGGGACTCGCGCCCCGCAAGATAAAGCTCGCTCCCTGGCGCGCCTTCCTGAAGGCGAAGGACGCCTGTTCGGGCGATCTGGACATCGCCGTGGTGGGCAAGTACGTGAGCCTGCCGGATGCCTACCTCTCCATCAACGAGGCGCTCGTGGCCGCCGGCATCGCGGCGGGGCGCCACGTGAACGTGCACCTCATCGACGGCGAGGAGCTCACCGACAAGAACGCTGAGAAAGTGCTCGGCGCCATGGACGGCATCCTCGTGCCGGGCGGCTTCGGCGCCCGCGCCTTCGAGGGCAAGATCGCCGCCGCCCGCTACGCCCGCGAGAACAATGTGCCGTTTCTAGGCATCTGCCTGGGGCTTCAGGCGGCCGTCTGCTCCTTCGCCCGCGACGTGTGCGGTTTGGAAGGCGCCACCTCCGCCGAGTTCGCCGATGCGGCGCCGGAGGGGACGCCCTTCGTCATCGACCTCATGCCCGAGCAGGAGGACGTGGAAGACAAGGGCGGCACCATGCGCCTGGGGGCCTATCCCTGCAAGGTGGTGCCCGGCACCCGCGCGGCGGCGGCCTACGGCGAGCCCATCGTCTACGAGCGCCACCGCCACCGCTACGAGGTGAACAACGCCTATCGCGACGCCCTTGTGGAAGGGGGTCTCGTGATTTCGGGCCTCTCCCCCGACGAGCGCCTGGTGGAGATGATCGAGCTGCCCGACCATCCCTTCTTCGTCGCCAGCCAAGCCCACCCCGAGTTCAAGAGCCGCCCCACTAACCCCCATCCCCTGTTCCGCGCCTTCGTGGAGGCCGCCAACGAGCGCAAAGAGGCATAAGCCTACACGGGCCGCGGATGCCCCTCCTCGGCGGTGAGGACGACCGGGCCGTCCTCGGTGATGGCGACGGTTTTCTCGAAGTGCACCGAGGGCTTCCCGTCGCGAGTGCGCACAAGCCAGCCGTCAGAGCATTGCTTCACCTTGCGAGTGCCCGCATTCACCATGGGCTCGATGGCGAGCACCATGCCCGGCAGAAGCTTCAACCCCGTGCGACGACGCCCGAAGTTCGGGACGTTCGGATCCTCGTGCATCTCGCGGCCGATGCCGTGGCCCACATAGTCGCGCACCACCGAGTAGCCGGCCGCCTCGGCCAGCGACTGCACCGCATGCCCGATGTCGCCGAGGCGCTTGGTGGGACGTGCGTTGTCGAGCCCCTCCCACATGCAGCGCTCCCCCACCTCGAGCAGGCGCTGCACCTCGGGCGCCACCTTCCCCACCGGGTACGTCCAGGCGTTGTCGCCCACCCAGCCGTCCACGATGGCGCCGGTGTCGATGGAGATGATGTCCCCCTCGCGCAGGACGAGCTTCCTCGAGGGAATGCCGTGCACGACGGCATCGTTCACCGAGGCGCAAATGGAGCCGGGGAAGCCGCCGTAGCCCTTGAAGGCGGGAATGCCGCCCTCGGCGCGGATGACCTTCTCGGCGATGGCGTCCAGCTCGGCGGTGGTGATACCGGGCTCGACCGCCTCGCCCACACGCCGCAGCGCCAGCGCCGACACGCGGCCCGCCTCCTTCATGGCCTCGATCTGAGCCGGAGACTTCAACTTCACTGCCATGGAATCACGCTTTCTCGTTGTTACCGCTTCAGCTTCCGGGCGACCTTCCGCACTGCACCGGAGATAAACGACGCCTCGGGCCAGTTGCCGCGCACGGCAGGGCCGAACGTCACGGCGAGGGCCGCCAGGCCGCCGACAACCACGTAGGCGAAGGCGCGGGCAACGCTGCCGTCCATGGGCCCGAAGCCGAGCGTGAGCCCCACGAGCACCCCGTAGCCCACCACAGCCCCGGCGCCGCCCAAGGCGAGCGCCACGAAGAACGAGCGCATCACCGCGCCGAGCCCCATGGGGCCGAAGTGACGCCGCAGGTACGCGAAGGCGATCACGTCGCCGATCACATAGGAGACGATGGTCGAGGCCGCGATGGACTCCAACGTCACGTCCAGCCCCTGCTGGTAGGCCCAGGCCGCCCCCAGCGTGACCGCCACCTGGGCCGCCACGGCCACAAAGTTGATGACCGAGAAGACCCCCATGCGCCGGATGGAGCTGAAGATCTTGTTCAGGTAGGCGTTCACCCCGTAGAACGGCAGCGCCACGGCCATGACGGCCAGATAGCTCGCGATCTGCCCGATGGCATCGGCGGTGAACGCGCCGATATGGTACAGCGTCACGAGCGGTGTGGAGAACACCATGAGGTAAAGCGCCATGGGGATCATGAGAAAGAGAATTTGCCGCGTGCCGTCGATGATGCCGGCGACGACGCCGCGGGTATTCCCGTCGGCCTGCATGTCCGACAGCTCCGTGAACAGCGTCGTGGTCACGGGCACCGCGAGGAACGAGTACGGGAACGTGAACCACAGCCGCGCGTAGGCGATGACCGAAGGGCCGTTGCCGGCGAACACGTAGGAGGCGGCGTTCTGGGCGGACACCGTGGCAAACGAGCACACGGTGACGAACACCGCCGGCGCGCCGAGGCGCAGCGTGTCGGCCAGCGCCGGGTCGTGCCAATCGATACGCGGCCGCAGACGGATGCCCACCTTCTTCAAGGCCGGAATCTGGAAGGCCATCTGCACGAAGACGCCGAGCGGATTGCCAATGGCGATGGCGAGGAAGGCCAGATTCTGGTCGGTTTGGGCGATGATGGCATACAAGATGAACGAGGCGATGACGATGAGGTTGTTGAACACCGGCGCAAAGGAGGACCAGAAGTACTCGCGGTTCGCGTTCAAAAGGCCTGACACGATAGACGAGGCGCCGTAGAAGACGATCTGGATGGCGAAGAATTGGAAGAAGAACACCGCGAGCACCATCTCGTCCTGGTTCGAGTAGAAGCTCTGGGTATAGATGATCTGCCCGGCGAACACCATGCAGAGCACCGAGACGATAGCGAGCAGCACCACGACGATGGTGAGCAGATTCGATGCGTACTCGTTGCCCCGCCTGTCGCCGAGCTGCTTTTTCACCGAGAGGTACACCGGCAGAAACGCCGTGATGAGCATGCCGCCCATGACCAGCTCGTAGAGCATGTTCGGCAGATTATTCGCCACCTGGTAGGAGCTGGAGACGAAGGTTGAGCCCAACGCGAAGGCCATGGCCCAGGTGCGGGCGAAGCCGGTGATGCGGGAGATAATGACGCAGATGGAAATGAGGGCTGCGCTCGCCCCCACCGATTCGGCCGACAGCGCGCCGCTGCCCTCGCTGCGCCGGTTCGCGACCTCATCCTCGGCGGCCTCGGCGACGATCACCTCCTGCTGGCGGATGGATCCCTCGGCGGTGGCGCCGGGGATGGTGCGGTCGAGGCCCGCATGGGAGCCGACGACGGGAATGAGCCCTGTGGCGCCCGGGTCGGTCGGAGGACGCAGGAGCGTCTTGTCCACGCCGCGATGGCGACCGCGGGCGGGAATGCGCGCCTCGGCGTTCGCCCGCGGGTTGTTGCGGGGGGCTCCCTGGGCCTGGGGCGCGTCGCCGTCGCCGCTCGCCGACGGCCGGCCGTGGCGGCCCAAAGGCGCAGCATTCCTATCCGTCGGGTCGGGCGGATTCGGGCGTATATGACGGGCTCGTTGGAGCTTGTCGGACATGGGCGAACTCTTCGATGATGAGCGGTATAATTCATCTATCATAGCAAACTCGGAAAGCAGAGCCCCATGCACATACTTGTCGTACGCAATAACTCCAACCCGCAAGCTGTTGACGCCTCGCTGCTGCTCACCGCCTATCTTACGAGCCAGGGAATCGAGGCGCTGCTCGTCGATTCCTCATCGCTGGGCACCGATGCGGGACGCCGCGAAGTGCGCGCGCAGCTGCCCGGGCAGCTGGCGCTGGTCGTCGTGCTCGGCGGCGACGGCACCGTGCTGCATACCGTACACCTGCTCCATGACCGCCAGGTTCCCATCCTGCCCATCAACTTCGGACGGCTGGGGTTTCTCGCCAACGCCGATACCGATGGCGTGGTGCCGCTGGTGGCCGAGGCCCTGGCCGGCGACTTGCGCGCCGAGCGCCGCAGCATTCTCTCCATCGAGGTGGTTTGCGAAGGCGAGCACGATCCGTACGGGGAGGCGAACGGGGCCGGAGAAGGCGCCGTCTGGGACGGGCCCGACGTGAACGCGAAGCTGAGCGCCGCCACCCCTCCTTCGGTTCGCAGGCCCGGGGAGACCGAAGGCGCCCCCTGGACGCCCGTCCCGGGTCGCTTCGGCGTCAACGGCCGGGGGCTCTCCGGCGCACGGCAGTTCTTCGCCCTGAACGAGGCGGCCATCACCCGCGGTGCCATGGGACGCATCATCGAGCTGACCCTGAACGTCTCGGGGGTGGACGTGGCCCGCATGCGCGGCGACGGCCTCGTCGTCTCCACGGCCACCGGCTCGACGGCCTACGCGCTCTCGGCCGGCGGCCCTTTGGTCTCCCCCGGCTTCAAGGGCATGATCGCCGTGCCGCTCGCTCCCCATACCCTGCGTTCCCGCGCCGTGGTCACCGATGCCAGCGACGTTATCGAGGTAGGCTTCGACGACACCGACGAGTTCCGCGAGGCGACCTTGTTCGTCGACGGCGATATCGTTCCGTTCGACGCGCCCCTGCGGAAGATATACGTGCAGTGCGCGCCCTTCGACGTCACGCTCCTGCGCGCCGACGGCGCCTCCTTCTACGAGCGCATCAGCAAGGATTTCTTCGGGGAGTAAAGAAGCATTCGCAGGTTGTTCCGTAGGGGGCGACCTCGGTCGCCCCTCGCCGCAAGCAAGATCAATCCTGTCGGGAGGGCCGACCAAGGTCGGCCCCTACGGAACAACCCGCATGGTGCGTGCAGAATGTCCCAACACGCAAAAGGACCCCGCCGAAGCGGGGCCCTTGCTCTTCGATAGAGAATCGTCGATTTACTCGGCGGACTCGGTGTAGGCGCGGGTCACGGAGGAGTCCACGGAAACACCGGGAGTCATGGTACCGGACACGGTGATGGACTTGACGTACTTGCCCTTGGCCGCGGCGGGCTTCATGCGCAGGATCTCGTCGTAGACCGCGCCGTAGTTCTCGGCGAGCTGCTCGGGGGTGAAGCTCACCTTGCCGAGGACGACGTGCGCGATGCCGTAACGGTCGGCGCGGTACTCCACGCGGCCGCCCTTGAGCTCCTTGATGGCCTTCGCCACGTCGTTGGTGACGGTGCCGAGCTTCGGGTTGGGCATGAGGCCGCGGGGGCCGAGGATCTTGCCGAGACGGCCGACCTTGCCCATCTGATCGGGCGTGGCCACAGCGGCGTCGAAGTTGAACTCGCCGGCCTGAATCTGCTGCATGAGCTCGTCGGTGCCCACGATGTCGGCACCGGCCTCCTCGGCGGCCTGGGCAGCGGCGCCCTCGGCGAAGACGGCCACGCGGACGGTCTTGCCGGAGCCGTTGGGCAGGCTCACGGTGCCGCGCAGCTGCTGGTCGGCCTGACGGGTATCGATGCCCAGGCGGAAGTCGCCGGTCACCGTCTCGTCGAAGTTGGCCACGGAGATCTCCTTCAGCAGCTTCATAGCGGCGAGCGGGCTCACCGGCTCGGCCGGAATCTGCTTCTCGGCCTCAACGTACTTCTTTCCGTGCTTAGTCATTGCATTTCCTTTCGTGGTAATGGCGGGCGCTTCTCACCCTTCCACTGTTGAACCAAACTTAGTCGACGGCCTTGCCCTGAAGCATGGCGGCAACCTTGCGGCTGGGCACGTACTTCTTCTTCATCTCGCGGCCCTCGATGCGCACGCCCATGGAGCGGGCGGTGCCGGCCACGATCTCCATGGCCGCCTCGATGTCGTTGGCGTTCAGGTCGGGCATCTTGATCTCGGCGATCTCGCGGAGCTGATCCTCAGTCAACGTGCCGGCCACCTGAATCTGCGGAATGGCGGCGCCGCTCTTAATGCCGAGCTTCTCCTTGATGAGCACGGCCGCGGGCGGGGTCTTGCACACGAAGGTGAAGGACTTGTCCTCGTACACCGTGATCTCGACCGGGATGATGGTGCCGGCCTGGTCCTGCGTCTGGGCGTTGAACGCCTGGCAGAACTGCATGATGTTGACGCCCTGGGCGCCAAGGGCCGGGCCTACCGGCGGGGCCGGGTTGGCAGCGCCGGCGGGGATTTGCAGCTTTACAAATCCAGTGACTTTCTTGTCAGCCATCTGTGACTACCTTTCAGATGAATCGACGTTTACTTCTCTATCACTCAAAACTCGAAGGCCGCGAGAAGCCCCGGTCCACGCGGGCACGGCGATCGAGTCAAAGTGCTTGCAAAATTAGATCTTGGCCACCTGGTCGAAGGAAAGCTCGACGGGGGTCTCGCGGCCGAAGATGGAGACCATGACCTTGACCTTGCCCGCATCGGGCATAACCTCGGAAATCGTGCCATCGAACTCGGCGAGAGGACCGTGGGTCACCTTCACCGACTGACCGACCTCGAGGTTCGTGGAGGTCTTCTTCGGAGCCTCGCGGCTCGTGCGCTTCATGATCTTGTTGTACTCGTCGCGGGTCAGCGCCTGGGGGTTGCCCTGGCTGCCCACGAAACCGGTGACGCCCGGCGTGTTGCGAACGGCGGCCCAGCTGCGGTCGTCCAGCTCCATGCGGACGAGCACGTAGCCCGGGAACACCTTCTTCTCGCTCTCCACACGACGGCCGCCCTCCTTGATCTCGGTGACCATCTCCGTGGGGATCTCGATGCCGAAGACGTTGTTCTCGAGACCCATGGCCTCGATGCGCTGCTCGAGATTCGACTTCACCTTGTTCTCGTAGCCCGAGTAGGTGTGCAGCACGTACCATTTCTTAGCCATCGATTACGCCCCAATCCCAGAGATGAACACGAGCAGCGGCGTGATAATCACGTTATCCAGCAACGCCACGAAGATGCCGAAAAACAGCAGGGCCACCACCACGACGCCGCTCCAGCGGAGCACATCGGTGCGGGTCGGCCACGTCACGCGCTTCATCTCGGACTTCACGTCACGGAAGAACTGGAAGCGCTTCTTCTTCGGCTTGTCGTCCTTCTTGGAGGACTTCGCGGTATCGTTGGAAGACGCAGACTTGTCCTCGGAGCCCTTCTTGAACAGGCCGCCCTTCTTCTCTTCCGTCGCCTCGGCAACGGAAGTCGGGTTCTGCTCTTCCAGCTCGCGGTTGGCCTTGCGCTGCTGACGGGCAGCGGAGGCCTTGGCCTTCTGTGTCTTGGATTTCTTTGCCATGGAATTCCTTATGGAAAGTCTCTTGTCTAATCGCCAAAAAAGCAGCCTCTAGGCTGCTCACGAAAACAAGCTGGCAGGCCAGGAGGGACTCGAACCCCCAACATGCGGTTTTGGAGACCGCCGCTCTACCAATTGGAGCTACTGGCCTATGCCTGTTTCTTCCTTAACCTCTTATCGGGTCTCTTTGTGCACCGTGTGGGCGTTGCACCACTTGCAGTACTTCTTGAGCTCGATGCGGTCAGGATTGTTCTGCTTGTTCTTCTTGGTCGTGTAGTTGCGGCGCTTGCACTCGGTGCAGGCCAGAGTGACCAGAGTACGCATGAATTCTCCTTTTACCTATAAAGCGAAACGCAGGGTTGATCATACACATGAAGCGCAGGGGGCGGGGCCTGCCTCGCAAAAGACAGGCCCCGCGAAATCACTCAGTAAGAAGGACTTACTTGAAGATCTTGGTCACGCGACCAGAGCCCACGGTACGGCCACCCTCGCGGATAGCGAACTTCAGGCCCTCTTCCATGGCGATGGGGTGAATGAGCTCGCCCTTGATCGTCACGTTGTCGCCAGGCATAACCATCTCGGTGCCCTCGGGGAGGTGCGCCACACCGGTGATGTCGGTGGTACGGAAGTAGAACTGCGGACGATAGCCATCGAAGAACGGGGTGTGACGGCCGCCCTCTTCCTTGGTCAGGATGTAGACCTGGCCCTCGAACTCGGTGTGCGGAGTCACGGAACCGGGCTTGCAGAGAACCTGGCCACGGACGATCTCCTCGCGCTTGATGCCGCGCAGCAGGCAGCCGATGTTGTCGCCGGCCTGAGCCTCATCGAGCAGCTTGCGGAACATCTCGATGCCGGTGCAAACGGTGTTCTGGGTCTCGCGGATACCCACGATCTCCAGCGGGTCGTTCACATGGAGCACGCCGCGCTCCACACGGCCGGTGGCAACGGTGCCGCGGCCGGTGATGGTCATGGTGTCCTCGACGGCCATCAGGAACGGCTTGTCGACGTCGCGGTCGGGAGTCGGGATATAGGAGTCCACAGCGTCCATGAGCTCCCAAACCTTCTCCTGCCACTCCTTGTCGCCCTCCAGGGCCTTCAGAGCGGAGCCGCGGATGATCGGGGTGTCGTCGCCCGGGAACTCGTAGCTGTCGAGCAGCTCGCGAACTTCCATCTCGACGAGCTCGATGAGCTCCTCGTCGTCGACCATGTCGCACTTGTTCAGGAAGACCACGATGTAGGGCACGCCCACCTGACGGGCGAGCAGGATGTGCTCGCGGGTCTGGGCCATGGGGCCGTCGGTAGCAGCGATAACCAGGATGGCGCCGTCCATCTGGGCCGCACCGGTGATCATGTTCTTCACGTAGTCGGCGTGACCGGGGCAGTCGACGTGAGCGTAGTGACGGGTATCGGTCTCGTACTCGATGTGAGCGATGGAGATGGTGATGCCGCGCTCGCGCTCCTCGGGGGCCTTGTCGATCATGTCGAAGGCAGTGAAGTCAGCGTGCGCCGTGCCGTGGGAGCCGTCGTTCTCGGACAGAGTCTTGGAGATGGCGGCCGTCAGCGTCGTCTTACCGTGGTCGACGTGACCGATGGTGCCGATGTTAACATGCGGCTTCGAGCGCTCGAACTTCTCCTTAGCCATGTTTCATCCTCCTTCAAGGGTGATTGCGAAACGAATTGCAACAAAATAAACGCGCCCAGAAAGGACGCGGTAAATCTAAATGGTAGCGGTGACTGGATTTGAACCAGTGACGCCACGGGTATGAACCGTGTGCTCTGACCAACTGAGCTACACCGCCAAGTGGAGCCTGCGACCGGACTTGAACCGGTGACCTCTTCGTTACCAACGAAGTGCTCTACCGACTGAGCTACACAGGCAGAAATGGTGGGCGCGCTAGGATTCGAACCTAGGTAGGCATAACCAACGGGTTTACAGCCCGTCCCCTTTAACCACTCGGGCACACGCCCATTTCGGCGCTTAATTCATGTGTACTTTTCAAGCTGCCACCCGTCTTTCGCGTTGTTCCGCGAAAAGCGAGCGAACGGAATAATACGCTACGGCAACAAGCGTGTCAACCATTTACACGCCCCCGGGCGTGTCTCCACGATTCCTCCCCAACCTCGAACGAGGAACCCGGCGACCGTCTTTTCTTCTTACTATATAAAGAGACACTTGGACACCATATGTTGGATGAGAAAGCGCACCTCTCCCCCAAGGTATGGAAACCCTCCTTCACTCATGATTTTTTTCGGCCGCGAACGGCGCGAATTCCCGCGCGGATGGGCTGAGGTCGGCTTGTGAATCCCTTCTGTGGGGGTCGTGAAGAGGCGCCATCCGTGCTATGATACGAAGCTAGTTTGCCCCAACGCACCAGATGCTCAACCAGGAGGATACTTTTATATGAGTGAGCATACACGTCCCTTCAGCAGACGCGCCTTCGTCGGCACGGCGGCCGCTTTCGGCATCTCGCTGTGCCTGCCCCCGCTCATGCCCGCCAAGGCTCACGCCGTCACGGCCGCCGAGAAGCAGGCCGAGGCCAACGCGGCACTTGAGAAGCTCAACGCCATGCAGGAGAAGCTCGACCGCGCCGAGGTCTCCCTCTATGCGGCTGAAACCGAGCGCGACGATGCCCAGGCCCGCATGGACGAGGCTCAGGGTCGCATCGATTCCGCTTCCTCGCGCATCAGCGAGCTGCAGGACAAGCTCGGCAACCGCGCCCGCTCCATGTACCGTTCCGGCTCGTCTACGTTCCTCGATCTTCTTCTGGGAGCCACCACGTTCCAGGCCTTCGCCTCGAACTGGGATCTCCTGAACGATATGAACCAGAACGACGCCGACATGGTGGAGGAAACCAAGACCCTGCGCTCCGAGGTGGAATCTGAGAAGGCCGTCTACGAGGAGCAGCGCAACGTCGCCGCCCAGAAGGCCGAGGAGGCCGAGGCCGTCAAGAAGGAGGCCGAGAGCCTCGTCTCCCAGATGGAGGAAACCTACAACTCCCTATCCGAGGAAGCGGCTCAGCTTCTCGCCGAGGAAGAGGCCGCCCGCGAGGCTGCGGCTTTGGCTGCCGCCCAGGCGGCCGAGGAAGAGGCCCGTCGCCAGGCCGAGGAGGAAGAGCGCCGTCAGCAGAGCAATTCCGGCGGCAACTCCGGTGGAAACTCGGGCGGCGGCTCCGGCTCCGGCGGCAATTCCGGCGGCAGCTCGAGCGGCGGCTCCAGTTCCGGCGGTGGCTCGTCGAACAACTCGAAGCCCCAGACCGTCGGCGGCACGGCCGTCGACCGCGCTTACGGCGAGCTGGGCAAGCCCTATTCCTGGGGCGCCGTGGGACCGGATTCCTACGATTGCTCCGGTCTGGTGAGCTACTGCCTGCTCGGCCGTCACAGCCGCCTGGGCACCGCCGCCAGCTTCATGGGCTACACGCGCGTCTCCAACCCCAAGCCGGGCGACATCTGCTGCAACGACCACCATTGCGGCATCTACATCGGCGACGGCCAGATGATCCACGCGCCGCGCACCGGCGACGTCGTGAAGATCTCCGCCGTGCATTCCGGCATGATTTATACCCGCTATTAGAGCGTATCTGCCAGCTAGCGAAGGGGCTCCCGTTGGGAGCCCCTTTTTTCGCTCGCGTTCCTGCTCTTTAGGCCCTCTCGTGAAAGAGACTCACGTAGTCGACGATAGCGTCATGCAGGGCATTCAGACCCTCCTCGTCTTCCACCCATTGGTGGGTAAGCGGGGCTTCCGGCAGCGTGAACTTGCAGCTCTCCAGAGCCTGGTACACCTCGTTGGGGCCCATGGGCGCCCAACCGTAGCTGCCGAAGGGAATGCCCACGCGCCCGGCCGGCGCCAAGCCCCGCATGTAGCAGAGAAACGACGCCACCGTGGGCATCATGGTCTTGTTGAGCGTCGGCGAGCCTACAGCGATGTAGCGCGCGTTCAGCACTTCGGCCATGATGTCGGAAATGTGGTTCACCTTCAAATCGAGCAGGCGCGCGGGGATGCCCATCTCGATGAAGGCCTCGGTGATCTCCGTGGCCATGGCCTCGGTGGTATGCCACATGGAGTCGTAGACCACGAGCGCGTACTCCTCGGGAATGCCGCTGCTCCACTTCTTGTACATCTCCAGAATCTCCGGCACATGGCTGCGCCAGATGATGCCGTGGGCCGGGGCGATCATATCGAAGGAAAGGCCGGAGAGCGCCTTCAGGGCCGCTTCCACATTCTTACCGTAGGGCATGACGATGTTGGCGTAGTACTTCTGGGCCTGGACGAGCACCTCGGGCAGGCCCACCTCGTCGTCGAAGCGCTTCGAGGAGGCGTAGTGCTGGCCGAAGGCGTCGTTGGAGAACAGGATCTGGTCGTACTCGTCGTAGGTGACCATGGAATCGGGCCAGTGCACCATGGGCGTCTGCACGAAAGCGAGCGTACGCTTTCCGATCTCGAGGGTGTCGCCGGTCTTCATGCCCACGAGGTTAAGACCGTCCCCGTAATGAGCGCGAAGTCCCTGGATGCCCTTGGGCGCACCGGTGACGATAGTGGCTTTTGGAGCGATTTCAGCCAAAGCCGGAAGGCCTCCGGAATGATCCATCTCCACATGGTTGGACACAATATAGTCGATGGAGGCCGGATCCACGATGGTGCCGATGCGTTCGATGAGCTCGCCGGTGAAGGGCTTCTTGCAGGTGTCGATGAGCGTGATCTTCTCGTCGAGGATGAGGTAGGCGTTGTAGGTGCTTCCGCGCTCGGTGGTGTAGCCGTGGAAGTTGCGCTCGTTCCAATCGATGCCGCCCACCCAGAACACGTCCGGCTTGATCTCGATGGCCTTCAACATATCGCTCTCCTTGTCTCACGGTTGACATTCGCATCGTAGCCCGAAACAGCAACGGAGCACCCCGCTTCGGAGTGCTCCGTTGAGAAAACGTATCGTTGCCGCGCAGCGCTACACGTCAAGCTCCATGTAGGTGTCGAAGTCATCGGTGACTTCCTTGCTCGGCTCCTTGGTGAGCTTGGAGACCACCACGATCACGAGTAGCGCCAGCAAAAAGCCGGGAAGCAGCTCGTAGACAGCGAACCAGCCGCCGAGCGGGGCAATGAGGTTCTTCCACACCACCACGGTGACGGCGCCGGTCAGCATGCCGGCGATGGCGCCAGGCAGCGTGGTGCGGCGCCAGTACAGCGAGCACAGCATGAGCGGGCCGAAGGACGCGCCGAAGCCGGCCCAGGCGTAGGACACGATGTCGAAGATGGAGGAGTTCTGGTCCATGGCCAGGAAAATGCCCAGAAGCAGAATGACCGTCAGCGTGATGCGGGCCACGATCATGACCTGGTTGTCGGTGGCATCGCGCTTGATGAGACCCTTGAAGATGTTGGTGGCCACAGCGGAGCCGGAGATGAGCAGGTAGCTGGAAGAGGAGCTCATGGCCGCGGCGAAGATGCCCGAGACCACAAGGCCGCAGAAGAAGCTCGGCAGTAGCATCTTCGACAGTACGATGAACACGGACTCGGCGGCCGACTGGGTGAGGAACTCGGTGGGAATGACCGCGCGGCCGATAAGGCCGATGCACACCGCCGAGGACAGGGAAACCACGAGCCAGATCATGGCGATGATGCGCGATTTCTTGATCTCGTCGGAGTGGCGGATGGACATGAAGCGGATGAGCACCTGGGGCATGCCGAAGTAGCCGAGGCCCCAGGCCAGGCCGCTCACGATGGTGATGATGCCGTAGGTGCCGGCCGGGCCGAACATAGGCTCGTTGCCCTCGATGAGCTGGTTGCCCGCCTCATCGAGCAAAGGCGTGGCGATCTCGGTGCCCGAGAGGAAGCCGGGGATGTTCTGCAGGAAGACGACGGTGTTTTCCACGCCGCCGGCCGCCGTGACAGAGCCGATGAACACGGTGGCCAGCGCGAAGAACATGAGCATGCCCTGAATGAGGTCGGTGGTGCACACCGAGAGGTAGCCGCCCATGAAGGTATAGAGGAACACGATGATGGCGCCGATGACCATCATGACGCCGTAGTCCCAGCCAAACAGCGTGGCGAACAGCTTGCCCACGGTGACGAAGCAGGACGCGGTGTAGATGGTGAAGAACAGAAGGATGATGACCGCGGCGATGGTCATGAGGATGTGCTTCGTGTCATGGAAGCGATTGGAGAAGAAGTCGGGCACCGTGATGGCGTTGCCGGCCTTCTCGGAGTACTTGCGCAGGCGCTTGGCCACGAACTTCCAGTTCAGATAGGTGCCGATGGCCAGGCCGATGGCCGTCCACATGGCATCCGACGCGCCGGTGAAGTAGGCCACGCCGGGCAGGCCCATGAGAAGCCACCCCGACATATCCGACGCTTCGGCCGACAGAGCCGTGAGCCACGGTCCCAGGCCGCGGCCGCCGAGGAAGTACTCCTCGGACGACGAGTTGGAGCGCTTGGCGTACACAAAGCCGATGACCACTACTACGACGAAGTAGAGCAGCATGGCGAGTACGACTTGCATATCGCTTTCGATCATGTTTCCCCTTCCGCGAGAATCCTTGCAACACGTTTGGAACTCCCAGGGTCGGTTTCGGCAAGAGGCGCCAGCGGGCCAGCCCCCAACGCCGCCCTGCCGAAACCGACACCGTATGGCCAGCCATTCTTGCGAAGCGCCATATTCCGTGTCGTTTCATTGACCTTTGGGATTATACTTTACCGTGATGGAGTGACACTCCGTATCTTATGCAGACGAGCAGTTTTACGGCGAAAGGACGGAATATGCCGCGCTATGCAGAGATGTCCAAGGCGGAATTGGAGGCCGAGCTCGCCGAGGTGCGCGCCCGCTACGGCGAGATGGCGGCCCGGGGCCTCAAGCTGAACATGGCCCGCGGCAAGCCCTCGGCCGCACAGCTGGAGCTGTCCCTGCCTATGCTGGACGTGCTGGACTCCGAAGCCGACCTTGCCGCCGAGGACGGCACCGACTGCCGCAACTACGGCGTGCTCGACGGCATCCCCGAGGCGAAGCGGCTCATGGCGGCGCTTCTGGACGATGAGCCAGAGAACGTCATCGTGCTCGGCAATGCGAGCCTCACGGCCATGTACGACGCCATGGTGCGCTACCTGGTGTTCGGGGCCCTGGGAAGTACGCCCTGGGGGCGCTTGCCCGAGGTGAAATGGCTCTGCCCCGTCCCCGGCTACGACCGTCACTTCTCTATTTGCGAAGATCTCGGCATCGAGATGATTCCCGTCCCCCTTTGCGAGGACGGCCCCGATATGGAAGAAGTGGAGCGCCTCGTCGTCGCCGACGACGCAATCAAGGGCATCTGGTGCGTGCCGAAGTACTCGAACCCCTCCGGCATCACCTACTCCGATGAGACGGTGCGCCGCCTCGCCGCCATGGAGTGCGCCGCCGACGATTTCCGCATCTTCTGGGACAACGCCTACGCCGTGCACCATTTCTCCGGCGATCCAGCCGAGCAGGACATCGTGCTCGATATCGCCGAAGCCTGCCGCGAGGCGGGCAACCCCGATCGCTATCTGAAGTTCGGCTCCACGTCGAAGATCACCTTCCCCGGCGCGGGCGTGGCCGCTTTGGCCGCAAGCCCCGCCAACATAGCCGAGATCAAGCGGCACTTGGGCGTTCAGGCCATCGGCCACGACAAGCTCAACCAGTTGCGTCACGCCCGCTTCCTGGAAGAGGGCGCGCGCCTGCCCGAGCATATGGCCGCTCACGGCGCGCTCATGGGCCCGAAGTTCGAGCTCGTCGAAAAGAAACTGGCCGAGGAGCTTGCCGAGGCCGGCATCGCCACATGGACCAATCCGCGCGGCGGCTACTTCGTGAGCTTCGAGGGGCCCGCTGGCACGGCGCGCCGCATCGTGGAGCTGGCGAAGAACGCTGGTGTTACCATGACGGATGCCGGCGCCACCTGGCCCTACGGCGACGATCCGGCCGATTCCAACATCCGTATCGCACCCTCGCTGCCGCCCTTGGAAGAGCTTGACGCCGCCATGGATGTCTTCACCTGCTGCGTGAAACTGGCCGCCCTGGAACAGCTCGTCGAGGAATAAGGCTTTCGGCCCCGAACGGGCTCGCGATGCGGCTCTCTGGCGGGGGCGCGCCCCGCGCGCAGGTTGCGCAGCGAACGGAACAGGACTAAATGTCCTGTTCCGCCGAGCGAGCCATTGCTTGAGCACGGGGTGTGCCCCCGCCAGAGAGCTGCATCGTCCCGCCGTAAGGAAAAGTTACGCCCTCCTTACGCTTTCGTCAGCATTTGCTATGGGAAGCGTAATGGAGGGCTTTCCTATCATTTCTCCTGAACGCAGACGAGCCGAGTTCAGGAGATGAGTTCAATGGAGAATATCGATGCCCCCGACGTGCTGCCGGTGATCCTCGGCGGAGACATCGGCGCCTACAGCCTCGCCCGGGCCTTCCACGAGGCTTACGGCATCGTGCCCTTGGTGTTTTCCCAGGCCGACTGCCACATGTGCGGCGACTCCTCCATCCTTGTGAACCGCGTGGTGCCGCATTTGGAACGGCCGGCGGTGCTCCTCTCCACCTTGGCCAACACTGCCGAGTGCTTCAGCGACCGCCCGCTGCTTCTGCTCGGCTGCGGCGATTGGTACGTGCGGCTCATCGTTGAGAACCGTGCCGTGCTGGAGAAGTCCTTCATCATCCCCTACATTGGCGAAGATCTGCTGAACCGGCTCACCGAGAAGGATCGCTTCTACGAACTGTGCGCGGAAGTCGGCGTGCCCGCGCCGCGCACCGTGGTGTTCGATGCCCGCACGGGCGGCGACGACCCGGCCGCCCTCGCGCTTCCCTTCTCCTTCCCCGTGGTGGCCAAGCCCGCTTCCTCGGCGGCCTACCACTACGCCGATTTCCCCGGGAAGCAGAAGGTGTTCTTCCTGCGCGACGCGACGGAGCTTCGGGCGACGCTTGCGGCCGTGCAGAGCAGCCGCTACGAGGGGAAGTTCCTCATCCAGGAGATGATCCCCGGCGACGACACGAGCATGCGCATCCTCACTACCTACTCTGACCAGAACGGAAAGGTGCGCTTCGCCTCTTTCGGACAGACGCTTTTGGAAGATATGCGGCCCATGGGCGTGGGCAACCCGCTCGCCATCGTGAGCCGCACCGACGAGACGATCGTGGCCGAGGCCGCGCGCTTTCTGGAGGCCGTGAGCTACACCGGGTTCGCGAACTTCGACATCAAGGTGGACCCGCGCGACGACAGCCATCGCTTCCTCGAGATAAACACGCGTCTGGGCCGCAGCAACTACTATGTGACCGCCGCCGGCGACAACGTGGCCCGCTGGCTCATGGACGACCTCGTGTTGGGCCGACCCCTGCCCGAAGGGCTCACGATAGCCCGGGGCGAGTCGCTCTACACCGTGGCGCCCAAGGCCATCCTGCTCGACTACATCCGCGACGACGCCCTACGTCGGGAGGTGCGGGGGCTGTACGCGCTGGGCCGCGATGCCGACCCGCTGGACTACCCGGCCGAGAAGAGCCTGCGTCGGCGCCTGTATCCGCTCGTTTTCGCGTTCCGCCAATGGAAGACCTGCCGGGCCGCCATGGCAGATAAGCGGGCCCGGGAGAAAGCAGTGGAAGATTTGGAAGGTGCCGGGGCCATAGTCGATCGCCGTACGAAGGGGACTGTCTCCGGCAAAGACGACGAGTGCGTTGCCTGCGTCTCGCCGGAGCTCCCGTTGGCAGACAGGCTGGCGGCCCGCGCGAAAGCAGCATCATGAGCGGGCGCTTGGTAGGCGTGCTCGGAGGCACCGGACCTGCGGCCACGGCCTACTTCCTGCAGCGGCTCGTCGAGCGCACCGAGGCCCGCTGCGACCAGGACCACGTGCGCACCCTTGCCTTCAACGACACGGCCATCCCCGATCGCACGGCATTTCTGCTGGGGCGAAGCGACCGCTCTCCCCTCGCGGCACTTATCGAGGACGGTCAGCTTCTGGAAGCCTGCGGCTGCGATCTTCTGGCACTGCCCTGCAACACGGCCCACGGCTTCTTCGACGAACTGCAGGGCGCCTTGGGCATCCCCGTCGTCCACATGGTGCGCGAGACTGCCGCCGCCGCATCCGCTGTGGGCTTGGCGCGCATCGGCGTGCTGGCCACAAGCGGCACCGTGGCCGCCGATCTGTACGGGCACGAGGCCGCACGACTCGGCGTGGACTGTCTTTACCCGGATAGCGCCACGCAAGCGCGGGCGAACCGCATCATCTTTGACGAAGTGAAGGCGGGGCGATTCGTAGAGCCGGCGGCTCTCGAGGCGCTGGCGGCCCCGCTGCGCGCAGCGGGCTGCGACGGCGTCGTGCTCGGCTGCACCGAGCTGTCCTTGGCTTTCGGCGGCGTGACGCGGGCGGCAGGACTTCACGTGGTAGACGCCCTGGACGTACTAGCCGACTGCGTCATCATGCGTGCCGGGCGGCCGCCGAAAACCTCGAAAAACTTGTCACTTCGAAACTAGCCTTTTGACCTGAGATTTCCTTCGATATCACCAGGTCAGAAGCTTGGCAAGTTTTCCACGTTTTTCGGCACGAGCTTTCAGGAAGGATCCCTTATGTGCGGCTTTGTCGGCTTTATCGACGAGAACGACCAGACTTACGACCACCGCGCCACCATCGTCGCTATGGCCAATGCCATCGCCCATCGCGGGCCCGATTCGGAAGGGTATTTCAGCGACGGCCGCGCCGCCTTGGGCTTCCGGCGCCTGGCCATCATCGATCTGGCCGGTGCGAACCAGCCCCTCTATAACGAGAATCGCTCGCTCGTGCTCGTCTTCAACGGCGAAATCTACAACTACCAGGAACTACGCCGGCAGCTGATCGCCGCAGGTCACACCTTCTCCACCCAGGGCGATGCGGAAGTGATGCTCCACGGGTTCGAGCAGTGGGGAGAAGGGGTGCTCGACCGCTTGCGCGGCATGTTCGCGTTCGCTCTGTATCGCCCAGCCACAGGAGAGCTTTTCTGCGCGCGCGACGCCTTCGGCATCAAGCCCCTCTACTATGCCGTGGAAGGCGAGCGCATCCTGTTCGGCTCCGAGATCAAGGGGCTGATCACGCATCCGCGTGCGCACCGGAGCCTGAACGAGCGGCGACTCGCCCATTGGCTGTGCATGGAGTACCTGCCCGACGAGGAGACCCTGTTCGAAGGCGTCCGCAAGTTGCCCGCCGGCCATTGGCTGCGATGGCGCGACGGCCGCGCCGAATGCGGCCGATGGTTCGCCCCGCGCTTCGTCCCCGATGCGAGCCGCAGTCTGGAGGAGAGCGCCGAGGCCATCGAGGCTACCTTGCGGGAGTCGGTGGCGGCCCATGCCATCGCCGACGTAGATGTGGGCTGTTTCCTCTCGGCCGGGGTGGATTCCAGCCTCGTGGCCCGGGAGGCCGCCCGCATCATGGAGGCGCGCACGTTCACCATCGGCTGGGGCGAGGGGCGCTTTTCGGAATTGGAGGCCGCTGCAACCTTCGCCCGGGCCACCGGGTTGCCGAACGAGGGGTGCATTCTCGGCGCCGAGCAGTTCTTCGCCTCGGTGCCCGCCGTGCAGTACGCCATGGACGAGCCTCTGCCGAACCCCTCGGCGGTGCCGCTGTACCACCTGTGCGCCATGGCCGCCGAGTCGGTGAAGGTGGTGCTGTCGGGCGAAGGGGCCGACGAGCTGTTCGGCGGCTACCCCTACTACCAGGAGTGCCTCGCCTTTGCGCCTTACATGGCCGTGCCCGTACCCGTGCGCCGGGCCGCGAGCGCCGCCGCGCGGCATCTGCCCGAGGGCACCCACGGGCGGCGCTTCCTTTTGCGCGGGGCCCATGGGCTACCCGAGCGCTATATCCGATTGGAGTACAATTTCGCCTGGGCCGAAGCGCTGGGGCTCTTGGCGCCGGAGGTGGGCGCCCGATGCGCGGCGGCCCCGGCACCCTGGGAGCTCACAGCGCCCCTGTTCGCGGAAATCGTAGGCAGCGGGAAAGCGTGTGGGGATGCGCCCGACGAGGTCACGGCCATGCAGACCGCCGACATTCTCACCTGGCTTCAGCAGGACATCCTCCTGAAGGCGGACAAGATGTCCATGGCGTCGTCGCTGGAGCTGCGCGTTCCCTTCCTCGACCGCGAGGTGTTCGCCCTGGCGAGCACGCTTCCCGCCGCCCAGCGCGTCGGCCGCCACGAGACGAAGATCGCCCTGCGCGCCGCCGCGGCCCGCATGCTGCCGCAAGCCACGGCCGCCATGCCCAAGCAGGGCTTCATCACCCCGCTCGCCCAGTGGCTGAGGGAAGAGCCGTGGAACGCCCAGGTCCGCGAGGTGCTGAGCAGCGAGCGCGCCCGTCGCCTCTTCCACACCGAACGTTTGAATGCCCTGCTCGACGAGCACCAGCGCAGCGCTTGCTCCCACATGAAGAAGATCTGGTCAGCCTACTGCTTCCTCATCTGGCACGAGCAGTACTTCGGCTGAATGCCTCCCACGCTTCAAGGGCGGACCAAGGTCCGCCCCTACGGATAGAAGGCTCGCGCAACGCAGAACAACCTATCACAACACCCCGTAGGGGCAGACCTTGGTCTGCCCTCCCGACCGCGGGAGACAGCCGGTTTCGAACGTTCTATTTTCCGCTCTTCAGACTGTCCGGAGCGCGGTCGAGGCCGGCGTCGGCGAAGCCCTCGGAATAGGCGCTCGGAATGACCACCGTGCCGCCGGAGTTCTTCACCGACTCGTACAGCAGGTGCATGGTACGCAGCCGCACCGCCAACTCGTTCTCGTCGTACACATTGGCGGCGTCCACCAGCATCGAGGAGATGTCCTTCTCAACCTCGGCCAACACCATGCGGGCGTTCTTCTCGCGCTCGGCCTGGGCCTCGGCGGACATGGTCTCCTGCAGCTCCTGCGGGATAACGATGTCGCGAATCTCCACGGACATGACGGTGATGCCCCACACGCTCGTGCGCTCTTCGATGACCTCCTGCAGCTCCTGGTCGAGCTGGTTGCGGCGGATAGCCACCTCCGACACGCTCGCTCGTCCGATGGCATCGCGCAGGGCCGTCTGGGCCGCCAGCGACACGGAGTTGTAGTAGTTCTCCACCTCCAGGCACGCCTTCTTCGCGTCCCACACCATCCAGAACAGCACGGCGTCCACATTGATGGGCACAAGATCGCTCGTCAAGGTCTCCTCGGCGCCGAAGCCGGTGACCATGATGCGCTGATCGGCCTTGAGCGCCGTCTGTTCAATGAAGGGAATGGTGAAATACAACCCAGGCCCCGCCATGCGGTCGAACTTGCCGAAGCGGAAGATGACCACCTTCTCCCACTGCATGGCGATGTGCACGCACATGGTGGCAGCCCAGGCCACTACCAGCGCGCCCAAAAGCCACCAGACGTTGAATTCCCCCATCAGCGCGAACCCGCCCACGAACACGCAGGAGAACACCACCACAGCGATGAAGGCCGAGAAAATAAGCGGCCCGTTTTGGGAGGTGCGACGGTCGACGTTAGAATTGTATTTCTCGATGCCGGCGGCGCGACGGGTGCGGCCCTCGCGCTCGGTCTTCGCAGTGCGGTTTAGCATGGAACTCTCCCCTCTTCGAGGATCAGGACTTTTCGTCCTTCAAACGGTGGGCCACGTCCATCATGCGCAGGGTGACCTCGTCTATGGTCATTCCCAGGGCCAGACAGCGCCGGATGCAGCCCTCGATCTCGGTGTCGGCGATGGAACGCACGTCATCGGCCTTCCCGCCGATGTCGCGCACGAACACGCCCCGGCCGCGCACGGACTCGACGTAGCCGTCGCTTTCCAAATTGACGTACACCTTGCTCACGGTGTTGTAGTTGATGGCGGCCTCGGCGGCCAGGGTGCGCACGCTGGGCAGCTGGTCGCCCGGCTGGTAGTGGCCCGTCTTGATGAGATACACGAACCGGTTGCGCAGCTGCACCCAAACGGGTAGTCCGCTTGATTCGTCTATCTCGAACAGGGCCATGGGCTCTCCTGTGCCTTCCTGCTTGCGCGCCCATCGGGCGCGTCGGTTTCACATCGGCTCGCATTGTATCACCCGAGCCAGTGACTTCCGGCCAGCACCAGGCAGAACCGTAGAATCAGTCCTCCGAAGAGGCAGAGCACCTCGGATGCGGCCACGGGCGCGACACGGCCCGTGAAGGGGCGCAGCGTTTCAGCGGCGAAGGGAACGATGATGCCGCCCAGTACGAACCCCGCGAAGAACCAGGGGGCTTGGCCATCGGGCGAAACAAGCTGCGCGAGGCCCGGACCGGCGAATGGGTTTATCGCGGCCAGGGCGAGAAAGACGACAAGCGCCAGAAACTCGAGTCCCAGGACCACCAGATGCGCCCGGTGCAAGCCGCCTATCCAGCCGGACAAAAGTGCCCAATCGCGCACAAAAGGCGCCGCGAGAAGCACTGCAGCCATTCCCGAAGAGAGCGACGAGAGCGCGAACAAAGCCGGGAGCGCCCCATTGCTCCAAAGGGGCACGGCTTCCATCCACGCCAGGTACAGGCCGGTATATACCATCAGCACCGTCGCCAGCACCGCACAAAGCGCTTCCAACCCCTTGCGCGCCCATGAGGGCGCAGGCCAGCCGAGAGCATGAACCGCTGCCAAGCAGCCTGAGGCGAGCAGTGCCGCCAACAGCACGAACGAGCCCGCCGACAGCAGCGATGCCGTCGGGCGCAGGAACAACAGGAAGAAGCGGTGGGGGCTACCAAGATCAAGAAGCAGGCAGAATGCCGAAAGAGCCAGAAGCCCGAAACTAGCGAGGTAAAGCTTCCCCGCCAGATCCCAGAAGGCGCGGCTCTGCTGGAAGGTGCGCGTTTCCGTGCGATGGAACAGCAGCGACCATACAGCCGTCACGAACAGCGCGGCAGCCCCGCATCCGCCTAGAAACAGGTACAGCACCACGAACGTCCCCAACATACGCGCCTCCCCTCAAAGGCACCGACGCTACTTCCTCCGCTTGAACGCGCTGGCCTTTCCGTCGAAGCGAATGCCGAAACGCTCGGCATAACAGGCAATCAGGCCGAAAACGAACGCTCCGACACCACGGTAGTAATCGGTGCGCGCGTATTTCTCGACAGCATAGCGCCACGGAGCCAGCCAGGGAAGGACATGCTCGGTCAGGAACGCGTCCTGCTCGTCAGCGAGTGCAGCGCCCTGCTGCATATCGCCGGCCTCGACGGCCTCGCGCTCCTCGGCCATCAGGCGCGAGAGAAAGCCCAGCATGAGGCCTAGATGGTCATCAGGCTCGCGGTGCAGTCGCTCAATCTCAAGGCCATGGCGGCGATAGGCCTCGCGCACGGCGATGACGTTCTTACCGAACATATGGCTGTTGGGCTCCACGTAGAACGACTCTAAGCACGACGCCTCGGGCGTGCCCAGGCCGACAAACAGGCGCAGCCATTCGCGGCGCAATTCAGCCACGGCTTCGGCGAATGCGGGGCTTTCCACGAGACGCGCGGCCGCTTCGTCGGCGCTTGCCTCCTCGGGCACCTCGGATGCGTTCAGGGCGACTGCACACCACCCGTCAAGAAGATGCAGGCCCTGCCGCTCATCGTCGTTACCTTCGCCAAAGGGAGCGCTCGCGAACTGACGGCTTGCGACCTGCTCGGCCACCGGCGCGATCTCCGGCTCAAGGTACAGCAACTGCGAGGCGACAGCAAAGCAGACCTCGGCCGCAGCCAGCGTATCGGAATCAAAAGGAGTGTTCATGGGGCACCTCGGAAAAAAGAAAGGGCGGGGCACCGGGCAAATCGGGAGGGAGGGGGGTGAATCTGTCCGGTGCCCGCCTTAACGTGGGATTATACAGGGTTGGAAAGCATTCTTCTCGGTATTGGAAAGGTTCATGAAAGGGGCACAGATCCTGCCGCAACGGTTACTGCTTCGCGCAGCGATCTGCGCCCCTCGCAGTCCTCTCGCACCGAGCGAGTATCTTCCCGGAAACCGCTACAGCTCTTCCTCGAGATTGACCACTGAGCCAGTGCCCGATCCCGACTTCTGAGCGTCGCGATGAGGCGTCAGGATCAGGTTGGGGCCCGTGGTGTCGGCAGGCAGCGGCTCCACCTCAACATCTCCCTCGCCGTACTTCTCGATCATCTCCTCGCGAGTGCCGAAGTCCAGCGCGCGCATGGGACAGCCGGTTACGCAGATAGGCTTGCCGCCCGCGGCCACTTCGCCGCGGCACATGTCGCATTTCAACATGTAGCCCTCTTCCTCGCCGTAGGTCGGCGCGCCATAGGGGCAAGCGGTCTCGCAGGTCTTGCAGCCGATGCACACGTCGTGATCGGTCCAAACGATGCCGGTCTCCTCGTCCTTCTGCATGGCACCGGTGGGGCAGTTCGCCACGCAGGCCGGGCTCGAGCAGTGGTTGCAGGCCAGAGACACAAAATAACCGAACACACCGTCGGGTACATAGTGGCCAGCTTCAGTGGGTTTCCATGAGCCACCTTGGTAGTTGTACACCTTGCGGTAGAGGTTGCTCACTGGCAACTTATACGTTTCCTTGCATGCAACCTGGCACGTCTTACAACCAGTGCACTTGCCACCATCCAAATGAAATGCGTATTGAGTCATGATGCGCCCCCTATTCCTCAATGCCTACAGGCATAACTATAGGCATGTCCTTGTCGGGCTTAAGTGTCAGCGGCCCATCGTATTTCTCCACCTGCACGAGCGTGCCCGTCCACGACTGGGAGGCTTGCCCCGACGCCTTCGGCGCCTGAAGAATATTCGGATCGCCACCCAAATCGATGCCCGTCTCCTCGTCGATGCGAATCCAGGCGCCGTCCTGCAGCGCCACGGCACCGGGCACAATGGTGGGCAGCACCTTGGCCGGGCGCAGCACTTTGCCGTAGGGGCTCGTCATCAACACTGTGTCCCCACTCTTGATGCCCCGGGCCTCGGCATCCACGGTACTCATGAAGCACTCTTGGGGGAATGCCTCGCGCAGCGAGACAACGTTGTCGTTCACCGTATGGGAGCGACGCAGGGAGTGCGGCGTCCACAGCAGCAGCGGATAGGCGTCGGTCTGAGTACCAGCACCCTGCTCGGGGTCGCCGATCTGCCACTTCGCGATGGGCGGAATGGCGGAATAGCCCAGCGAACTTACAACTGCCGAGAGCGTCGCGCTGTAAATCTCGAACTTGCCCGATGCCGTGGCAGCGGGATTGGCTACCGGATCAGCGATGAATGCCTCGAACGGCCGATAGGTGAGCGCGTCCCCCTTGGATCGCTGGGTCTTATAGCAGCCCTTTTCCTTGAACTCGGCGATGGTGATGCTGCCTTGTTGCGGTTCGCCCTCCACGCCCAGGGCGTTAATGTCTTCCTGGGTGATGGTGAACAGCGGCTCGTATGCTGCCGTTGCCTGGTCGGTCATCTTGATGGCGCCGGCGAAGGAATAGTAGGTGCGCTCGGCGTCGGTCATGGTGTTTACGGCCTTCGGATCGAGGCCGAGGCGGCTCGCCAGCTCTTCGGCGATCTCGGTCTCAGGGCGCGCCTCGTACAGCGGCTCCATAATGCGGTCGGCCCAGTACACCGTCTCGGCATTCACGCTCCAGGCTATGTTGCCCTTCTCCCACCACGTTGCCACGGGCAGCACAATGTCGCAGTATTGGCGCGAGGCATCGAAGAAGGGCGCGGCGCCCCACACGAAATCGACTTTGCGGAAGACCTTGATGCCGGCATTCGCGTTGGGCAGCGAGTTCAGACTGTTCTCGTAGCCGCCCGTGTAGATGACGTGGATGTCAAGGGGCTTCTTGCCGCCGGGCCAGGTGTCGCGTCCGTAGGCCCCGTCGAGAATGGACTGCCAGCACTCGGTGTAATCCACCTTTTCCCAGGAGTCTTTGTCGGTAATTTCAGCCCAATTGGGCACAAGCACGATGACCGGGGGAGCCAGCGGGTTGACAGGGTTCTTGCCGGCACCGTTGGAGGCATCCCCCGCGAAGCAGTAGGGTGTAGTGGAATAGCCGTGCTCGTGCATACCGAGCCATCCCACATAGTTGCCCGGGGTTCCCACGCCGTGCATGAAGGCCAAGGTGTAGAAAGCCTGACCGAACATCTCGCCAGCGGGAATCTTGGTGGTGGACTGACCAGCGAAGAAATCGACCTTCTCGGTTTTAGCGATCTCCTCGGCGAGACGGCGCGTAGTGGCCGCAGGTACACCGCAGATAGCCTCGGCCCATTCCGGCGTCTTCGGCTCACCGTCGTAGGTGCCCAGCAGGTAGTCCTTGAAGTTCTCCTTGGGGTCCGCCCCCTCGGGCATATGCTCGGCATCGAACCCCACGCAGTAGGTGTCCAGAAACTCCTGGTTTTGCAGGTTGTTCTCCACCTGGTGGTACATCATACCGAGGCAGAACGCCGTATCGGTACCGGGCAGAATGGGCACCCACTCATCGGCGATGGCGGCAGCCGTCTGGTTGAGCCACGGGTCGATGATGACAAGCCTGCCGCCCTGTTCCTTGGCGTAATTCAGTTGAAGCGATGTGTTGCCGGCCTTGTTCGCCGCCCAGTTGTTGCCGAAATGGAAGTGCAGCTGGCTTTCGGCGAGGCTCAAGGCATCAGGAGCCTCGAAGATGCTGCCAGTCATGAACAGCTCCACACAGGGCCACGAGCCCAGCGACACCGTGCCCAAGTCATGATGTACCGCGCCACCCTTGGCGTTCAGCAGGCACACAATGGGATCGAAGTATTCCTCGCCGATATCACTATAGGCGGCAGCGAGGATCGATTTCGGGCCCCAATTATCGTAGGCCTTCTGCATCTCCGCGGCAATATAGTCGAGCGCTTCGTCCCAACTGATGCGCTCCCACTCATCACGACCGCGCATCTCGCCATTGGGGGCGTCGGGGCTCCAACCCTTGCGCTTCATGGGATACTTGATGCGCGCCGGGGAGGTCATGTTGCTGATCTGGGCGCGGCCGCGCGGGCAGGCTCGGCGCTGGGGAACCTCAATGGAGTCTTCCTCCTCGTCGGTACGGATACGCAGTGGAACGCCGTCCTCCACGTACACCCGCAGAAGGCAGCGCGAGTGCTCGCAGCTGCAGTTGTTCATGCAGGCCCCCGTGAGCCACTGCCCGTTGCCCTTCTCGCCGGGATAACCGAAATCCTGGGTTGTGCCGCCCGTCTCCGAAAGCTCCTCTTCCTTTGCGGGAGCGCAGGAGGTAAGCCCTGCCAGCGCCGTGGCGCCCGCAGTGGCAGTGCCCCACTTGACGAAGCTGCGTCGAGTCAGTTCATTACTCATACATGACCCTCCTCTTCCGATCGCAGGGAAAGCTCCCTCGGCAAGGTCGTTTCCCCTCTTTTCTCCAGTACGACCCATGCATAGGTGCAACCGTCCTAAACTTGTATGACGGTTACAGCGCCCATACTATCATGCAAATCTAGGACAGTCAACTACTATTGATGCCCAATATTGCAAGTAATTACTCTCTCTTTCGCATCTTCTCTCTGCTGTAATAGTGTCCTATTGGTGTATTCTAGATTTCCAAGCGTATTTCTCAAGACTAAGACCGCTCAAACAATTCTCGTTGCCGGATAATTCCTCCTGTGGTACCTTATCGAGCAGAGGGAGATAGTCGTTGCAATCGGTCTATCTGAATTGAAGGAGTCATCATGCGATTTATCGTAGCCCTCGTTGTGTCCTTTGCCCTTGTCTGGGCCTGTGCGAAACCCTTGAAGAAGCACCCCGTCCCGTTCTATGTCTGCGCTGTGGCGCTCGTGGCCCTGTACTTCTGGGGCGTGTCCGCCGGCGTGCGCGGCGAGGCCTGGTCCTACTTCCAGCCGCTCATGCAGCGCTGCGCTTTGGCCTTCCTGTTGTTCACCGTGGTCATGTTCGTGGGCGTGCTCGGCGAGGGGAACCCGCTGCGCACCCACCTCATGCCCATCCGCCGGCAGCTGTCCATCCTCGCCTGCATCTTCGCCTGCGGGCACATCGCCTTCTACGGCGCCTCCTACCTGCCGCGCCTGGCGAGCGCCTTCTCCGGCAACTTGGCCTTCTCCCTGGGGCTCGCGGCGCTCATCACCGCGCTCATGGTGGTGCTGTGGGTCACCTCGGCCCAGCGCGTGAAGCACGCCATGAAGGCGGCCAGCTGGAAGCGCGTGCAGCGGCTCGCCTATCCCTTCTACGTGCTCACCTACGTGCATCTGGCGCTGCTGCTCATGCCCAGTGCTGTGGCCGGCAACGAGGTGGCCGTGCTTTCCATCGCCGTGTACTCGGTTGTCATGGGCGCCTATGTGGTCCTGCGCCTGCGCAAGGCCGCTGCCGACCGTCTGGCCGAACCAGCCGCCGCAGCCTCCGACCTCGACCTGGAAGCCGCCCCGGCGTAAACGCTTCAGAACGTCGTGGGCCTTCTAAAACGTCGGAGGAGCCAGATGCATGGAGCCGAAGGTGCCACTTGTTTGCTCGGCAATGCAGAACGCCATGTAAAGAGGCAGATACCATATGGGCTTACCCTCGCGCTCACGCCGCTCCACATTCGCCGAGGAGAGCACGCAGGCCTCCCCTATCTCGAAGTCGTGCGTGCCCAACAAATTGTTGAGAGCCGTATGCAGCTTGTAGTCCTTCCCCGACTTGACCTCAATGGGCACAAGAGCGCCGTCGTTGCGCTGCGCGATGAAATCCACCTCGCCCTTTCGGCTGCTGCAGAAATAGAACAGATCGGGGTTCTCGTTACTGAGCGCCTGGGCGACGGCATTTTCGTAGACCGAGCCGAAGTTCACCGAGGGTGCGTCGGCGATGACATCCAGCATTGTCTGGGGCGCGTACTGCGATAGCAAGAGCCCCGTGTCGGCCTCGTAAAGCTTGAACTTGTTCTCTTGGGCCGTTCGCCTAAGCGGGCGTTTCGGTTCGCTCACTTGATAAGTCGGCAGCACAACCGCCGCATCGATGAGCCACGCGAAATCGTTGGCGTAGCGATCGTACACGGCCCCGCTTTTCAAAGCGTCCATGCGAAAGCGCTTGTTCACCTTATCGAGTTGCGAGGGGACGGCATCGAATACCCGCCGAATCTGCGGTGCGCGACCTTGGGCATATTTCGCGATATCGAACCGATACTGCTCCACGATCTGCGAAGCAACAGCGCGCACCGCCATCATGTCGTAGGAGGAGTCGAGATACGCACTCACCGCCTCAGGCATTCCACCAATAGCTACAAAGTACCTGAACAAGCCGGAAAGCCTCTCGTGAAGTCCTGCATCCAGCCCCTTTCGAGCATCAAACGCCTCTCTGATGTCGTCGATGATCGCCTGTGGCACGTTTTGCGACCAGCAGAACTCCTCGAAATCGAGAGGGAACATGCGCTCGATCTGCACATAGCCTACCGGGAAAGAGCGAAAGCCCTTCATTTCGGTACCCAGCATCGATCCGGAGATCACCACCCGATGACGGCCATCCTCGACGAGGAACTTCACAGCGGTAATAAGATCGGGTGCCTCCTGTATCTCATCGAGAAAGACAAGCGTCTCTCCAGGAATTACAGGCATGCCGCAAATCAGAGAGAGACGCGAGACGAAGTCTTCCGCATCCTGTGCTTCCGAAAGAACCCGAATGGCCTTCTCGTCCTCCAGAAAGTTCACTTCGGCAAGATGAGCGAAGTGTTCGCGAGCAAATTCTCTCACGATATAAGTTTTTCCCGTCTGTCGCGCTCCCACGAGCAGAAAGGCCTTCTTTGCCTTGCTTTCGTTCCAGCGTTCAAGTACCTGAAGCATTTTACGTCGAATTGCAGCCATGGAAAACACCGCTTTCATCAGGTAACTGTTTCCAACACAGAAAGAATACCACGTTCTATGTAGCTAATACGGAAGGATTTCAGCCGAAATTGTGTCTAGCGCAGAGAAACTGTGTCTCTGGTGCGGCATTTCTGCGCAACCACGCTGCCGAGACGACCCCTCCCTGCCGCCAAGCCCGAGCCAGAGCCGGTCGCGGCGCAACAGTCCCCTATTTGACGGTTTTTCTCATGACTCCTATAGCGCTGCCGTGCCCCGTGCGCCAAACAAACGTTGCCGAAAACCTCCCAGGAAATTTTTGTAGTGCTGTCGAGGAGAGTAGAAATGTGGGTGCACCCCATTCTCGAGCTGAGGCGCCCCGAGATGCTAACGCAGACACGCCGCGCTTCGAAGCCGTGCGCCGCGGCGATTCCTTCGTCAGTCTCCCTCGATCATCGAGGCGTCGCCGAGGCGGTAGCCCTCGCGCCAGATGGTTTGCAGGTAGCGGGGCTTGTTGGGGTCGTCCTCTATCTTGTTGCGAATCTTGCGCACGAACACGGCGATGCTCGCCGACTCGGGCCGATAGGCCTCGCCCCACACGTTGGCCATGATGTCCTGGGCCGAGAACACCTCCCCCACATGATTGGCGAGAAACGCGATGATCTGGAACTCCTTCGGTGTGAGGTTGACGTAGCGGCCGTGGACGAGCACCTCGTTGCGCTTGAGGCGAATCTCCATGTCGCCCAGGCGCACCACCGCACGGCTCCGGCGCGGCTCGCGCCCCTCGTCGGCCAGCCGGGCGCGGCGCAGCAAAGCCTCGATGCGCATGGCCAGCTCCTGGCTGTTGAAGGGCTTTGCCACGTAATCGTCGCAGCCGGCGGCGAACCCGACGCCCTTGTCGACGATGTCGCTTTTCGCCGAGAGCATCATGATGGGCACATGCGGGTCGCGGGCGCGCAGATCGCGGCACAAATCGAACCCGTTCACCTCAGGCATCATCACATCGAGGATGACCACATCGGGCTGCTCGCGCTCGAAGGCCGCGAGGGCCAGGGCGCCGTCGTAGACGCACAGGCAGGTGTGCCCCGCGCGCTCGACGATTTTGCACACCGCCTCGCAGATGTCCCGCTCGTCGTCAGCAATGAGAATCTTCATCTTCATCCTCCTCGATGGGGGTGACGGGCAGCGTGACGGTGAAGGTGCTCCCCCGCCCCGGCTCGCTTTCCACCGATACCGACCCGCCCAGGGCCTCCGCCGTCTTCTTCACAAGGGAAAGCCCCAGGCCGCTGCCCCGGTATTTCCGGGAAATGGAGGCGTCGGCCTGCACGAAGCGGTCGAATATGCCCTCCTGCCGCTCCTTCGCGATGCCGATGCCCTCATCCTCGACGGCAAGCGTGAGTTCCCGCCTCCGCCCGTCATAACTTGCCTTCAACCACACCATGCCCCCGGCGCCGGTGAACTTCACGGCGTTGCTCAGCAGGTTGGTGAGGATTTTCTCCAGCTGCGCCCAGTCGCCGCGGATGAGGGGGACCTCGCGCGCGATGGCGAAGTCGACCCCCACGCCCTTCTGCTCGGCAATGGGCCCGACCGCGCCGACGGTCACGGCCGCCAGGTCGGTCACGTCGACGGGGTCCCGGGCGAACTCAAGCGCACCGGATTCCACCCGCACCATATCGAGGGCGTTGTTCACCATCTCGAGGAGCACCTGGCTTTGGGTCTTGATCTTCTCGAGGCACTCGCGGCTCTCCGGGCTGTGCTCCTCCCCCGACGCCTCCCACAGATCAACGAAGGCGAGGATGGAGGTCAAAGGCGTCCGCAGCTCGTGGCTCAAGATGGCCACGATGTTGGTGCGGTACTCGTTTTCCTGGGCGAGCTTGCCGTTGGTCTGCTCCAGAAGCTCGTTGGTGCGCGCCAGGGCGGCCCGCTGTTCTTCCAGCATCTCGTTGGCCTCGCGATAGAGCCGCGTGCGCGAGCCCACCTTCTCCTCAAGGGTGGTGTACAGCGAATCGAGCTCGCCGGCCATGGCCTTCACACCCTGCACGAGCTCGTCGACTTCGCGGGAATAACCGCCCTCCGGCACAGGCGTGCTGAAATTCCCCTGACCCATCTGCTCCACGGCGGCCTCCAGAGACGTGAGCGGCTCGGTCACGCGGCGGCGGAAGAACAGCAGGCTCGCCAAAAATGTGATCGTGAGGAAGAGCACGAAAAAGCCGATGATGAGCACCGTGTTCCGGTTGATGCCCGCCTGGTACAGATCCGTCGGCATGCTAATGCTCACCGCACCGCCGATATCGCCGGCGGAAAGCCCCTCTTTCGGAAAGCCCGTCACATCCAGCTCGCCGGCCGGGGCACCGTGGCACTCAAGGCAGCTGTCCGTGAGGTAGATGGCCCCCACATAGCGGTACTCCCGGGAACCGTCCGCGGCATTGACAAAGCCCGTGTACTCGGAGGCGCCCTCGTGGTAGAACGCGTCGAGGGCCCGCTGCTCGAACTCGTCGGGGGCATCGAGGGCGTTGCGGGGATCGAGCCGCGTATAGCGGAGCGTGTAGCGGCCGTCGGTGCTCAAGGTGAACAGCTTGCCCACCGATTTTCCCACCAGCGAGCAGTAGAGCCCCTTGAAGTTGTAGGTCCCGTCGCGGTCATAGTTGATATTGGGCTGTTCGTAGTCGATGAAATCCCACGTCGCCCGCACCGATTTCTCCAGAATCCGGGCCTCGGCGAGCATCTGCTCCTCCATATGGCGCGACTGCTCCTGATAGGACATCCAGCCGAACAGCGCTACGAGCACCACCGCCACCGCGGTCATGAGAGCGATATAGCGCACCACCAAAGGCCGGCTGCGGCGCGGCTTTGCCCCATCCCCCATAAGATGCCTCCGAACTTTCTTCTTCCCACGCTTCCCGCGCCCCGTGCCAGCTTATCCCGAAACCCCGGCGAGCCGCAAGCCCACCTCGGACTTGCGGCATCGCTCGGGAACGGGAAAGGCTACAGGGTCACGGGCGTGCCCTCGTCTTCCAAGGCCGCGGCACGCGCCTTGATGAGCGTGTGCGAGCCGGTGGTGTCCTCGCCCAGGGCGGGAATGGAGCTCACTGCCTCCGCGCCGTACTTGGCGCGCAGCTCCTCCACGTCGCCGAAATCGAGCGCCCGGTAGGGGCACGCCTCCACGCAGGCGGGAAGGTAGCCGGCGGCGCGCCACTCGGAGCAGGCGTCGCACTTGACCGACAGCCCCGTGGTCTCATCGATCTGCGGGTGCCCGTAGGGGCAGGCGTTCACGCAGCTGGAGCAGCCGATGCAGGCCTCGGCGTCGCGCACTACCGCTCCCTCGTCGGTCTTGGAGAGCGCCCCGGTAGGGCACTTCGCCATGCAGGCCGGGCTCTCGCAATGATTGCAGGAGGCGAAAAGATGGTACAGCTTCACGGCCGGGTAGGTTCCCACCTGGCGGCTCGCCACCTTGCGCAGCACCGGGCCCACGCCCAGGCGGTTCTTGTCCTTGCAGGCCACCTGGCAGGTCTTGCAGCCGGCGCAACGGGTCTGATCGTAGTAAAAACCTATCTGAGTCATGAGTGTCCCCTCCTACGCCATGGCGACGGTGCGGCAGGGCAGCTCGCAGTCGGCCACGAGCGCCTCGCCCTCGTACTTCTCGAAGTTGCAGTTGTAATTGTTGTAGCCCGAGGTGCCCATGCCGCTGGTCACCGAGCCGCACAGCACGTTGTCCATACCGGCGACGTCGATGCCGTCGTCCTTGCTGAAATCGGCCCAGGCCCCATGGGGAAGGCCGACGCAGCCGGGCATGAGCATCTCCACCACCGAGGCCGTGCGCAGCACCGAGCCGTGGGCGCTGTACACCCGCACGGTATCGCCGTCGGCCACGCCGCGCGCGGCCGCATCGGCGGCGCTCACGAACACCGGCGCCGACCATGCCTCGCGCAGCCACGGCACGTTGTCCATGACGCCATGGGCACGACGCAGGTAATGGGGGTTGTACACGATGAGCGGGTACTCGCTGGCCGCCCCGCCGATCTGGCGGTCAGCGAACATGCCCTCGCGGCCCTCGGGGGAGGCAACATAGGTGGGATAGGGCTTGAAGGTACCGGCGGGGCTGTAGCCCATGGAGTTCAGCATGTCGCCCTTGTACTGGCAGTAGATCTCCAGCTTGCCCGAGGCGCTCTCGCGGGGATTGGCTTCCGGGTCGTCCACGAAGTCCTTGTAGCCGATGTAGGAATAGCCGTCGCCCTCGGCGCGCTTGACCGTGTAGCAGCCCGCTGAGAGGAAGTCGTCCAGGGCGATGTCGCCCTCCTGGGGCTCAGCGTCCACGCCCCACTTCGCGATATCGTCGGCGGTGATCGTCACCAGGGGCTTCTCCTCGCCGGCGGCATCCACATAGGTGCACCCGACGATCTGGTTGAAGAACGCCTGCTCCTCGGTGATGGGCCACAGCTCGTCGGGGTCCATGCCCAAACGCGCGGCGAGCATGCGCCCGATCTCGAACTCGGTCTTGGCCTCCCACAGAGGCTCGGTGACGCGGCTGTAGACGACCACCGTCTCGCGCGAGCGCTGGTGTCCCGCAAAGCCGCCCACGCGCTCCCATTCCGTGGCGCAGGGCAGCACGATGTCGGCATAGGCCGCGGACGTGTCGAAGGTGTAGGCGAGGTCGGTGACGAAATCGAGTTTCTGGATGGCCTCCCGCGCATCGCTTAGGCCCACCGCCGTCTGCAACGTGTTGCGCCCCTCGATGTTGAGCCACTTGAACTCAGTTTCCTTGATGTCCTCGGCGTTGAAGTTCACGCCGTAGGCGGCACCGGTGGAGTTGTAGCGCCCCTCCCGGATGCACTGCCACATGAGCGGCTCGGGCATGGTGTCCGCCAGCGCGTTCTTCGTGGCCGGCAGGCCCGTCTCGCCGAACTTCACCAGCGCGGGGCCGCCGGCGCCGGCGTAGGTCTTGTAGGCACCGCCGCAGGCATGGCCCGACTTGCCCATGTGCCCGCCCATGGCCCCCATGGTCATGAAGAGCTGGGGGATGTTGTCGGCCGAGGCGCAGCGGGCCAAGGCGTAGTTGTGCATGAGCATGACCTTGTGATCCTTACCGACGGTCTCGGCGAACCAGCGGATGTCCTCTACGGGAGTTCCGCAAATGGCGCTGGCCCATTCGGCCGTCTTCGGGGTGCCGTCGTAGTCGCCCACCAGGTAGCCGCGGAAGTTCTCCTGCAGGGTGGCGTCGGCGGGCATGTGATCGCCGTCGAAGCCGACGCAGTAGGTGTTCAGGAAGTCGTAGTCCACCACGTCCTGCTCGATCATCTCGTAGCACACGCCCAGCATGAAGGCCGTATCGGTGCCGGGCAGCACCGGCACCCAGCGGGCCTCGAAGTACGCTGCCGTGGCGTTGTAAGAGGGCCCGACGTAGACGAACTGCACGCCGGCATCGCGGGCCTCGTTGAAGTTGTTCATGGTGGAGCCGCCCGAGGACCAGGCGGGGTTGCCGCCCATGATCACGATGGTGTCGGCGTTCTTGTTGTCGAAGCGGTCGTTCAGCTCGCCCAGATCCTGGGAGGGAAGCCCGAGCGCTACGATGTTGAAGGCGTAGGTTCCGATGGAGCTCGTATCGGAAAGGGAGATGTGGCCGCCGAGCTGGTGGAGAATCTTGCCCACGGCCAAGGCCTTGGTGCCGATGACGGCCGCAGGGCCGAACTCGCCGTAGATGCGCTCGGCCTCTTGGGCAATGTAGTCGATGGCCTCTTCCCAGCTGATCTGCTCCCATTGGTCGCGCCCGCGCAGCTCACCGTGGGCATTGGCACCGCCGCCGGGCTGCCAGCTCTTGCGCTTCATGGGGAACTTCACCCGATCTTCGCCGAAGACCTGCTGGGCCCGTGCCCGCCCGCGCGGGCATCCGCGCTGCTGCAGCCACTCGAAGCTGTCCTCATGGGAAGTCTCGCTGCCCTGGCGCACCACTTCGCCGTCGCGCACGAGCACGCGGTTCACGCAGCGGCCGCCGCAGTTGTCCCAGCATGCTGCAGCAATCCAGATACCCTCGTCCACCGATGTGGCGCCGGCGGTACCGGCCAGGCCTTCCTTCGGGGCCGGAGAGCTCGGCGCGCAAGCGACCAGAGACGACAGGGCCCCCGCCGAAACAGCGGCGACGGCACTGCCCTTCAAAAACCCGCGACGCGAAAGAGCGCCCGGCTCGAACACGTTCTGAGAATCGTCCATTGCGTCCCCCTACTTTCCTTGCTCGACTCAGCCAAGGCCGCGCCCTGGCTCTTGCAAGGACAAATATACGGAGCGGTTCTGCGGTCAACAAGATACCATGAAGGTAACCGCCCTGGTAATTCAGTAAGGAAGATTACCAGCTGGTAAGGGTAGAAAAAGGGAGCCGGCGCAAAGGCCGACTCCCTTCGGGTGAGGCGATCTGTCCGCGAGCACCTACTCGGCGGCGTAGAGGTCCTTAAGCTTCTGCAGGTGCGACCAGCGGGCCATGGCGGCCTGCTCGTTCTCGGCGAACAGCTCCTCGGCGCGCTCGGGGAACTCGCGGGTCAGGCGGCTGTAGCGGGCCTCGTTCATGAGGAAGTTCTGGTACTCGCCCTCGGCCGGATCCTTCGAGTCGATGACGAGCTTCTTGCCCGGAGCGCCCTCGGGGTTGAAGCGCAGCAGGTTCCAGTAGCCGCAGTCGACGGCCTTCTTCATCTCGGTCTGACAGTTGGTCATGCCGCCCTTGATGGAGTGCATCTCGCACGGGCTGTAGCCGATGATGAGCGAGGGACCCGGATAGGCCTCGGCCTCGGTGATGGCCTTAATGGTCTGGTTGAGGTTCGCGCCCATGGCCACCTGAGCCACGTACACGTAGCCGTAGGTCATGGCGATCTCGGCCAGCGACTTCTTCTTCACGTCCTTGCCGGCGGCGGCGAACTGCGCCACCTGGCCGAGATTAGAGGCCTTGGAGGCCTGGCCGCCGGTGTTGGAGTACACCTCGGTGTCGAACACGAACACGTTCACGTCCTTGCCGGAGGCGAGCACGTGGTCGAGTCCGCCGTAGCCGATGTCGTAGGCCCAGCCGTCGCCGCCGAAGATCCACACGGACTTCTTGGTCAGGTACTCCTTGTTGGCCAGGATGCCTGCCGCCAGCTCGGCCACCTCGCCGGTGCCCTCGGCCGCCGTCGTCAAGGCCGCCACATAAGCCGCAGCCGTCGTCTTGGAGGCCTCGGCATCCGTGCGGGCCTCAAGCCACGCGCGGGCCGCGTCGGCCAGCTCACCGGCCGCTCCGGCGCACTCGATGAGCGCCTCGGAATCGACCACGACCTTGTCCTGCACAGCCTCATAACCCAGAAGCATGCCCATGCCGTGCTCCGCGTTGTCCTCGAACAGCGAGTTGGACCAGGCCGGGCCGTGGCCGTCGGCATTCACCGTGTAAGGAGAGGTGGCCGCCGGACCGCCCCAGATGGAGGAGCATCCCGTGGCGTTGGCAATGTACATGCGGTCGCCGAACAGCTGGGTGACCAGGCGCGCATAGGAGGTCTGGGCGCAACCGGCACAGGAGCCGGAGAACTCAAGCAGCGGCTTCTTAAACTGGCTCGCCTTCACCGACGTGCCCTCGAGCTCAGGCTTGGCCGCCACCTTGTTCACGCAGTAGTCGAACACCGGCTGCTCGTCCAGCTCATCGGCGATGGGCATCATGGTGAGCGAGTCGGTCGGGCACTGGATGACGCACAGGCCGCAGCCCATGCAATCCAGCGGCGACACGGCCAGCACGTACTGCATGTCAGCGCCCACCTTGCCCTTCACCGGCACGTGCTTGGTCTGGGCCGGAGCCTGCGCCATCTCGGCGTCGGTCAGCGCGAAGGGACGGATGGTGGCGTGGGGGCAGACGAAGGAGCACTGGTTGCACTGGATGCAGGTATCGGGGTTCCACTCAGGCACCGACACGGCCACGCCGCGCTTCTCATAGGCCGAAGCACCCAGCGGGAACTGGCCGTCCTCGTAGCCGACGAAGGCGGACACGGGCAGCGAGTCGCCGTCCATGCGGGCCACGGGCTCCATGACGTTGGTGACGAGCGCCACCGTCTCGGGACGGCCATCGATGTCGGAGGTCTTTGGCGCCGCTTCGGCCGTCTTCCACGCCTCGGGCACGTCCACCTGCACGAAGGCAGTGGCGCCGGCGTCAATGGCCTTGTGGTTCATGTCCACGATGTCGGCGCCCTTCTTGGCGTAGGACTTCGTGGCGGCATCCTTCATGTACTGGATGGCCTCCTCCTGCGGCATGACCTTCGCCAGAGTGAAGAAGGCGGACTGCAGGATGGTGTTGGTGCGCTTGCCCATGCCGATCTCGATGGCCAAATCGATGGCGTTGATGAGGTAGAGCTTGATGTCGTTCTCGGCGATGTAGCGCTTAGCGGCGGCCGACAGGTGCTCCTCCAACTCCTCGGGCGTCCACTGGCAGTTGATGAGCAGGGCGCCGCCGGGCTTCACATCGCGCACGATGGGGAAGTCCTTGGTGATGTAGGAGGGGTTGTGGCAGGCCACGAAGTCGGCCTTGTTCACGTAGTAGGGGCTGCGGATGGGGCTGTCGCCGAAGCGCAGGTGCGAGATGGTCACGCCGCCGGTCTTCTTCGAGTCGTACTGGAAGTAGGCCTGAACGTACTTGTCGGTGTGGTCGCCGATGATCTTGATGGAGTTCTTGTTCGCGCCCACGGTGCCGTCGCCGCCGAGGCCCCAGAACTTGCACTCGATGGTGCCGGGGGCGGCGGTGTTGGGGGCGGGAACCTCCGGCAGCGACAAGTTCGTCACGTCGTCGACGATGCCGATGGTGAACTGGCGGCGCGGCGCGTCCTTCTCAAGCTCGGTGTACACGGCGAACACGGAGGACGGCGGAGTGTCCTTGGAACCGAGGCCGTAGCGGCCGCCGATGACGGTGATGCCCTCGCGGCCTTCCACGGACAGCGCGTTCACGACGTCCATGTACAGGGGCTCGCCAATGGAGCCGGGCTCCTTGGTGCGGTCGAGCACGGCGATCTTCTTCACCGTCTCGGGCAGGGCGGCCACGAACTTCTCGGTGACGAAGGGGCGGTACAAGCGCACCTTCACGAGGCCCACCTTCTCGCCCTGGGCGGTGAGGTAGTCGATGACCTCCTCGGCCACGTCGCAGATGGAGCCCATGGCCACGATGACGCGCTCGGCATCCGGGGCACCGTAGTAGTTGAACAGCTGGTAGTTGGTGCCCAGCTTCGCGTTCACCTTCTCCATGTACTCCTCCACCACGGCCGGCAGGTCGTTGTAGATGGAGTTGCAGGACTCGCGGTGCTGGAAGAAGATGTCGCCGTTCTCATGGGAGCCGCGCATGGCCGGGCGCTCCGGGTTCAGGGAGTGCTCGCGGAAGGAGCGCACGGCATCCATGTCGCACATCTCGGCGAGGTCGTCGTAGTCCCACACCTGGATCTTCTGGATCTCATGGGAGGTGCGGAAGCCGTCGAAGAAGTTCAGGAAGGGAACGCGGCCCTTGATGGCGGCAAGGTGCGCCACGGCGGACAGATCCATGACCTCCTGCACGTTGCCCTCGGCGAGCATCGCGAAACCGGTCTGGCGGCAGGCCATGACGTCGGAGTGGTCGCCGAAGATGTTGAGCGCCTGGGTGGAGACGGTGCGGGCCGACACGTGGAAGACGGTCGGCAACTGCTCGGCGGCGATCTTGTACATGTTGGGGATCATGAGGAGCAGGCCCTGACTGGCCGTGTAGGTGGTGGTCAGCGCGCCGGTGGCCAGAGAGCCGTGAACCGCGCCGGCCGCGCCGCCCTCGGACTGCATCTCGCACACCTTCACCGTGGTGCCGAAGATGTTCTTGCGGCCCTGGGCGGCCCAGATGTCGACGAAGTCGGCCATGGGGCTGGAAGGCGTGATCGGGTAGATGCCGGCAACCTCCGTGAACGCATACGAGACATGCGCTGCGGCGTTGTTGCCGTCCATCGACTTGAGTTCTCTCGTCATGTTCCTCTCCTTATCTGGCCCGCACGGCATCGGCCGGCTTGCGGCCTCGTCGCTCAACGCGCGGGTGGTACTGTCGCGGAGAGGTCGGAGGGACGAAGCGCGTCCGACGATGCGGGTCGGATTTGCTCTGCGAACAGAAATACCTGTCCGATATTAGCAGCCCGCGCGCGCCAACGCGCCGTCAACGCACGGGCGGGCCGCGCTAGGCTTATCCCCGTCGGTCGGCGGGGCACCTGCATCTTTGTCATGGGCTTTCTTCGAGCTGCTCCAACTTTCTATATAATAGGCTGCGGAAAACAAAGAAGGAGCCTTTACGATGCTGAACTTCCCCCTCACGCGGCGGGCCTTTGTGGCCGGGACGGCGGCGCTGGCGGCCGGAGGCGCGTTGACGCTGGCCGGCTGCTCGGTGGAGCAGCCCATCGAGCCCGGGCCCGCACCGGCAGATCCGGCCGACGACAACGCGCCCACCGAGCCCGTGGCCGCGCAGAGCGGCGTGGCCCGAACGCTCACGGCCGCCGTGGCCTACGAGGGGAGCGATCCGAACCCCATCGGCACGAGCTCCGGCGTCTTTCTCGCGGCCGGCTGGCACGTCTTCGAGGGGCTCTACGAGCTGAACATGCATACCTATCGGGCCGAGTGCGGCCTGGCAGCCGACGCGCCCGTTCAGATAGACGACTTGGAATACGAGGTGACCCTGCGCGAGGACACCGTCTTCTCCGACGGCTCGCCGCTCACCTCCGCCGATGTCGTGAACGCCTTCGAGCGCAACGGCGAAAGCGACCTGTACGGCGCGTTCCTCTCGTTCATCACGGCAGTGTCGGCCCCCGACGAGCGCACGGTGCACTTCAAACTGAACGCCCCCATGGGCTCGGTGCTGCAGGAGCGCCTGGCCCTCGTTCGCGTGTTCCCGGCGACGATCACCGACGAGGAGCTGGCAAGCAAACCCGTCGGCTCGGGTCCGTGGTGCTACGAGACCATCAACGCCGCCGACGGGGGCCGCATCTCCTTCACGGCGAATCACCGCTACACCGGCCCTTGGCCAGCCACCTGCGAGCGCATGGAATGGTCGGTGCTGCTGGACGATACGCGCCGCACTGACGAGCTTATCGACAAAGACGTCATGGTCATGGAGGCCGCCCCGGTCGTGCGCGCCGAGGAGCTGGCCGATGCGGGGGCCACGGTGGAATGGGTGCCCGGGTTCAACCTCCCCTTCCTCATGTTCAACTGCGAGAAGCCGCCCTTCGACGACGTGCGCGTGCGCCAGGCGCTGCTGTACGCCATCGACGTCGACTCGCTCATCGGCACGTACATGGCGGGCCACGCGCGGGCGGCCACGTCCCTTCTGCCCGATTACTTCCGGCATTACCACCGCGCGGCCACGGTCTACAGCTACGACCCGGAGAAAGCGCGCAAACTTCTGGCCGAGGCCGGCGTCGATGAGCTGGCGCTGACCTTGCGCGCGAACGACAACTGGGTGAGCACGCTCGCCCCCGCCATCGCAGAGGACTGGAAGGCCGTGGGCGTCACCGCCGAGGTGGTGCTCCTGGACACGACGGCCCTGTTTGCGGACCTATCCACGGAACCGGAGCCGGGCACGCTTCTGCCCTTCGACGTCGTGCTCTCCCCCGGCGACCCGTCGTGCTTCGGAAACGACGCCGACCTCATCATCAGCTGGTGGTACGGCGACAACGTGTGGACGCGCGCCCGCAGCCGCTGGGCCACCACCCCGGCCTTCGCGGAGATGGCAGAACTTCTGGCCGAGGCGCGGTCGAAGACCTCCGAGGACGAGCAGCAGCCCCTGTGGAACCAATGCTTCGACATCATCGCCGCCGAGGTGCCCCTCTATCCGCTGTTTCATCGCGAGACGGCCACGGCCTGGTGGACGGCCCAGCTGGACGACTACGACCCCATCTCGGCCACGGGACTCAACTTCCTCGGCACGACGCCCATGCGCGACGCCGATCCCATTTAGCGCCAGAAGACCACCGCGTCGAGCAGCCCCTGGTAGGCCCACGGGTACACATCCGAGTACCAGCCGGTTTCCGGGGCAAGGCAGAGCAGGGCGCTGTAGGCCACCGATACGCCGACGAGCACGAGCAGAAGCTTCAGCATGAGATCGTGAAGGGCCGCCCGGTCGGCCAGCGACTCGTTCACCACGAAGCACAGAAGCACGGCGGCGGCCAGGAACATGAAGCTGAAATCGGCATAGTACCGCTGCAGGATGCCCGCTAGCTCCGCATCGAGCAGCGCCACGAGCACGCCGGAGGCCACCAGCACCACGATGATGCCGAAGATGGTACGCGTCTCGGCCTGACGCGCCCGCATCCCCAGAATGCGCCGCGTGAAGGCGAGCACCCACAAAATGGGCAGGCAGGCGAGAATGCCGCCGAAGGTCACTTCCTTGATGGTCTGTCCCATGTAGGTGGTCTCGAAGAGCGCCGGCTGCAAAAACGGGAAGACGCCGGTCATGCAGGGCGGCTGTAGGAAGTAGGTGAAGAACGCCGGGGCCAGGCGACCGACGTTCATGCCGCGCTTGGTCATGTCGTTCACCGTCAGGTTGTAGTTCGCGCCGAAATCGGTCAGCGAGCCGAAGCGCGCGTAGTTGTAGGCCATGATGCCCGCGGCCACCAAAACGTAGGGGGCCGCCAGGCAGGCGAACTCCACGATACCCCGGCGGGTGGCCAGCCGGCGCTCGGTGATGTAGGTGCGCCAGAACAGCGGGAAGGCCAGAAGTGACAGCACGAGCAGCTGGGGACGGCAGCCAGCCACGAGCGCCATGCACAGCGACCCGGCGAACAGCCAGCCGCACTTGTGCGCGGCGAGCCGCGAGCGCATCCAGCAATACAGGCCCCACACCGAGAACGCCAGGCCGCACATGATGGGCAGGGAGTAGAAGGTCGGGAACTTCACGAGGTACATGATGCCGCAACAGAACACGAGCGGTATCTGAAGCAGCAGGTACACGCCGAGGCTCACCGAGCGGAAATGGTAGCGGGCGAATCGGTCGAGAAGGGCCGTGGCCCCCAAGATGAACAGCAGCGCCATGACGAGCACGCCGATGGCCGTGGGGAAATTGGCCCCGGTGAGCAGATAGAAGGGCAGGTAGAACAGCAGCACCGGCACCACGCCGAAGTAGACGTAGTAGTGCCCGTCGTGGTAGGCCACATCGAACAGGTAGGGCTCGCCGGTCTCCTTCTGGGCCTCGTCGCGGGCGCCCTTGTCGTAGGGATCCTCCATGTCCTTGAGCCACTGGGGCGGCTCCTCCTCCAGATACAGCTGGCCTTTGGCCATGGCCTGGGCCAGCATGGCGTACTGCTGGGCGTTGTCGCCGCCCACCTCGAAGGTGTTCACGAGCGACGTGCCGTTCCAAGCGCCGTAGTTGTAGGAAGAGGTGGCCACGCCCACGAGGTTCGAGCCGTAGAAGAGGAACGTCGTCGTAAGCGCCAGCTCGATGGCCACGGCGAAGATGATGCCCGCCTTCGACTTGCGCGGGTTCTCGACAATGCGAATGCGGTAGATGGCCGACTTGGGACGGAACGCGTAGCCCAAAAGCAGCAGCCCGAAAACGGCCACAAAGCGCAACGGGTTGAAGGCGAAGGGGCGGTGGGCATTCAGGGAAACGCCGTTCAAGAGGATGGGGTAGGAGACGTCCTCCCCCACTACCTCGATGCGCAAGTTCTCCACATACCCGGCGGTCTGCAGGTTGATGAACTTGCTCGGATCCACCACCGTGGACACGCTCGCATCGGGGATGCCGACGGTGTACTCCGTGGTGTCGAAATAGGTCTGGTGGGCCGAGTCGGTGAACTGGATCTTCACGGCGATGTTCTGGGCCGGCTGATCGGCGTTGAAATCGATGCGGATGTTGCGCACCTCGGTGTTCAGGCTGGAGAACTCGAGCGTGTGATCCACATCAGTGAGCAGAAAGGCACCCTCGTCGTTGCGCTGGAGCTGAATACGGTCGTCCAAGTTGATGGTTCGATAGCCCGACGAAGTGAAGAAGTTGATATTGAAGACGAAGACCTCCAACGCCAGGGCGATAAGAGCAATGATCGCCACCGCCCGGGCCACCTTCAACAAGGTACCGCGGTAGACGAGCATGAAATGCTCGAAGGTGTAGGCTATGTTCTCGCGCACAGTGGGCATGAGGGAGATTATACCGTAGGGGCTGACCTTGGTCAGCCCTCGCAAGCAGAACGACAGCGCACGACAAAAAAGGGGCGACCAAGGTCGCCCCCTACGGGTTTGGCTGCGCGTTCTCCGGCCTACAGGTCGAGGGCCTCCTTGACGTCGGCGTACACCACGTTCGGGTCGCGGTCGCCGTCGATGGTGACGAGCAGCTCGCAGCCGCGGTAGTAGTCGATCAGCGGGCTCGTGGACGTCTCGTACACGTCGAGACGGTTGCGCACCGTGGCCTCGTTGTCGTCGTCGCGCTGGTACATCTCGCCGCCGCACTTGGGGCAGGCGTCGCCGTCGGCGGCGCTGCCGATGTAGCCGCAGTCGCGGCACATGCGACGAGAGGTGAGACGGGCCACAATGACCTCGGGATCCACATCGATGAGCAGGGCGGCGTCCAGCGGACGGCCCAACTTGGAGAGCTCCGCGTCCAGCGCCACAGCCTGAGCCGAGGTGCGCGGGAAGCCGTCCAGGATGAAGCCAGCGGCCGTGTCGTCGTCCTGCAGGCGCTCGGTCACCAGGCCGATGATGACGTCGTCGGGCACCAAGTCGCCGGCGTCCATGTAGGACTTGGCCTTCTGGCCCAGCTCGGTGCCGGCGGCCACGGCGGCGCGCAGCATGTCGCCCGTGGAGATATGGGGCGTGGAGAACTCCTCCACCAGCTTGGCGGCCTGAGTACCCTTGCCGGCACCCGGCGCCCCCAAAAGCACGATGTTCATAGCAAACATCCTTTCCTATTCGGACTGCGCGTCCGCCTTACTTAAAGAAGCCTTCGTAGTTGTACATCTTCAACTGGCTCTCCACCTTGCTCATGGTGTCAAGCGCCACGCCGATCATAATGAGGATGGACGTACCGCCGAAGGCCTGGATGAGCTGGTTGTTGGTGAAGTAGAAGATGATGGTGGGCACAACCGCGATCAGCGCGATGAAGATGCCGCCGGGCAGCGTCACGCGGTTGATCACGTTCTTGATGTACTGCACCGTGGCCGTGCCCGGACGCACGCCGGGGATGAAGCCGCCCTGCTTGCGGATGTTGTCCGCCGTCTCCTCCGGATTGAACACCATGGAGGTGTAGAAGTACGCGAAGAACACGATGAGTGCAACGGTGAGCAGCCAGTTCAGCCAGCCGGTGGAGCACCAGTTCGCGAAGGTGGTCAACCAATCGACGTTGAAGATCGCCGCCAGCTGCGCCGGGAAGTAGATGATGCAGCTCGCGAAGATGATCGGGATAACGCCGGCCGCGTTCACCTTCAGCGGAATGTAGGTGGACTGGCCACCCATCATCTTGCGGCCCTGGACGCGCTTGGCGTAGTTGACCGGAATGCGGCGCTGGGCGCGCTCCACGAAAATGATCAGCGGGATGCAGACGAGCACCACGGCCAAAATCACGATGGTGAGCGCGATGCCCGTGCCCAGATCGCTCGTCAGGGTAGCCGACGAGAAGATGGCCGACGGCACGCGGGACACGATGCTCACGAAGATGATGAGCGACATGCCGTTGCCGATGCCGCGCTGGGTGATAAGCTCGCCCATCCACATGATGAAGGCGGTACCGGCGACCAAGGTGAACACGATGATGATGTTCGTGAGCGCCTCGGGCACCTCCGTGGAGAACTGCACACCGTAGGCCGGCGACTTGAACAGCAGCAGGTAGCCCACCGCGTTGATGAGGCCGAGACCCAGCGTCAGGTAGCGGGTCACCTGGGTGATCTTGCGACGGCCCGTGTCCCCCTCGCGAGCCCAGCGGCCCACGGCGGGGATGACGCCCTGCATCAGCTGCATGATGATGGATGCGGTGATGTAGGGCATGATGCCGAGCGAGAACACCGAGAAGTTCGACAGCGCGCCACCGGTGAACAGGTCGAGCATGGTCATAGCCACGCCCGTGTCCTGGAAGGCCGTGGCAAACTCATGGAAGGGAATGCCCGGCACCGGCACGTAGGCACCGAAGCGGTACAGCGCAAGAATAGCCAAGGTGAAGAGGATCTTCTTGCGCAGCTCCGGAACCTTGAATGCGTCAATGATTGAGCTTAGCAAGGCTCTTCGACCTTTCCTCCGGCCGCCTCGATCTTCGCCTTGGCGGAAGCGGACACCTTATCGACGCGGACAGTGAGAGCCTTGGTGATCTCGCCGTCGCCGAGCACCTTCACCAGCGCGTCGGCATGCTTGATGATGCCCTTGGCCTTCAGGGACTCGCCATCCACCACGTCGCCGGCCTCGAACTTGGCATCGAGACGGCTGACGTTCACGGGCAGGTACTCCACACGGTTGAAGTTGCGGAAGCCGGGCAGCTTCGGCAGACGACGGGCGAGCGGCGTCTGGCCGCCCTCGAAGCCGGCACCCTTGCCGCCACCGGCACGGGACTTCTGGCCGTTCATGCCGCGACCGGCGGTCTTACCGGTGCCGGAAGCGGGGCCGCGGCCCACGCGCTTGCGGTTCTTCGTCGAGCCCTCGGCCGGGCGCAGATCCTTGAGTTCCATGTAAGTAAATCTCCTTTTCGCTCTCTGACCGGGGATTTTCTCTTCCCTCAGTCAGTGCTAGCAGCTCGCCGCTAGCAAACTTCCATCTATCATGGCAACGGCGTGTCTGTTCAGACACGCCGATTGTCATCTTTCATCCCGACACATTATTAAATTCATAGACTCACTGGTTCGCCCAAGGGAGTCAGCGAGGTTGCGACAGGTGCCTGGAATTGCCCCGCCTTGGGGCCAAGTTGGCTTAGGCCAACGCCGTGCCCCAAACAAGGGGCAAGGCCAGGTGCCTGTCGGAACCGCAGCGTCGGGATTGAAGTTGGGGAAATTTAGATTTCCTCAACTTCAATCAAGTGCTTAACCGTGAAAATCATCCCGCGCACGCTCTCGTTGTCCACCTGCTCGGTGGTGCTGCCGATGCCGTGCAGGCCCAGCGCGCGCAGGGTGCGACCCTGGTTCGGCTTGCGGCCGATGGCGCTCTTCACCTGGGTGAGGCGCAGCGTCTTGTTCGTCTCAGCCATTAGTTCTCCTTCCCGCCGAACATCTCGGCCACGGAGATGCCGCGGCGCTCGGCGACCTGGACGGGGCTCTCCATGTTCTTGAGACCCTCGGCGGCAGCCTTCACGATGTTCATGGCGTTGTCCGTGCCCAGCGACTTGGTGATCACGTTCTGAACGCCGGCCAGCTCCATGATGGCGCGAACCGGGCCACCGGCGAGCACACCGGTACCGGGAACAGCGGGCTTGATCAGCACGCGGCCGGCACCGTACTCGCCCATGATCTCGTGGGGCACCGAGCCCTCGGCGGTCACAGGGACGGTGAACATGTTCTTCTTCGCGTCCTCGACGCCCTTCTTGATGGCGGTGGGCACCTCGGCGGACTTGCCCATGCCCACGCCCACGCGGCCGTTGCCGTCGCCGACGACGACCAGGGCCGAGAGCTGCATGCGACGGCCGCCCTTGACGGTCTTCGCGACGCGATTGATGAAGACCACGCGCTCCTGAAGCTCAGGAGTCGTGCTCTCCTGCTGACGGTTGTTGTTACGAGCCATAAGCTAAAACCCCTTCTAGAATTTCAATCCTGCTTCACGGGCAGCTTCGGCCAGAGCCTTCACGCGCCCATGATACAGGTGGCCGCCACGGTCGAACACAACTTCCGTCACGCCGTTTTCCTGAGCCAACTTGCCAACGATGGTGCCGAGCTCGGCTGCGCCCTCGACGGTCGCGCCGCTCTTGCCGGTGGCCTTGAAGGCCTCCCCGAGGGTAGAGACGCCGCAGATGGTGGTGTGGGCCACGTCATCGATGACCTGCACGTACATGTTGCTGTTGCTCCGCGTCACGCACAGACGCGGGCGAGCTGCAGTGCCGGAGATCTTGCCGCGCACGCGACGATGGCGACGGGCAAGACGGGCCTGCTTCTCCTGTTGCTTATTCATAGGTTTAATCCCTTCAATCAGCTACCGAATAGGCACTTAGTCTTTGCCGGCCTTGCCAGCCTTGCGGCGGACATGCTCGCCCTCGTAGCGAATGCCCTTGCCCTTGTAGGGCTCCGGCTTGCGCCACTTGCGGATGTTCGCGGCAACCTGGCCGACCTGCTCCTTGCTCGGACCGGACACGACGATCTCGGTCTGAGAGGGCACCTCGAAGGTGATGTTCTCGGGAGCCTCCACCAGCACGGGATGGGAGTAGCCGAGCTGCATCTCGAGATCCTTGCCCTTGAGTGCGGCACGATAGCCAACGCCGACGAGCTGCAGCTTCTTGGAGAAGCCGTTCGACACGCCCTCCACCATGTTGGCGAGAAGGGTGCGGGTCAGGCCGTGGGCGCTCTTGGACTCACGGGTGTCGTCGGGACGGGTGACGATAAGCTCATCGCCGTCGCGGGTGATGGTCATGGACGGCAGGAACGTGCGGGTAAGCTCCCCCTTGGGGCCCTTCACCGTCACCGTCTGGCCGTCGATGGTCACATCGACGCCGGCAGGAACGGGGATGGGCATCTTGCCGATACGAGACATACTAGATACCTTCCTTTCCTACCACAGATAGGCGATGACCTCGCCGCCGATGCCCTGCTTGCGGGCATCGCGGTCGGTCATGACGCCGCGACTGGTCGAGATAATTGCCGTGCCGAGGCCGCCGAGCACGCGGGGCAGATCGTCCTTGCCGGCATAGATGCGCAGACCCGGCTTGGAGATGCGCTTGATGCCGCGGATGGTCTTGGCCTTCTTCGGGCCGTACTTGAGGGTGATCTCAAGGGTGCCGCGGGGCTCGCCGTCGATGACATCGAAGCGCTGGATGTAGCCTTCCTGCTCCATAATGCGCACGATCTCGACGAGCTTCTTGCTCGTCGGCATGGACACGGTGTCCTTGCCGGCAGACTGGGCGTTACGCACACGCGTAAGCATGTCTGCGATGGGGTCGGTCATTGTCATGTTTGTTTTCTCCTTTGATCCGTGATGAACCGGCGTTCGGTTCGTCGGCGCCCATAGCGCCTCCGCCTTTAACGTCGGCACACCCTTAGCGTCCGCGTCTTCTACCAGGAAGCCTTGGTCACGCCGGGCAGCTCGCCTTTGTTAGCCAACTCACGCACGCAAATACGGCACAGGCCGAACTTGCGATAGTAGGCGCGGGGACGTCCGCAACGGGTGCAGCGGTTGTGCTGACGCGTAGAGAACTTCGGCTCGCGCTTGGCTTTGGCGATCATCGATTTCTTAGCCATGCATGTCCTTCTTTCTTTATGTCCTTAAGCCCGCAGCCTTATCGCGGACTTGTGACCGAGGTTGCGCGACGCGGGGCATAAGTGGGCCCCGGTCGGTTTACTTGCTCTTGAACGGGAACCCGAGGGCAGACAGAAGAGCGAACGCGGAATCGTTGTCGCCGGCATTGGTCACGAAGGTGATGTCCATGCCGCGGGTGCGATCGATCTTGTCGTACTCGATCTCCGGGAAGATGAGCTGCTCGGTGATGCCCAGGGTGTAGTTGCCGCGGCCGTCGAAGCTCTTCGGCGAGATGCCGCGGAAGTCGCGGACGCGCGGAAGGGCGGTAGCCAGCAGGCGATCGAGGAACTCCCACATGCGGTCGCCGCGCAGGGTCACCTTGCAGCCGATGGCCTGGCCCTCGCGCACATGGAAGCCGGCGATGGACTTCTTGGCGCGGGTCACACAGGGCTGCTGGCCGGTGATGATGCGCATGTCGTTCATGGCGGCATCAAGCAGCTTGGAATCGCCGGCGGCGGCGCCGACGCCCATGTTCACGACGATCTTCTCCAGCTTCGGCACGCAGTTGATGTTCTTGATGCCGAGCTGCTCGACGAGCGCGGGGACGATCTCGGTCTGGTACTTCACCTTGAGGCGGGGGGTATCAGCCATCTTTCTTCAAACCTTTCTCCGATGGATTAAACGCCGGATTTCCGACCCGGCGTCCCTGGGACCTTCCCAGGGCCATGGCGCTTGCGCGCGATTGGAAATTGTCCCACAAAACGAGACACTTTCCAAGTAAAAACCGCCCGCTACACAAATTCGGTAGCAGGCGGTCTGTTCAGAGCCTTGAGTGCCTTATCTTAGGCCTCGACGGCGGGGATGTCCTTGCCGCACTTCTTGCAGACGCGGACGAGCTTGCCGTCCTCGCGGCGACGGGCCACGCGGGTGGCCTCGCCGCAGCTGGGGCACACGAGCATCACGTTGGACACGTGGATGGGCGCCTCGACGGTAGAAATGCCGCCCTGGGGGTTGGCCTGGGTCGGGCGCATGGCCTTCTTGACCATGTTCACCTTCTCCACGACCACGCGGGACTTCTCGGGCACCGAGCGCAGCACCTTTCCAGTCTTGCCGCGATCCTTGCCGGCGATGACCTTGACGGTGTCGCCCTTGCGGATCGTCATCTTGTTCTGAGCCATTCTGACACCTCCCCTACAGCGTTTCCGGTGCCAGAGACACGATCTTCATGTACTTCTTGTCGCGCAGCTCGCGGGCGACGGGCCCGAAGATACGGGTGCCGCGCGGAGAACCGTCGTTGTTGATGAGCACGGCGGCGTTCTGATCGAAGCGGATGTAGGAGCCGTCGGCGCGACGGACTTCCTTCTTCACGCGCACGATCACGCAACGCACGACCTCGCCCTTCTTGACGTTGCCGTTGGGCATCGCTTCCTTGACGCTGCAGATGATCACGTCACCGAGGCCCGCATAGCGGCGCTTCGAGCCGCCCAGGACCTTGATGCACTGCACCTTGCGAGCGCCGGAGTTGTCGGCCACGGCGAGCATGGATTGCATCTGAATCATGTGATGTTCCTACTTTCCTTATCAATAGTCCTCGTGCCGGAGCACTCAAACTATTTGGCCTTCTCGACGATCTTCAGCAAACGCCAGCGCTTCATCTTGGACAGCGGGCGCGTCTCCATGATCTGAACGGTGTCGCCGACGCCGGCCTCGTTGTTCTCGTCATGGGCATGGAACTTCTTGGTGGAGGTGATCATCTTCTTGTAGATGGGATGGGGCTTGCGCTCCTCGACGGCCACCACGATGGTCTTGTCGTTGGCATCGCTGACGACGACGCCCTGACGTACTTTACGCAGATTGCGCTCTTCAGTCATTTCTTGCACCTTCCTTAAGCTACGCGCTCAGCTCGCGAGCCCGCATCTCAGTCATGATGCGCGCGATGTCCTTCTTGACCTGCTTGACGCGGGCAGTGTTGTCCAGCTGGCTGGTGGCCATCTGGAAGCGAAGGTTGAACAGCTCCGCCTTGGCCTCCTTCAGCTTCACCTGCAGGTCTTCGGCAGAAAGTTCACGAATCTCTGCTGCTTTCATTATTGCTGCCCCTCCGTTTCACGAGTGACGATCTTGCACTTGATGGGCAGCTTGTTGATGGCCAGACGCAGAGCCTCGCGGGCGGTCTCGTCATCGACGCCGGCGATCTCGAACATGATGCGGCCGGGCTTCACGACAGCGACCCAGCCCTCGGGGTTGCCCTTACCGGAACCCATGCGGGTCTCGGCGGGCTTGGAGGTGATGGGCTTGTCGGGGAAGATCGTGATCCAGACCTTGCCGCCACGCTTCATGTGACGGGTCATGGCAATACGAGCTGCCTCGATCTGACGGTTGGTGATCCAGTGGGCCTCGAGGGCCTGGATGCCATACTCGCCGTGGTTCAGACGGGTGCCACCTTTGGCCTTGCCCTTCATGGAACCACGCTGCACCTTGCGGTGCTTTACGCGCTTAGGTACGAGCATTTACTTGTCACCCCTCTCGCGGCGATCATTACGACGGGAACGGTTCGGGCGGGACGAACCCTCGAGCGCGGGCTGGGGAGCCTTCTGGCCCGGCAGCACCTCGCCGTGGTACACCCACACCTGTACGCCGATGGAGCCCATGGTGGTGGCGGCGGTGGCGAAGCCGTAGTCGATCTTCGCGCGGAGGGTGTGCAGCGGCACGCGACCCTCGCGGTACCACTCGCGGCGGCTCATCTCGGCGCCGCCCAGACGACCGGAGCACTGGATGCGGATACCCTTGGCACCGGACTTCATGGCGGACTGCACGGCCTTGCGCATGGCACGGCGGAAGGCCACGCGGCCCTCGAGCTGCTCGGCCACGGACTGGGCGATGAGCTCGGCGTCCAGCTCGGGACGCTTCACCTCGACCACGTCGATGGAGACCGGGCCGTCGGCGACCTTCTCGAGCTTCTTGCGCAGAGCGTCGATCTCGGCGCCCTTCTTGCCGATGACCACGCCGGGGCGCGCCGTGGTGATGGTCACCTTGATCTTGTCGCCGGCGCGCTCGATGTCCACGCGAGACACAGAGGCACGGGCGAGCTGCTTGTCGAGAAACTTGCGGATGGCGATATCGTTCTCGAGCGTCTTGGCGTAATCCTTACCGGCGTACCAGCGGCTGCGCCAATCCTCGGTGATACCGAGGCGGAATCCGGTAGGGCTGACTTTCTGACCCATGGACCTTATGCCTCCTCTCGGGGTGCGACGACAATGGTGATGTGGCACGTGCGCTTGTTGATGCGCGACGCGGAGCCCTTGGCGCGGGGACGGATGCGCTTCAGGGTCGGGCCTTCGTCGACGTAGGCGGCCTTGACCACCAGGTTGTCGCCGCGAAGGTGATTGTTGTGCTCGGCGTTGGCCACGGCGGAGTTCAGCGTCTTCACGACGGTCTCCGCGGCGGCGCGCTCGCAGAACGCCAGGATCTCGCGGGCCTGGGGCACGGACTTGCCGCGAACCAGGTCGACCACGATGCGGGCCTTGCGGGGAGCGATGCGGACGTAACGCGATACTGCTTTAGTTTCCATGTAACTTCTCACCTATGCCCTATCGCTTCTTCTTGTCGGCCGCATGACCCTTGAAGGTACGGGTCGGCGAGAACTCGCCCAGCTTGTGGCCAACCATGGACTCGGTAACGTAGACCGGCACGTGCTTGCGGCCATCGTACACGGCGATGGTGTGACCCACCATTTCCGGGAAGATGGTGCTCGCGCGAGACCATGTCTTGATGACTTCCTTTTCGCCGGCCGCGTTCATTGCCTCGATGCGGGCAAGAAGGCGCGGTTCTACGAAAGGACCCTTTTTCAAACTTCTGCTCACTATGACTCCTTAGGATTCCGCTACTTCTTGCGACGACGGATGATGAGACGGCTCGAGGCCTTCTTCTTGTTGCGGGTGCGATGGCCCTTGGTCGGCACGCCCCAGGGGGTGACCGGGTGACGACCAGCGGACTTGTTCTTGCCCTCGCCGCCGCCGTGCGGATGGTCGACCGGGTTCATAACCGTACCGCGGACAGAGGGACGAACGCCCATCCAGCGCTTGCGGCCGGCCTTGCCGATCTTGATGTTGGAGTGCTCGGCGTTGCCCACCTCGCCGATGGTGGCGCGGCAGGTGATGAGCACGCGGCGCATCTCGGAAGAGGGCATGCGCAGGATGGCGTAGTTGCCCTCCTTGCCCATGAGCTGGATGGAAGTGCCGGCGGAACGGGCGATAGCGGCACCCTTACCCGGCTGCAGCTCCACGTTGTGGATCAGCGTACCGACGGGGATATTCGCCAAAGGCAGAGCGTTGCCCGGCTTGATGTCGGCTTCCGGACCGGAGACCACGATGTCGCCGACCTTCAGGCCCTTCGGATGGATGATGTAGCGCTTCTCGCCATCAACGTAGTGCAAAAGAGCGATACGGGCCGAGCGGTTGGGATCGTACTCGATGGTGGCAACCTTGGCGGGCACGCCGTCCTTGTTGCGCTTGAAGTCGATGATGCGGTAGCGCTGCTTGTTGCCGCCGCCCTGGTGACGGGTGGTGATGCGGCCATAGCAGTTGCGACCGGCCTTCTTCGGCTTCGGGGCCAGAAGAGACTTCTCCGGCTTGGACGTGGTGATCTCCGAGAAATCGGAGACCGTCTGGAAACGTCGGCCGGGGCTCGTCGGCTTGTACTGTTTGATTCCCACAGTAACAACCTTTCTTGACTTCGGGCTTCCGCGCTCGCCGGCCGGTAACGGCAACCAGCGGGACACGTGCGCCCCTTTCCTTTGGAGTTTCCGCTCGCGCGCCTCTCCGCACACCGAAACCTCCCCTACGGTAGTGGCCAGGCGATTGCCGACCGGCGCAGATGGAGGCTCTACGCTGCGACGCCGTCTTGCCACGCGCCCGGGTGTATCCATCGCTGGGCACACAGACGCAAAGAAGCATTATAGGGGTGGGGGGCAACCGCCTCAAGAACTTTTTCGACAAGCGGCCAACCGTCACATTTCCCGCACACTTGCCTCGGGGCGGGGCCGAACGTCGAGATCGCAGGTTTGGCCCCCTCGCGATGCGACCCCGCAGACAGAATCGCGGGGTTTGGCACCTTTAAGGTGCGAGCCTCGGGCAGAATCGCGGGGTTTGGTACCCGCGCGGCCTGGGCTACGGGCAGAATCGCGGGGTTTGGTATCCCCGAGCGCTTTTTTCGCCCCAAGATCGGCAAATTGGGGCGATTTGGTACCCGTTTTCTGCCAAGATCGGCGATTTGGTCCCCAACGCCCGAAGAAAGCCCAGGTCACGAAAGCCGTGTGAGTGCTTCGCGGGTACCAAACCTCCGTTCTCGCCATAAGGCGGGTATCAAACCGCGCATGTTGGCCGAAAAGGATACCAAACTCCTCGATATTGTCGCCCCTTTTCCGCTTGGAGGTACCAAACGGGGCGTTTTTGCCAAGGCGACATCGACCAACTCGACAGCAGAGAGCAGGAGCGCCGATTCGAGCACCGAAAACTACAAGAGAGCGCGGCAGCACGAGACCCTGCGACAACGCAAAAAAGAGCGCCGCAGCCCGAGGGGGCATTTTGCCAGTCGACTTCGCGCTTTGCGGCATTAGGGCGCCTCTGGCTACGGGTTCGCGCTTCCCTGACGTTCTTTGCCAAAGAGAAGCCCTTGTTCAGAGCTTTGTGTTTTCGTCAGAAGAACCGGCGACCCGTAGCTCGGGGCGTGAAAACGCCCCCAAACCTTCCATCGACCGGCAAAATGACCCCTCGGGCTGCGGGCTACGTGCTGCGGACTGCGGGCTGAGGGCTGAGGGCTGCGGCGCCATCTCTTTCAGAGAGCGTAAACGGGTGACGAGCGGCAGCGCCCCTCGCGGGGGGGGTCGCGAGGGGCGCTGCCATGGGAAAGACGAGGCCCTTTGGAGGGAGGGGAACGAAAGGGCCTCCGGAGTTGATCGTGAAAACGAGACGGGGCACGGTCGGCCGCATCCTGGCCGATGCGTGGTCACGCGAGGCCTGCCGCGCGCCTCGTCACCTTAGTCCTGTTTCACGAGGCCGCGCTCAGTAGCGGCATCGCGCAGCTTCTGCCAAATGGCAAGATGATCGATCTCGAGCTGGTTGCAATGGGCCGTGCACGTGCCGCACATAGTGCAATCCCACAGCCCGCCCTGGACGGCCTCCACGATACGGTCGGCCTGGTCGTAGGGATCGAAGTGGCGGAAGGCCACGGCCAGCATATGGGAGGGCCCGATGTAGTCGGGGTTTATGGCGCGGGCCGGGCAGCCTGCCGTGCACACCTGGCAGCGAGCGCAGTAATTGATGCCGAACAGCTCATCGGCGTCTTCCATATTGTAGGTCTGGAGATCCTCTTCGGTCAGCGGGGCCACGCGCACGCGCTTATAGGTCTCGGCGATCTTCTCCTGCACCTGACTCTTGTCCACTACCAGGTCTTTCACCACCGGCAAGCCCGCAAGCGGCTCGACCGTGTGCGAGCCGTCAGGCAGGGGCTCCACGCAGGCGAGTACAGGCTCGCCGTCGAGCATCATAGCGCAGCGGCCGCACATGCGCCCGCGGCAGGAGAAGTCGAAGGCCAGCGGCTCCTCGTTCTCGTGAATGTACACGAGGGCTTGTAAAAGCGTCATGTACTCGTCATCGTGGGGAACCTCGTAGGTGGTCTCATAGGGAGCATTGTCCTTCGAGGGATCGTAGCGCTTAACAGTTATCTTCATGGTCTATCTCCTTGGAACTCGCAGAATGGCACCGATTAGTAAGCGATCTTCTCGCAGGACAGGCTGCCGTCCTCGGCGCGCGTGTAGGCCAGCGCGCACTTCCAATTCTCGTCATCGGTCTCAGGAAAGTCGGGGCGGATGAACGCATCGCGGCTCTCCTCGCGCGCAAGCGATGCCTCCACGGTCAGTCGAGCGATATCAAGCAGGTTCACCACCTCGATGGCGTCCTTCCAGTCGGCGTTCTGCACCAAGCTGTCGTCGGCGCACGCCATGCGGGGAATATCCTCCGCCATAATGCGGTCGAGCTCGGCTTTGGCCGTCTCCAGCACATCGGTGGGACGCACGGGACGAGCGGCCTCGGCGCAGGCGTACTGAATGTTGCGGCGCACGGTGATGGGGCGCAGCGGATCGTCCACGGTGCGCGTCCGCAAATCCTCGAGACGGGCGATCTCGGCCGCCACTCCTTCGTAGGTCACGGATGCGGGCTCCTCATAGGCCGCCAGATATTCCAAGGCCCTCTTCATGGCGTAACGGCCCATGCGACGATTGGTAATGTTCATCATGCCGCCCTCGCTGCCGGCGTTGGCGCGAACGCAGAACAGACCCTCGGCATCAACGCACATGGCGTTGTCATCGGTGATGGGTTCACCGCCGTGCTCGTACATTTCGGGTACCACCTCGGTCGGCTGGGCAGTGAAGTCGTAGCCGAACTTCTCCTTCAACAGCTGGGCATTGCGCTGGTACATCCATCGCATGGTGGAGAGGGATTCCTGCTTGCAGTCCAGGTACACGCCGCCGTTCTCGCTGCCCTTGCCAGCACGCACCACCACGTCGACCGCCTGCATAACGCCCGACTGGGTGGTCAGGTACTCCTTCTCGGCGATTTCGGGGTAGTCTTTCAGGTAGGTTCCCTCGGAATCCATCAGGTCTCCTGAATGCACGCTGTCAGCGCCGACCATGGAGCCCTCCGAAGCCGTGAAGCTGCGCGGGAAGGCGCCCATCATGTCGTAGCTGCCGAACTCGGCGTTGGCGATTTTGCCGCCATGGCGCAGGAGGGCCATCTCCACATCGGCGGTATTGTCGAGCACGTTGTTCGTTGTCGCCGAGGTGGAGTTCCAACCGTAGAACTGGGTGCAGCCGCCCGTGGCCGACAGCGTCACCTTCGCGCGGTAAACACGGTACTCGCCCGTGGGCAGGTGCAGGCCCACGGCGCCCAGGCAGCGGCCGTCCTCGATGATGAGGTCGGTGATCATCGTGCGGTCGTGAACCGTGACGTAGTCCTTGGAGCGGAAATAATCGGACCAGTGACGCGTCATGGAATGCTCGAAACCACGCGTCGTCGGGAAATCGTAGATATAGAAAGGAGTTCCGTCCTCGTTGCGTGCCGAAAGGATCTCGCCCCAGTTAGCGACGACCACATCGGGATTCAGCTCGACCTCGTTCTGGACGCCCGTCTTGCGGTAGAGGCTATCGTTACGAATTTTCGTAGCAACGGGCACCTCCTCCTCGGTCTCATAATAAGCGCCGGGAACCCACGTTTGCATGATGTCGAAGCTCATGCCGAAAGCGCCTCCGAAGCCATAGGGCGCTTTATCGATCACCAACATATTCTTGCCAGCCTTGCAAGCTTCCTGCATAGCGAAACTGGCACCGAAGCCGCCGCCAATGAGGAGGATGTCGGTGTCGTAGACCGCGTAGGGCACCGATGCGGCCACCGTCTCGTTCTCTCCGCCCGTCTGGGCCATCTCGGTCGGGTTCTGCGGCGCGCAGCCGGCCAGCATGCCGCCCGTCAGCGCCGCCGCGCCCGCAGTCAGGCCGCCCAGCTTGAAAAACGAGCGCCGGTCCATGCTGCGAGGCGTGTTCTCCCCTTGCTTGCTTCCCATCCCTCTTTCTCCTTTCGATCGGGATCAGACGGGCCGAAGAATACGGAGGAAACGGAAGCGTGGCAAAAGTTGCGCCGCTAGAGCAACTGTTGACGAGACGACACCGAAGCGCGCGGCGAACCGTTGAGCGTTTGGAGCATATCCCCGAAACGCCGCAGCCGACGTATCATGGACGATACGCAAAAAAGGAGGGGCGATGAACAACGAGAGAGACGATTGGGCGCAAGCCTCGGAGACAGTCCTAATTTTCGACCAATGGATGCGCGCCATCGTCGGCACGCTTCGGGCCGAGCGCGGCGCCACCATCAACCAGTTCTGGCTACTGCTGCTCATCAGCGAACGCCCCCAGCAGTCCGCGGCGACGGCCGCCGCGACGCTCGGGCTCAACTACACCACGATGGCCGCCTGCGCCGCTCAGCTCGTGCGGAAGGGAGCCCTTGAGAAGCGAACCTGCGACGATGACAACCGATACTCCCCTCTCGCCATAACACCCGCCGGCCAACGGCTCCTCGCATCCCTCGACCAAAGTCTGATAACCGCGGCCAAAAGCGCCCTGGACCCCCTCCAGGGCAACGAGCGGACACAGGCCCTGCAGCTTTTCTTCGAAGCCTGCGTGCGGCTCAACAAGAAGCGGATGATGGGCGATCTGGTGCGCGGGGACAGCGCCTTCATCATCGCCTGCCAGCAAACGGCCCTCGATTTCAGCCGTCTGTGCCGTAAGCAGCACCTGAGCGCCACCCAGGGCCATCTGCTTTTGGCCTTGGGAAGCAGCGGGCGCACGGCGGCCAAAGAGCTGCGACGCCACCTCTGTCTAGACGCCCCCACCTTCTCGCGAGCGCTCTCGCGCCTCACGGACGCGGGCCTCGTCACCCGCATCGCCTGCGCCAGCAAACGGGAGATCGAAATCGCGCTCACCTCGCAGGGCCTCGCCTGCGCCACAGACATCGCCGAGGAGACCACCAAGATGCTGGAGGCACTGCTCGGGGACGGTCTTCGCAGCCCCATGGGCATTCGCACCATCGCCGCCCTTCGCGCGTCGCTGGAGGAACGGCTCTAACGGCCCTTGCGGATGCCGCCTTTGCGGCCGTTGGCCTTCGGGGGCTTGCCGGCTCGCTGGGGTTTCGAAGCGGCACCTACCGCACCTCTGCTCCGTTCAGACGAGACACGTCCTTTGGCGTTCTTTCCCTTGCCGAACGAACCGCGCTCTTTAGCGCCCCTCCCCTTTCCTTTCGGGGCGCCGCCGTCCGCATCGCGCTTCTTGGGGCGCTTGGGACGGATGAGGCACTGCTCGTCCCAGCCGATGAGGTCGGTCCGCCCAGCCTTCACGAGTGCCTCGCGCACCAAATCGTAGTTGGCGAGGTTGCGGTACTGGATGAGCGCCCGTTGCAGGGCCTTCTCATGCGGGGTCCTCGGCACGTAAATGGGTTCCATGGTGAGCGGATCGAGGCCCGTGTAGTACATGCACGTGGAAATCGTCGAGGGCGTGGGGTAGAAATCCTGCACTTGCTCGGGGTTGAAGCCCATGTCGCGCACGTACTCGGCCAACTCGATGGCCTCGGCCAACGTGCTGCCCGGATGCGACGACATGAGATAGGGCACGACGAACTGCTTCTTGCCCGTCTCCCGATTGATTTCCTCGAAAGCGTCGCAAAACGCGTCGTAGACGGCCCGAGGCGGCTTGCCCATGGCGGCGAGCACCGTGTCGGACACGTGCTCGGGCGCCACGCGCAGCTGGCCGGATACGTGGTGCTCGACCAGCTCGCGCAGAAACGTGCGGTCGGGATCGGGGTCGGCCATGACGTAGTCGAAGCGGATGCCCGAGCGCACGAACACCTTCTTCACGCCGGGCAGCTTCCGCAGCTTGCGCAGAAGACCCGTGTAGTCGCGATGATCGGCCTTCATCGCCGGGCAGGGCTTCGTGCCCAAACAGCGGCGGTCTGTGCAGGCGCCTCGCGTGCGCTGCTTGGCGCAGGCCGGCCCGCGGAAGTTGGCCGTGGGACCGCCCACATCGTGGATATACCCCTTGAAGTCGGCGTCTTGGGTCATGACGCGGGCCTCCTCGAGCAGCGACTCGTGGGAGCGGCCCGTGACGATGCGCCCCTGATGGAAGGTGAGCGCGCAGAAGGCGCACTCGCCGAAGCAGCCGCGGCAGGAAGTGAGTGAGAACTTCACCTCGGAAAGCGCCGGCACGCCGCCGGCCTCGTCGTAGGAAGGATGCCACGTGCGCGCATAGGGTAGGCGATAGACGGCGTCCATCTCGTTTTGGGTAAGCGGCGCAGCCGGCGGGTTCTGCACCACGTACACGCCGTGGGGGTACGCTTCCACCAAACGGGCGCCCGTCACCGGGTCGCTCGCGCGGTACTGGGCGGCGAAGCTCTCCGCGAAGGCACGCTTGTCGCCCGAAACCTCTTCCCACCTGGGCAGCATCTCGTAGTCGACCACGTGTTCCAGCGAGCGCGTGCGGAACACCGTGCCGTCGATGAAGGTGAGATCGCTCACGGAAAGGCCCGCAGCGAGGGCATCGGCAATCTCGACGATAGAGCGCTCCCCCATGCCGTAGGAGATGAGATCGGCCCCGGAATCGAGCAAGATGGAGCGCTTGAGGGAATCGGACCAGTAGTCGTAATGGGCGAGCCGGCGCAGACTCGCCTCGATGCCGCCCAAAATGATAGGCGTTTCCTTGAAGGTGCGGCGAATGAGGTTCGAATAGACCACGGCCGCGTGGTTGGGGCGCGCGCCGCCCTTGCCGCCCGGCGTGTAGGCGTCGTCGCGGCGGCGCTTCTTGTTCACCGTGTAGTGGTTCACCATGGAGTCCATGTTGCCCGCCGACACGAGGAATCCCAGCCGCGGCTCGCCGAACACCGCGACGCTTTCCGGGTCGTTCCAATCGGGCTGAGCGATGAAGCCCACCTTGTAGCCGTGGGACTCCAACACCCGCGTGATGATGGCGCTCCCGAACGAGGGATGATCCACGTAGGCGTCGCCGGAAACGTAGACGAAGTCGAGCTGCCCCCAGCCGCGCGCATCGGCCTCGGCGCGCGTGGTGGGCAGGAACGCCGAAGCGGGCAGGGAGGGGCGCGTGTTTTTCGGAGCGCCCTTTTCCGGGCGCTTGGGGCTGCGATGAGATTGGGGCGCGGGCTTCTTAGACACAGAGAGTACGTCCTTCATAGAAACGGGCGGGGAAGTCCCCGCCCTGGCGTGTGGTTATGGCGCAAGGCCGATATCGGCCCGTAAGCTAGTTCTCGTCGGCCGCCTTCGCCTCGGCGGGCGCCTTCGCCTCGTCGGCGGGCGCCGCGGGAGAATCGGCCACGGTGATCTTCGCCTGGGAGGCCACGAAGCGGGCGGCCTTCAGGCGCTCGGCCGTCTCGCGCAGAGCGAAGCCGCGACCCGAGTCCTCCAGCTGCTGGCGCATCATCTTGGGATTGCCCTGGGGATTCATGCCCAGGCAGGCATCCTCCAGATCCTTGTCGGTCAGCGTCAAGCGCTCGTGGCGGTACACCGCGTCCAGGCAGAAGCCCTGCACCAGCACCTCGCGGGTCTGCATCATGAGCATCATGCCGAACTGCTGCTCGCCGCCGTTTTGGGCCACGAACTGCTCCCAGGTCATGCCGGCCTGCTGAAGCTCCATGCGCAGGTTCTGCATGAGCTGGTCGCGCGTGGCCTCGTAGATCTCATCGGCGATGCGGCCCTCGAAGCGGCGCGTGAGCTGGCCCACGGCCATCTGCTGCACGTAGCCCTCGTAGGCCTCGCGCTGCTGGGCCTCGAAGACGCGGCGCATATCGGCGACGAGCGCCTCGCGGCTCGCGAACATGGGCATGTTCGCCTTCACCCAGGCATCGTCGATGACCGGCACGACCTCCTGCTGAATCTCCTTCACAGTCACCGTGCAAGAGATGGGCTTGTTCACCACTTCCCCGTTCTCGGTGCCCAAGGGGGCCTCGAAGGTGAACTCCTTGGTCTGGCCCGGCTCCATGCCGATGAGCGCCTCATCGAATCCCTCGGGCATGTAGCCCCGGCCCATGAGGTAGGTGCGATCCTCGCAGGTGAGCGCCTTGATCTCCTCGCCGTCGTCGAAGCACTTCATAGCGATGGAGCAGGCGTCCCCCGCCGTAAGCGGCTTGGCATCGGCCACCACGTAGGTGACGGAGTTCTTGGCGATCTCCTCCAGCTGCTGGTTGATGGGAGTCTCGTCGAAGGTGAAGGGGGGCACCGTGATCTCCACCGGCTCGTAGGAGGTCAGCTCGTAGGTGGGCTTCACCGTGACGTTCAGGGTGAACGTGAACTTCTTGCCGCGCTCGAACTTCACCGTGGGCGTGGCCTTGGGAGGGAACGCCGGCACGAGGTTGCGGCGATCGAGCGCCCGAGGCACGAGCACCTCGATGGCGTTGGGCTCGATGATCTTGTCCAGATCGGCGATGCCCAGCTGCTCGCGCGCCAGCTCCTCGATGGACTTGCCCGGCGCGGGACGCACGCCCATCTGCATGGCGAAGGCCTCGGCGGCCTCCTTGAGGGCGTTGTTCACCTCGATGGCCGTGGCCTCGCAGTCGAGCTTGATGATGCCGTCGGCGAGCTTCTTCTCGGTTACTTTCACGGTTCGCTTCTCCTTCTTCATGAACGGGGGCCGACCCTGCGCCGGCCCCTCAAAGGTTTGGGCGCTATGGTAGCACAGGCCGCACCGCGCGATCCGTGCACACCGCGAAGCCCACAAAATAGCGGAGCAGCGATGCGAAGAGAGCGAAAACGAAAGGGCGGCGGCAAGACCAACGTCCTGCCGCCGCCCATCGCAGCGCCCGTTACGACAACAGAGCTAGTTGCCCTCCATCCCCTTTGCCGCATCGCCCTTGCTCTTACAGGCCTTGTACCCTTGATACAAGAAGACGGGCATCTGCTTAATCAAGTCGAAGGGAACCATCGTGAGAACTTTCCAGACCTCCTCGGGCTTGATATAGACCGTCGACGGCATCGACTGCAACAGCAAAGCCTTCATGAGGATGGTACCGTCTTTCATGCGCAGGCTCTGAACGTCCACCATAGGCGCTCCCCCGCGATCGTAGAACGACGCACCCGCGTAGGTATGGGCGAAACGTGTTGCGCCGAACGAGAGGGCCGCAACAAGCGCACCGACGATGATCTCGCTCAAACCGGCCCCCAAGCCCGCAATCCAGCCGACAATGCCCCACAGTGCAAGCGCGATTCCCAGGGCACAAAGCACGTAGTCGAGCGTGGGCTTATAAGCCTCCTGCTTGATGGCAACGATAGACAGGACGAGAGCTATCGCCCCCGCCGCAATCGCGATAGCCAGGGCCACACCCCGCGTCCCCAGCAAATACGGAGACACGACGAGCCACGCCCCCAGCACGGTGACGAGAGAATTAAGAATCGCTGTCATAGATCGTTCCTCTTTCATCGCTCTCCATAGCCGCGGGGCAACATCCCCCGCGGCTATGGAACCTTATCTCAGAATGCTGGCCATTCCCTACTTGTTGTCGAGAACGTCGTCCCAGTCGAAGCCCAAATCGTCGAGGATGATCTGGGCGGTGCCGCGGCCGCCGCCGGTGACCGCGCCGCCCGGGTGCGTACCCATACCCGTCAGATACAGACCGTCGATCATCGTGCGAAATTGGCCAATCTCCGGCAACGGTCGATAGGCGTAGCTCTGGAAGAGATAGGCACCGGGACCTGTGATATTGCCGTCGATGATGTTGTCGTTCCACTCACTGTAGAAGTCGGGCGTGAACACCTTGTAGGCGAGCACGTTATCCTCGCTGAGGTTGTTGGTGTAGCTGAAGAAGTGCTCGCGGATGTCACGCGCGAACTGCTCGACCTCCTCGGGATGGTTCTTCCACCAATCCATCCCCTCCTCGCCCACACCGGCCGGGGCGAGCTGCCACAGATACAGTACGTGCTTGCCCTCCGGCGCCCGCTCCGGATCGAACAGCGACGGCACGAGCGACTCGGGGCAAAGCGACCGCTTCTCAGGCAGGCGACCCTCCACCATGGCGCGATAGCCATCGAGCAGATCTTGGACGTTCTCGGGGATAGGCTCTACAACGACGGCGTCATCGAACTCGGGACCGGCCTTGTAGTGGGGTGCATCGTCGATGGCCACCGCCTGCATCACCCCGGACATGGGAGCCGGGATAATCTGCTCGAGATCGCGCTTGAATTTGGGGTCGAGCTCGTAGCCGTCCACCATCTCGAGGAAGACGCGGCGAGCGTCCACGTTGGAAATAATGGCCTTGGTACCGACATAGGTATCGCCATCGGCCGTCTCCACGCTCACCGCGCGACCATCCTCCACATTGATCTTGACAACCTTCTTGTTAAGAATGATCTCACCGCCACGATCCTTCAGGGCTGCGGCCAGGGCATTGGGAAGGGCGATGGAGCCACCCTTAGGCAGCGAGCCCGAACGGAAGGCGTTGCCCACGGTCACGAACATCATCCACATGGCGCTGCCGGCATCTTCCGGCGTCACCATAACCTCCGTGGAGATCTTCAGCACATGGGAGATCGTCTTGGGATGCTTGAACCACTGGCGAGCCATCTGCAGGGCGGACATGGACATGGATTTGAACAGGTCGCGTCCTTCGGGCGTGGAGTTCAGCTGGTTGACGAACAGCCCCATCGGAGGAGGACAAGTGGACATACCTGTGGAAATCAGGGGCAGCAGCCGGGCCTTCTCCTGGATGAACTGTCCGTAAGCCTGGGCGTCTTCGGGCGAATAAGCGGCGATCTGCGCGAGCTCGTGGGCCAAGTCGCCATCCTCCACGACACCGGTGCCATCGGGATAGAGGGTGGCACCGTTCTTCTTCGTGTCGATGAATTCAAAACCGTACTTCTCGCGGATGCCCAGCTCGTCATTGGCGTAGACAGGATTCGACTGGATGGCCCCAAGCGCCACCGAACCGATGTCGTGCTTGAATCCCGGAAGCGTGCACTCGACCGTGGTGGTGCATCCGCCGATCATGTCGTTGGCCTCCAGCACGCATACGCTCAGACCCGCCATAGCAAGATAATTGCCAACGATCAGACCGTTGTGACCCGATCCGATGATGACTGCATCGTATTCGTGAGTTGCCATTACCGTACCCCTTTCTCGATGATTTGGCACCCTCTCTCTCAGTGCCTTGCTGCCTTCATATTCTGGAGCTCTGACACCTGGTTTGTAAGTGTGCAAAGTCGCAAGTGTGGTAACATGAAATTGCTTAAACGACCTGGTGGTAAAGCATTTGTTGACAATCGATGCCCTATGTCAACAAGCTCGACCGCAGACCGACGACACCTGATGGGACGGTCTCATGAGACGACAAGTATTCCCCCTCTCAAAGCAAGTGGAAACGCGGCTGCGCATTATGCATGCCGTCGATCGTCCCATCGACGAGCTCACTTGCGCAGCCATCTGTGCCAAAGCCGATGTGTCACGCCAACTGTTCTACCGATACTTCGATTCGAAGTTCGATATTCCCTACTGGTTCGCCACGGAATGCGATCGGTCCACTATCTCCGAAATCGGACGGTCACTCACTTGGGAGGAGGGCTTCTCGGACTTCTTCAGCCTTCTGCACGACGAGCGCGAGACGCTGCGGCATTTCACCTCGAGCAAGGAGTCGCGCTCGAGTCGGCACCGAGCGGACGCGCGACGGGCAGACATCTTCTGTGAGACCATCGCCCTCAACGGCGGTATCGTAGACGGTGACTTGCGCTTCTACGCGGAAATGTACGCGAACTGCTTCAACAAGGCCTTCGCCACCTGGATCGACAGCGGAATGGAGCGGGCACCCGAGGATATGGCGCGGCTTGTTTGCGGGCTGGTTCCGCCCGCGCTGCGCAAGGCAGTCTGCGGCAGCAAATTCTGAGGACGATCCGAACCTAACAGGTCCAGAAACGCCCGTTTCGCATTGCGAGACAAAAGACAGCGCCCCCGAAGATGAATCCAGGGGCGCATTATCTTGGGCTTATCGGAATTCTGAGCAGCACGCGCTCATAGAGACAAGCCTATTTGGCGTAACGGGGCTTCAAGCCGCGCTGCTCCGCCGCCGCGCGCAGGTCGTTCCAATAGGTCAGATGATCGATTTCCGGCGAGTCGCAGACCTCGGTGCATTGGCCGCACAGGATGCACCGGTACAATCCGTCTTGAACGGCCTGCACCACGCGATCGGCCTGATCGTAGGGATCATAGTACCGGTAGGCCGTGGCGAGCATCGTCATGGGCCCCACGTAGTCCGCGCTCGTCTGCATGGCGGGGCAAACCGAGCTGCACCGTCCGCAGCGAGTGCACCACTCAATGGAGTACACCTTCTCCTGGGACTCCATATCGAACTGGTTGATCTCGTCGCGGTTGAGGTCGTCGAAGCGCACGCGGTTGTACCGTGCCGAGGTCGCCAAGTGGCGCTGCGTTTTGTCGACGATGAGATCGTGCAGCACCGGATAGCCCTCAAGCGGCGCGATATCGTGAGCCATGTCGGTCAAAGGCGTGATGCACGCCAGCTTGGGCTCGCCATCCACCATCATGGCGCACCGTCCGCAGCTGCGACCGTGGCAGGCGTAATCGAAGGCAATAGGCTCTTCGTTCTCGTAGATGTACATGAGCGCCTCAAGCGCCGTCATCTTGTCAGTGAAGGGCACCTCGAATGTCTGGTCGTAGGGCGCGGCGTCTTGGGACGGATCGAAGCGCGTAACGGTAATTTTCATGAAAACCTCCTTCAGGCCTAAGCCGTCTGCGTCCAGTCGATAGACTCCCAGTCGACGACAGGCATCTCAACCTTTTCCGTCTCGTAGCTGCCCTCGGTGCCGCCGATGGCCAGCGAGCATGCCCAATCGTCGCTCGGCTCGGGGAATTCGGGGCGCAGGTAGCTGCCGCGGCTCTCCTCGCGCGTCAGCGAGGCGAGCACCGAAAGCTCGGCAATGGTGAGCAAGTTGTAGTTCTCGATGGCCTCTTTCCACTCCATGTTGTAGGCCAAGGAGGGGCTGCCCACGGCCTGGCGGGGCAGATCCTCCCGACGGATGCGCGCCAGCTCGTCGCGAGCCGCCTCCAGAGCCTCGGTGGTGCGAATGATGCCCATGGCGGAGCCGGCCGCCTTCTGAATGGCCCGTCGAATGGCCACGGGACGCAGATCGCCCTCAGCCGCGTTGGTGCGAATGGCCTCAAGACGCTCGCGCTCGGCCTCGATCAGGGCAAAGTCGAGCTCTCCCAACTCGGCGGTCTTCGCGTATTCGGCCGCGCAGTGGGCGGCGTAGTTGCCGTACAGGTAGTTGTGGCTCACGCCGGGGCTTCCGGCCGCACCGGTCATACCGCCGCCGCGAGCGCAGAACAGGCCGGCGAACTCGCGGCTCATGGCCTTCTCGTCCGTGAGGATGCTGCCCTGATGCTCAATCATCTCGAGACCGCACTCGATAAGGTCGCTCGTGGGGTCGATGCCGAACGTATCGCGGAACAGATCGATGTTGCGGCGATAGAAGTAGCGGATGTGGCTGCGCGCTTCCTCGGTCGAGTAGTCCACGTAGACTCCGCCGGCATCTGACCCGCGACCGTCGGCAATGCACTGACCCACGGTCTGCAGGAACAGAGAGCGGCTCTTCTGGTACTTCAGGGGATCGTCCTCGTCCACAAGGAACAAATCTCCGTTGCGGTCCTTGATGTAACCCACCGACATACTATCGGCGCCCAGGCCGGCGGGGTATCCGCAGGAGATGCCCGTGGGATAGACGGTGATAAGGTCGTAATCGGTCCATTCCGAATCCACGATGAGGGCGCCATGGCGAAAGGCCGACATCTCCAAGTCGGAGGTGTTGTCAGGCACGCTGCCCGACTGCGGCGCCACGGTGTTCCACCCGTTGATCCAGCATGTACCGCCCGTGGCCATCACCGTGGCCTTGGCGCGAAACACTCGGAAAGCCCCCGTGGGCAAATGGATGCCCATGGCACCCTGGCACACGCCGTCTTTGACGATAAGATCGGTGAGCATGGTCTGATCGGCGATGGTCAGCCACGGCGACGCCGTCAGACGGTCGGTCTCATGGCGGGGAAAAGAGCCTTCGACCATGTAGATCTTGGCCGCCTCGATATCGGAGAAGATATGATAGCTTCCGTCCTCGTTGCGCTCGGGGAACATCTGGCCTTTGTTGAGAACTTCGAGATCGAGCTGCTGACCTTGGCCGGAGCAGGCGGGGTTCGCTCCATTGCGCTCCTCCGCGTACCGGCGCGCAGCAAGATTCACCTCTTGGTTCAGCACCGGTCCGATCTGAGAATCAAACTGATAGAAGTTCGGATCGTAGATCCAGGTGGTGAGGAAATCGAAGTTCATACCCGCCACGCCGCCAGAGCCGAACGGGCCCTTCTCAACCACCGTAACGTTCAAGCCGCTCTTTGCGGCATTCGCCGCCGCCGACATACCGGCATAGCCGCAACCGCACACGAGCATATCGGTCTCGTACACCTCGTAGGTGCCCTGGGGCGTCACAACCGTATGCCCCGTTTCAGCCAAGTTGGCGCCATCTTCCTGCGGGGCGCACCCCGTCGCTCCCAATCCCGCACCCGCCAAGAGGGTGAAGCCGGCCGTGGCGCCGACCCCCTTCAAGAACGAACGTCGCGAACAGGCAGTCGAATCGCCAACGAACATGTTGTCGTCCATTGCCACTCCCTTTCCTCTCTCCTCAGATGATTCGGAACGAGAAGAGCATGGCAAATTCATCGACTCGCTGTCAGCGGGCAGTTTTCCCAACCCGTCAGGAACCTCCTTACAAAAGGCGCAAACCGTCAAGATCGCCTGGACAAGTTCACGCTTTCGTGGGTATCATGCGGGAAAAGGAGGGCTTTTTATGGAAGTACACTACATCGAGAAACCCCGGGGATTCGATGTGCGTATGCGCGTGGTGGAGGCTGTCACCGAACCGATTCGCGCTCTGTCAGTTACCGAGATATGTCGCCGTGCCGGCATTTCAAGGCAGACGTTCTACAGCTACTTCGAGTCGAAGTACGCTATTGGCTCATGGTATGCCCTCCATTGCGACACGTTTACGCTCGACCTCATAGGACGGACGCTTTCATGGCGCAAGGGTTACGAGCGCTGGTACACGCTCATGGAGCGCCAAAGGCTTCTCTTCGCCAACTCATCGCAAAGCAAGTTCAGTGACGAGGGTGCAGCCGCGGTGGCCGAGAACCGTATCGCCGCCTTCCGAGAAACCTTTGAAAACCGCGAATTGGCGTTCACCGACGAGTACTGTTACTACGCCTGGATGTGCGCCTCGGTAGAACGCGCCGCATTCAGCCGCTGGCTCAAAGAGGGCTGCGACGCGCCACCGGCGGACATGGCCAGGCTCACCGAGCTATGCGTCCCTCCCTTGCTCCATCGGGCCTTAAGTCTTTGAATCCATGATCTTTTGAACGCGAAAGGCGACTCGCCTTCGAAATAGCGCCCCGGTTCTTCCTACTCGTTGGACTTCAGGCTCTCCACCATGTCGATATGGGCGAGCTTGGGGCGCATGACGACCATGACGACGGCGGTGAACACCATGGTGAGAACGAAGGCGATGACGAAGCTGTCCCAATGAATGGTGCGCCCGAACATGACCTGATCCACCTCCGCCGTCACCACGACGAAGCCCTCCAGCACCACGCCGAGGCCCAGGCCCACAAGCGCGCCCAGCATAGCCAGAAGCACGATCTCGCGGAAGATGTAGGCGTTCACCTCGCGGGGCGTAAAGCCGAGCACCTTCAACGTGGCGATTTCCCGGGCCCGCTCGGTGATGTTGATGTTCGTCAGGTTGTACAGCACGATGAACGCGAGCGCGGCCGCCGCCACCACAAGCACCACCACGACCATGTTCACCGAGCGCAGCATCTGCTTGTAAGAGTCGATGACCTCGTCGTTGAAGGCCACGGTGTCCACCGCCCCCGTAGCGCGCAGGGCCTCGGAGAGCGCAGAGCGCTCCCCCTCGTCGGTGGTGGCCCGGGCGTACACCGTGAGGTTGTCCGGCTCTTCCCCGAAGGTGCGCGCGTAGGTCTCCGGCGTCATGAAGGCATAATCACCGATATAGTTCTCGATGATGCCCGTCACGGGCACGGAATAGGTCGTCGCCGTGGCGTTGCCCAAATCGTCCTGCTCGGCGAACACGATGGCGTCGCCCACCGAAAGTCCCAGCTTGGTCGCCAGCTTCTCGGTGACGATGGCGCCGGCATCGGTCAGCCCCACCTCATCGTGGCCCTCGCGGGTGCGGAAGTGCCACAGCTCCTTGAACGCCTCGGGGTCGGACGGCGCCACAATGGTGGTCATGGCCTCGGTGCCATCGGCGCCCTGGGCGATCATGGAGGTCTCGGTGGCACGGACGGCCACGGGCAGCTTCTCGGCGTCGCCCAGAAGGGCGGCGGCAGCCTCGCGCTCGTCGTCTGCAGCGTCGTCCTTCTCGGAGATGACGACGTTGTAGTCAACCAGCTCGCCGTACTGCACGTCGATGATGTCGTTGATGGAATTCTGCAGCCCCAGGCCCGTCAGCAGAAGCGCCGTGCAGCCGGCGATGCCCACGCACGTCATGACGAGACGGCGCTTGTAGCGGAAGATGTTGCGGAACGTCACCTTCCACGAGAACGAGAGGCGGCGCCACAGGGGCCCGACGCGCTCCAGCAGAATGCGCTTGCCGGCCTTGGGCGCCGGCGGCTGCATGAGGGCGGCCGGAGTCTCGCGCAGGGTGGCCGCGGCGGCGGCCCAGGTGGCCAAAAGCGTGATGCCGATGCCGAGTCCGGCCGCGGCGAGCGCGATGGGCCAGTCGATGGGCATGGCGGCGCGGGGCACGTAGTAGACGATGGAGTAGGCCTCCATGATGACCCAGGGCAGCACCTGGGAGAGCACCGCAATGCCGAGAACGCTGCCGAGCCCTGCGGCCAGGGCGGCGTAGATGAGGTACTTCGACGTGATGCGCGCCCGCGAGTAGCCGAGCGCCTTGAAGGTGCCGATGAGCATGCGCTCCTCCTCCACCATGCGGGTCATGGTGGTAAGGGCCACGAGCGCCGCCACGAGGAAGAAGATGAAGGGGAAGAACGACGCGATGGCGTCGATGCGATCGGCATCGGAGGCGAAGCTCACCACGCCGAAGTTCTTCGTGCGGTCCATGACGAGCCAATCCGGCGGCTCGATGTCGTCGATCTCCTTCTGGGCGTCGGCGAGTTCCTGCTCCGCTTTGTCCAGCTCCTCGTTGGCCTCGGCCGCGGCGGCGTCGTAGTCGGCCACGCCCTGCTCGTACTCGGCCCGACCCGCCTCCAGATCGGCTTTGGCCTTTTCGTACTCGGCCTTGCCCTCCTCCAGCTGCTTTTTGCCCTCCTCGACGCTCGTCTTGGCCTGATCGAGCTGAGCCTGAGCCGCGGCGATCTGCGCGTCGGCGGAGGCGCGCTCCTTCGCCAACTGCGTCTTCGCCTCTTCCAAAGCCGTGGCCGCATTGCCGATGTCGGCGATCTTTTGCTCCAGATCGGCCCGGGTCGCCTCCAACTCGGCGCGCTGGTCGGCGGGAAGGTTCGGCACCTGCAGGGCGGCCTCGGCCTGGGCCAGAGCGTCCTGCAGCGTCGGGAGCGCCGCGTTGGCCTCGGCGAGGTTCGCCTCGTTGGCAGCGATCTGCTGCTCGGCCTCGGCAAACTGCGCCTCGGCGTCGGCCTTGCGCTTGGAAAGCGCGTCGGTGCCCTGGGTGTACTCCTTCTCGCCGTCCTTGATCTTCTTCTCGTTGGCGGCAAGGGTGGAGGCAGCCGCGTCCAGCTTGCGCTGACCCTCGTCCAGCTCCTCCTTGGCCGCATCCAACTCGGCGCGGGCATCGGCGAGCTCAGTCTTCGCGCGGGCCTCCTCTTTTTCGTATTCCGCTCGCGCCTCGTCCAAATCGGCCTGGGCCTCGGCCTTCAGGCCATCCACCCGGGCCTGCTCCCGAGCCGGCGCGATGCCCTCGATGGCGGCCACAACGCCGGCCACGCGATCGTCGTAGGCGTCGCTGTCGGCGGGAAGCTCTGCCGCCCCTTCCACGGAGACGTAGGCCTCCACGTAGGGCATGTCCGCATCGAAGGCCTCCGGCAGCACGTACATGAACTGCTCGATGGTGCCCGAGCCAATGGTGGAGGTGCCCATGGACGTCGAGCTGACGTAGAGCGGCGAGTGCACGCGCCCCACCACGGTGAACTCGGTTTCCGCCAGCGTGTCCTGCACGTTGCCCACCGACGGATCAACCGTCACCGTGTCCCCCAACGAGGAGGGGCCGCTCATAACGCGGTCGTTGAAGATGACGCACTCGTTGGCCGAGGTGGGCCAACGGCCTTCCACCAGATCGAGCCGGTTGAGATAATTCGCGTCATCGGAAGAGAGGGCGCCCGCGTCCGTCTTCACCACCGTCGCCGCCGAGGGCGACAGCGAGTGCACGCGCATCACGTACTGCTCGTCGTTCAGGGTGGCCAGTACATCGGCGGAATAGGCCGCCTCCACGCCCGAGACGCCGGGTACATCGCGCAGGGCCTCGATGTCCTCATCCGTGAGCCCCAAGGTAGAGACGACGCGAATGTCCATGAGATCGGTGCCGTCGTAGTAGGCATCGGCCGCCAGTTTCATATCCGGCGCCGTCATGCGCAGCCCAGCGTAGAAGCCGCAGCCCAGCGCCACGATGGCGGCAATGGCGACAAAGCGCCCGAGCGAGTGGCGGATGGAGCGAACAATATCTTTGTTGAACGCCTTCACGCTACCACTCCAGCACGTCGGCGGACAGGGGCGCCTCGTTCAGTTCCACCGCGGCCACGGAGCCCTCGCGCACGTGGATGACCCTATCGGCGATGGCGGTGAACGCGCTGTTGTGGGTGACGACGACGACCGTGCGCCCCGTATCGCGGCAGGTGTCCTGCAGAAGCTTCAGGATGGCCTTGCCCGTCTCGTAGTCCAAAGCGCCGGTGGGCTCGTCGCATAGAAGGAGCTTGGGGTTCTTCGCCAGGGCGCGGGCGATGGCCACGCGCTGCTGCTCGCCGCCGGACAGCTGTCCGGGGAAGTTGCGCACCCGGTCGGCCAGTCCCACAGCCGCCAGCACCTCGTCGGCGTCAAGCGGGTCGCGGCAGATCTGGCTCGCCAGCTCCACGTTCTCGCGGGCCGTCAGGTTCTGCACCAAGTTGTAGAACTGGAAGACGAAGCCGATGTCGTGGCGGCGGTACTGGGTGAGCTGCTTGCGGTTGAACGAGCTCACACGCGCGCCATCCAGCATGATGGTGCCGGAGGTGGCCGAGTCCATGCCGCCGAGCATGTTCAAAAGCGTCGTCTTGCCGGCGCCGGAGGGCCCCACGATGACCACGAACTCGCCCCGCTCGATAGTGAAGCTCATGTCGCGCACGGCGGCCACTTCCACCTCGCCCATCTGGTAGATCTTGCTCACGTCGGCGAATTCCACGAAGGCCATGGTTCCTCCCAACACCCGGCGCCCCGCCCGGGCGCTTTTTTCTCGGCCCTTACGATACACGATGAATGAAAAAGAAGGCACCCGATCAGGCACCTTCTGAAAACTTCTATCTTTGAGCGGGCAGGGCTACAGCACCTCGAAGGTATGCACGGCGGCGATAGGCGAGGCGTCGCCGTCCTCGTTCACGGAGCGCACCTTCATCTGATAGGCGCCGGGGGCCTCAGGCGTGTAGGCGAAGGTCCACGACACCCAGCGCTCGGCCGTTGTGCCCTCCAGATCGTAGCGGGTCCAGTGCGCGCCGTTGTCGAGCGAGAACTCCACCGCGATGATGCGCTTGTCGAAATCGTGGGCCCAACCGGAAAACTCCAGAGGCTCGCCGACACGCCCCACGTACTCGGCCTTCGCCGCCACGTTGGGGCGGTTGGTGTAGTCGTGGCCGTCGTCGACGAACGGGCCGATGACCGGCGGCACTTCCTCGTTGGTGAAGCGGATCTCGCGGATGTCGCGCACGAAGTACTTGGCCGGCAGCCCCGGCACCCACAGCTGGTTGGTCGCACCCATGACGCTCATGATGTCCTCGCCGTTCACGCGGTTGGCCACGATGGCGCCGCGCTCCAGCAAAAAGTCCAGAGGGAAGCTCTGCTCCATCCCGTCGGCCCCCACGAACGTGACGGTGTTGCACTTCTCTTCCACAGCAATCCCCTTCTCTAGCTTTTGTCCTGGGGACATTCTACAAGCTTCGCCAGCTCGGCGGCCGAGTGCACGCCCGTCTTCGTGTAAATGGCATGAACGTGCGAGCGCACCGTGGCCACCGACACCACCAGCACATCACTGATCTCGCGGGGGCGCTTGTTGCGGGCGAGCAGGCGCAGCACCTCGGTTTCGCGCTCGGTCAGGCCGAACTGATCCGCCAGAGCCGCGCAGCGCTCATCGCGGGTGCGCTCGTAGCGGCCGCGCGGATCCTCGTGGGGCAGAAGGCCCCAAACCGTTTTGGCGTACTTCTCCGAGTTCATGTTGAAGGTGACGAGCACAAGCAGGACGAACACCGCCGTGCCGATGACGGAGAAGGCCGCGGCATCCAGCACTACGCGCTCGTACACCGTGCTGCCGACGAGATTGCCGAGCAGAAAGCCGATCGATCGAATGAGGAAGGCCCGTCCGAACACCTGGGACGGAGCGGCGTTAATGGCCTGGCCGATGACCGAGCAGGCCATGGCGAGCAGCGCATCGAAGTAGTAGAGGGCGCAGGCCTGCATGATAAGAGCCGGCAGAAACTCGCTGCTGTTGGTGAGAGGACCCAAGAGCGCCGCCACGCAGACCACGGGGAACACGAAGCGGTAGAAGCGGTTCCAAATGAGCGACACGTCCACGGGGCGCCCGCGACGGAGCGTAACGATGAAGAGCGCAAGCGCGACGACAGCCCCCACCAGAAACGAGGCCACCCGCGCCACGACGCCCAAGGGCAGCGCCAGCGGAATGACATGGAGAAAGCCGAACACTATACCGTAGGAGCCGACGATGACGAAGAGTCGGACGCACAGGGGCGCCCGTCGGCGCGAGGGCGCGAGGTCATCCGGCCGTCGGTCGCTGGAAGCACTTCCCCCTTTTTCTTCCGTCGTCTCCCCTCCTCCGTCCTCGCGGGTGCGAATGGGCGCAAACGAGCGACGGTAGCTCTCGGGAAAGCAGGAGCCCGGCGCCATGGCCTTCACGAGGCACAGCCCCGCTGCCACCACCAGCCCCAGATGCAGAAGCTCTGAGACCAGCAGAGGCGAGGTGGCCTCCAGCATGCTGAACAGGCCCTGGACGATGAGGGTGGTCAGCGACACCACGGCCACGATGGTGCCCATGAACAGCGCGGGGCCGACCATGCACGCCACCTGGCTGGCGGCCACGAAAAACCATGCCCCCGAGGCGGCGCCAACAAACTGCACGGCAACGATGGCGAAGGGCGCGTCCAGCACCGTAAGACAGCCATAGAACAGAAGGACGTTGCCCACTTGCGCGATGAAGAAGATGAGCCAGAACAGGCCGTCGCCGACCAGGCGGGCGAACTTCCGTCCATTGATCTGCGTTACCGCATAGCCGAAGACGAGTCCGAGCGAATGGGCGTCGCAGGAGAAGGCGCGGATGTTGACCGACGCGCCCCACAGCGGCGCGAGATCGAGCATCCAGCTTCCCGATTCGTGCAGAAGCATGGCGGCCGACGCCAGCGCCACGAGCGCCCCGACGATCCACCAATAGCCCTTCGGCGCCCCCTCGAATGTCCTCAGCGCGCGGGCCGTCGTCTTCCCTGCCTCATCCACGTTCCTCAACCCCACCCCTCGCAACCGGTTCTCTCTTTCCAGCGCAACACGAAGCGCCCGCGGGCCGCCATCGCCGACGCAACCTCTTGCGACCCTCGAGGCGCCTCGCCGAGCGCTATTCAGCCGACTCAATCATATCATCTGGCATTTCCCTGAAATCAACAAGAGTTGTTGAGATGGCTGACCAACCTCAACAAACGTTGCTGATTTTCAATCGGCCGCTCGCATTTAAAGTGACGCTTGCCGGCTGGGGCGCACCACGCCTCCCTTGATGCGCCCCGATCGGCGAAAGGCAAACATCTTCAACGGAAAGGAAGGAGAAGAGGATGAAAGCACAAGAAAGCAAGGGCACGTCCCGCTTGCTCGTGGCCGTAGCCGTGATGGCGGCCGTAGCAGCCCTGGCGCTCGCGCTGTGGGGGTGCGCGCCCCAAGCCACCACGAGCATGGCCGCGACGGGCGGAGATGCGGAGGCGACGGAGGAGGCCGCGCCGTCAATGTACCCGGACTTCACTGATAGGACCTCTGGGAACTTCAACGACACCTTCAGCACCACCGACATGCTGAACGCGGGCAACCGCGGCTGCAATGCGTGCCACGAGGATCTGTGGGATGTCATGAACATGAAGGACGGCTACAAGCACATCCTGACCCACGTGGGCTACGACAAGGCCCTCACCTACCAGGACTGCGAGCCGTGCCATCGCGGCCATACGGCGCTCACCGGCCCGTATCTGGGCGACCTCATCCATGCGGCCCACTATGGCAGCAAGGTCTTCCAAGAGGCCAACGGCAACTGCTGGAGCTGCCATGCCATGAACTCCGCCGGCGGCCAGGGCGACTATCAGCTGGTGCTGTGGGACGACTTCTACGATGAGCCGGCGCTGGGCGGCTACCCGAACATCGACGGCAACGAGATGGAGCAGGCTTGGGTCGACTCCCGCGGCTTCTTCGGCGGATTTGTGAACGGCATGACCCAGGACGAGGCGCCCGCCATCGATGTCAAGCTCGACCAGGCCGTCACCGATCACGACGACGTGTTCATCGTGAACAACTGGGGCCCCGAGGTCACCGAGAAGAACGGCGAGCCCTTCAGCTTCGATGCCGTGTGCAGCGAGGAGAACACCGTAAGCCTCACCGGCGTGAAGAACCCCCGCTCGTTCACGAAGGCCGAACTTCTTGCCATGCCCCAGACCGAGTTCACCATGGCGCTCGCCTGCGCCACCAACGGCCGCGGCGGCTCGCTCGTGTCCAACATCCCCATGTCCGGTGTGTCGGTGGCCTACCTCATCGAGCAGTGCGGAGGTTTGGCCGACGGCGTGAACGCCGTGAACGCCACGGGCTACGACGGCTGGCAGGCCTTCCCGCCCATGAACCTGGAGGCGAGCACCTACACCGAGAACGCCTATATCGCCCTGAAGTACTACGGCGAGGACTTAAGCCAGGATGACGGCGCCCCCATGACCCTCGTATCCCTGGGCAACCCCGGCGCCCGTCAGGTGAAGCACATCAAGTCGATCGACTTCACCCAGGACGAGGCGTTCTTCCAGGGCCCGATGATGGCCGAATCCGACGAGCCCTCCCCGAGCTACCCCATCAACGGCATGTGGTTCCAGGAGGACGGCATCACCGCCAAGGTGGGCGAGCCGGTGACCCTGACCGGTGCCGTGTACAGTTGGAACCGCGTCGTGGGAGACCTGGCCAGCGTCAACTTCAGCTTCGACATGGGCAAGACCTGGCAAGACGTGAAGATCGCCGATCAGGTCACCGACTTCGATCCGTTCCAGTGGGTCACCTATTCCCTGGATTGGACGCCGAGCAAGGCGGGCAAGTACCAGGTGAAGCTGCAGGCCACGGACGTGAACGGCGTCCAGATGAAGAAGCCCGTCACGCTGTTCGTGAACGTCGAGGAATAGAAAGGGACGGTGACATTCCATGAAATCTCAGACCGTTAAGACCATCGGCGGCGTGATGAGCGCGGTGGCCCTCATCTCCGGAGGCGCCGGCGTGGCCCAGGCCGCTACCATCGAGCCTGCGGCAGCCGCTCCGGCATCTGCGACCACCCTGGCTGCCGCAGATGTCGCAGACACCGAGGCCCCTGCGCGCGCCGTGGAGGGAACCTTTAGCTACACGCAGGACGCCTTGTCCTCCAACGCCGAGATAAGCGGCGTTTTCTGCAAGGCGGCCGCCACGCTGTGCGCGTCGCTGCCCACGTACGGCTGCGAGGCCGTCAAGGCCGCGGCCGTCACCGTGGCGGGGCCCAACGCCTCGTTCACGGCCACCGTGGACGAGCTGGCCGGCGAGGAGGAAGCGACCTCCTACGTGATGGCCTGCTCCTGCGCTACCAACGTTGCCGGCGGCGGCGCCATCGCCAACGCCGAGGTCGAGGGCGTCTCTCTGGAAACCCTCGTTCAGATGGCCTGCGCCTAGGCCGTCATCGCCCGCATCCAGGCCATCGCCCGCGACACCCTGGATGCGGAAACCTCATCGGCCCCGCAAGCCCTCGTGTTTGCGGGGCCTTTCTCATATCCCCTTGGTTCTCAGACTCTTGAGACACCCCCCCCCGGAAATAGACAGGAATTTTGAGCGGCAAAGCAGCATCTTTCGGAAATAGATGGGAGTTTAGAGCGCTGAAGCGACCCTCCCCGGAAACAGTTACGAGTTTAGAGCGTCATTTTAGGCACAATGCTGCTCTTTCGTGCTCGAAACTCGCATCTATTTCCGAATCCAGCGCTCTCGGCGCTCGAAACTTCCATCTATTTCCGAAATTAGTGCTTTTTGCATCCAAGGCCTCGTCTGCTTTCAGAAGCCTCCTTGCATGCAGCCATGCCAAAGCTAGCGAGAAGTCGAATTGCTTCCAGTGAGCTCACAGGCCAGTCCCGTTGAAGCAGATCAAGCCGCAATTGCAGCAAAAAAGGCCGGCCCCTTTGCGGGAGCCGGCCTTGGTTTCTCGGGCTTTCGGCCCTTGGCGCGATGAGCGCTTGAAGCTAGGAAGCGAAGATCTCGATGGTCTCGCCCTCGGCCAGGGTGACCATGGCCTTCTTCCAGGTGCGGGTGCGACCCTCCTGGTAGCGAACGCGCTTCGGCTTCGACTTCACGTTCAGGGTGTTCACCTTGACCACCTTCACGTTGAAGATAGCCTCGATAGCCTGGCGAATCTCAACCTTGTTGGCGTCCTTGGCCACCTCGAAGGTGTAGACGTTGTTCTCCATAGCGTCGTAGCTGTGCTCCGTGATGACGGGGCGGATGATGACGTCGCGGGGATCCTTCTCCATTATGCAAGCACCTCCTCAATGCGGGCCAGGCACGGCTCGGCGATAACGAGGGCCTTGTTGTCGACCAGCTCGTAGGTGTTGATATCGCCCACCGGCAGAATGTTCACCTCGGGGATGTTGCGGAAAGACAGGAAAGCCTCGATGTCCTCGTTGCCGATGACCACGCAGATGCGCTTGCCCTCGAGACCCAGCGCCTTGATGAGCGCCACGGCGTCCTTGGTGCAGGGCTTCTCGAAGTCCATGTCCTTCACAATGAACAGCTCGCCGTCGGCCAGCTTGGCGGAGAGAGCCGAGCGCATAGCCAGCTTGATCTCCTTCTTGTTGACCTTCTGGTCGTAGCTGCGGGTGTGGGGGCCGAACACGGTACCGCCGCCGACCCACTGGGGAGCGCGAATGGTACCCTGACGGGCACGGCCGGTGCCCTTCTGACGCCACGGCTTCTTGCCGCCGCCGCGAACCATGCCGCGGGTGCGCGTGTTGGCGGTGCCCTGGCGCCAGGATGCCTGCTGCGCCTTCACGGTGCGATGCATCACAGGCACGTTCGGCTCGATGGCGAACACGGCGTCGGAAAGCTCGACCGTGCCGGCGGCAGCGCCCTTCACGTCCTTAATCTCAATAGTTGCCATAGTTGCTGTAACTCCTTGTTACCGATCGTTCCAATTAAGCCATGCGGACGCGGACGATGCCGTTCTTGCCGCCGGGCACCGCACCCTTGACCAGGATGAGGTTCTGCTCCTCGTCGATGCGAACAACCTCGAGGTTCTTCACGGTGACGGTGTCGCAGCCCATGTGGCCAGGCAGGCGCAGGCCCTTGAACACGCGGGACGGCGTGGCGCACTGGCCCACGGAACCGGGGGCGCGATGGAAGTGCGCGCCGTGGCCGCCCGGGCCGCCGGCGAAGCCGTAGCGCTTCATGACGCCGGCGAAGCCCTTGCCCTTGGACGTGCCGGTCACGTCGACCTTCTTCACGTCGGCGAAGGCCGCGACGGTCTGCTCGTCGCCCACCTTGTACTCGCCGGCGTTCTCGACGCGAACCTCGCGCAGGTAGCGCTTCGGCTCGGCGCCCTGGGCGTCGAAGTGGCCCTGCATGGGCTTGTTCACGCGACGGGGCTTGATGTAGCCGAAGCCCATCTGCACGGCCTCGTAGCCGTCGGTATCCACGGTCTTCACCTGGCACACGGTGTTCGGCTCGGCCTGGATAACGGTGACCGGGACGATGCGGTCCTGGTCGTCGAAGATCTGGGTCATGCCGATCTTCTTGCCATAGATAGCGTTAATCATGTCCCAAACCTCCTTTACAGCTTGATCTCGATGTCAACGCCAGCGGGGAGATCGAGACGCATCAGGGAGTCAACCGTGTTGGGGGTCGGCTCGAGGATGTCGATCAGGCGCTTGTGGGTGCGCATCTCGAACTGCTCGCGGGAGTCCTTGTTCACATGGGGCCCACGGATGACGCAGTACAGGTTGCGCTCCGTCGGCAGCGGAATAGGACCGGAAACCTTGGCACCCGTCTTCTGAGCGGTATCGACGATGAGGCGCGTGGACTGATCCACGATCTCATGATCGTATCCCTTGAGACGGATGCGAATCTTCTGACTTGCCACTTACATTACCTCCAAATAGAAGTTTCTCTGAGGGCGCCTTAGGCGTTGCCGCCGGCCTTGCTGATGATCTCGTCCTGCACGGACTTGGGCACGGGCTCGTAGGAGTCCATCTGCATGGTGTACACGGCGCGGCCCTGCGTACCGGAACGCAGGTCGGTCGCGTAGCCGAACATGTTGCCCAGCGGAACCTTCGCCTCGATGACGACGGCGTTTCCACGCTGCTCCTGGCCCTGAATAAGACCACGACGGCTGGGAATGTCACCCATGACGAAGCCGGTGTACTCCTCGGGCGTCTCAACCTCGACAGCCATGACGGGCTCCAGGATGACCGGGTTGGATTTGCGCAGGGCGTCCTTGATGGCCATGGAACCGGCCACCTTGAAGGCGGCCTCGGAGGAGTCCACGTCGTGGTAGGAACCGTCGATCAGCTCGACCTTCACGTCCTCGACCGGGTAGCCAGCCAGAACGCCGGAGTTCAGCGCCTCCTGGATGCCCTTGTCGATGGAGGGGATGTACTCCTTGGGCACCACGCCGCCGACGATCTTGTTGACGAACTCGTAGCCCTTGCCAGCCTCCTGCGGGTACATGTTGATGACCGCGTGTCCGTACTGGCCGCGGCCGCCGGACTGGCGAACGAACTTGCCCTCGGCGTTCATGACCTCGTGGCCCGGACGCTCGCGATAGGCTACCTGCGGCTTGCCCACGTTCGCCTCGACCTTGAACTCACGCAGCAGGCGATCGACGATGATCTCGAGGTGCAGCTCGCCCATGCCGGCGATGATGGTCTGACCAGTCTCATGGTTGGTGGACACGCGGAAAGTCGGGTCCTCCTCGGCGAGCTTCTGCAGGGCGATGGCCATCTTGTCCTGCTCGGCCTTGGTCTTGGGCTCCACGGCGATGTCGATAACCGGATCGGCGAACTCCATGGACTCCAGGATGACGGGAGCGTCCTCGGCGCACAGGGAGTCACCGGTGGAGGTGTCTTTCAGACCCACAACAGCAACGATGTCGCCAGCGGACACGGCGTCGATGTCGACGCGCTGGTTGGAGTGCATCTGCAGCAGACGGCCGATGCGCTCTTTCTTGCCCTTCGTGGCGTTCAGCACGTAGCTGCCGGCGTCCAGATGGCCGGAGTACACACGCAGGTAGGTGAGCTTGCCCACATAGGGGTCGGTCATGATCTTGAAGGCCAACGAAGCGAACGGAGCCTTCGGATCGGCCGGACGCTCCTCTTCCTCGCCGGTGTCGGGGTTGGTACCCTTGATCGGCGGGATGTCCACCGGGGAGGGCATGTAGTCGACCACGGCGTCCAGCAGCTCCTGCACACCCTTGTTCTTGTAGGCGGAGCCCACGAACACGGGGTTGATCTGGCAGGCGATAACACCCTTGCGGATGGCGGCCTTCAGCTCGTCGACGGAGATCTCCTCCTCCATGAGGACCTTCTCCATCAGCTCGTCGTCGCAGTCGGCGGCGGCCTCAAGCAGCTCCTGGTGGTACAGGGCCGCGTCTTCGGCGAACTCGGCCGGGATGGCGTCCATCGGCTCAGGGTAGGTCATGCCCTTGTCGTCGGCCTTGAAGTCCCAGGCAGTCATGGTCACGAGGTCCACGATGCCCCAGAAGTTATCCTCGGCACCCATGGGAATCTGGGCGGCCACGGCCTTCGCATCCAGACGGTCGCGCATGGTCTGGATGGCATGGAAGAAGTCGGCACCCACGCGGTCGTACTTGTTGATGAAGGCGATGCGGGGCACGCCGTAGCGCTCGGCCTGGCGCCACACCGTCTCGGACTGCGGCTGCACGCCGGCAACGGCGTCGAACACGGCGACGGTGCCGTCGAGCACGCGCAGGGAGCGCTCCACCTCGGCCGTGAAGTCCACGTGGCCGGGGGTGTCGATGATCTGGAAGCGGTATTCCTTGCCGTCGGACGCGCCGCCGGGGTACTTCCAAAAGCAGGTGGTGGCTGCAGCGGTGATAGTCACGCCGCGCTCCTGCTCCTGGACCATCCAGTCCATGGTGGCAGCGCCGTCGTGCACCTCGCCGATCTTATGAGTTTTGCCCGTGTAGTAGAGGATGCGCTCGGTCGTGGTGGTCTTGCCTGCATCGATGTGGGCCATGATGCCGATGTTGCGCGTATCCCTCAGATCGATTTTAGCCATGTATCTTCACCAGCCCTAGAAGCGGTAGTGCGAGAACGCACGGTTCGCCTCGGCCATCTTGTACATGTCCTCGCGCTTCTTCACAGCGGCGCCGGTATTGTTGGAGGCGTCGATGATCTCGTTGGCGAGACGCTCGCGCATGGTGTGCTCCTTGCGCTTGCGGGAGAAGTCGACGATCCAGCGGATCGCCAGCGTGGTGGCGCGACGGGAGTTGACCTCCATCGGCACCTGGTAAGTGGCGCCGCCCACGCGCTTCGGCTTGCACTCGAGGGTGGGGCGGACGTTGTCCATGGCCTTCTTGAACACGGTCAGCGGATCCTCGCCGGTCTTCTCCTGGACCAGGTCGAAGGCGCCGTAGACGATGTTCTCGGCGATAGACTTCTTGCCGTCAAGCAGAACCTTGTTGATGAGCTGCGTGACGAGACGGTTGTTGAACTTTGCGTCCGGCTGCGTTTCGCGACGGACTGCTGCTGCACGACGCGGCATGTAGTTACTCCTTTTGCTTCTGCGCGCTTCGGGATGCTTTGCCGGCATCCATTAGGTCGGCGGGTTTCTAGCCCGACTTCTCCGACCCGCGCGACTTAACGAACGTTATTTCGGGCGCTTAGCGCCATAGCGGCTGCGAGCCTGCTTGCGGTTGTCCACCGCAGCGCAGTCGAGCGCCGCGCGGATGACCTTGTAACGGACACCGGGAAGGTCCCTTACACGGCCGCCGCGGATGAGCACCATGGAGTGCTCCTGGAGGTTGTGGCCCTCGCCGGGGATGTAGGCCGTGACCTCCATACCGTTGACGAGACGCACACGGCAGACCTTGCGAAGAGCGGAGTTCGGCTTCTTGGGGGTCGTGGTGTACACGCGGGTGCACACGCCGCGCTTCTGCGGGTTGCCCTTGAGCGCCGGGGTCTTCGACTTGTCGACCGTCTTCTTGCGGCCCTTGCGGACCAGCTGGTTAATTGTAGGCAAGACTCTTTTCCTTTCCTTTTTCCACGGGCTTGCACTGCACAAAACAAGCGCCTCTGTGAGGCGCGAGGGGGTATATTACGAGGGTTTCCGCTGTGTGTCAAACGCCACGCACCCGGGCGTATCCATCCCCTCCGGCGAGCGGCACAATTTGTCCATAATCGCAGGAAATGCAGGCAAGGAAGCCCCACGCACTTCCGACCGACAAGGACTGGCACGCTTTCTCGTAGAGGCCGACGAGGACTGACGCGCTTTTCCCGTAGGGGCCGACCTTGGTCGGCCCTCCCGACCGATGAAGGCCAGCGCCCCCGGTCATCTAAACCGACTTCAATCGTCATCTATCCCATCATCTCCGAAGCCGGAGACGAGATCGATGAGCTCGGCCTTGGAATGGACATCGAGCTTCTGATAAATGTGCCGACGATGAGTAATGGCGGTTCCCTCGGCAATGAAAAGCACCTCCTGAACGCGACCCAGCCCATGCCCGCGCGCCAGAATGCCCAGAACCTCTGCCTCTCGCTCAGTCAGCGCGTAGACCTCAGCCACGGCCGCGACCCGCTCATCGAAAGGCGTACCGCCGTCAGCAGACTCCGCCTCTTTGCCCCCTGCGGCAGTTACGGCCCTCTTGTAGGCCCGCGCCAAACTTCCGCGCGTCAACACCATATCCGACGCGATAACAGCAAGCACCATGGCCGCGATGGCCGTCACGCTCACGTGGCCCTGGAGATCGAGGCTCTCCATCATAAGCGCCAAACTCGACCCCAAAGCCGCGCCCAGAGCAAGCGCGCCCAGAGCCACACCCCACACGATAGCAAAAGGTACGCGAATCTGCCCGGCCGCCTCCGCCGCGATTCCCACCACCAAGGAAAGGTACACCCACAGAGCCACCGCCGAGGCCCCCGTGGCAAAGCGCAGGGAGAACTCGCTTCCGGCATCGAAGGGGTAAAAAGCCACAAGTATCGGTATGGCCACAAAGCGCAGAAGGAGCAGCCAGCTGAATCCCTGTTTGAGCAGCGCCTTTGCCACAACCTCGACCACGAGGGAGATAACGACGCCCGAAAGGCTCAAAAACCACGTCCACGACAGGGCGTGACCGTGACGCGCAATGAGAAACTGCGTGATCATCAGGGCGAAGACAAGGCCGAACAGGCCATAGGACGCGATAATGCGAACAAAAGCCCCCTGCAGATGCGTCACTGGCGAAGAGGTTTTAGCAGGAGCCTCACCGCGAGACGCCGACACCATGAACAAGGCGCTGGACACCGCCGAGAACACGGCGACCACTGCAAGCAGCAACCAGTGGATGCCTATGGACTGAGCGAAGGCCGCCAGCAGGCAGGCAGCGAGTACGACGAGAAACGAAACCCGGGAGCGCGCCGGAGCATCCAGCCGTCCAAAGCGTTCGCTCCATACCATGGTGAGCAAACCGCCGCCCAAGCCGAGCAGCGCGCCGGACACGACGCGCAGAACCGCAACTGCCACAGAGGCGCCCCGTTCGGGAACGAGCAGAAGCGCTGCGCCGGCGATGGCAGCCAACGCGCCCGCAAACGCCCCGAAGACGCCTCGAGACCATTCGTCCCTCCAACGCGCGAAAGACGCTGCGCACGCCGTCGTCCCCAAAACAACAAGATAAGAAAAGAGAAGGGGGTTCAGCCCCGACAGCGCCAGATCGCCCCCGCGATACATATCGGCTACCACGCCGACAATGGGAAGCCACGTTTGGGCGCCAATATACCCGAGAACCACCAAAAGCCCGCTCTTCTCGGAAGCCCCTCCTAGCCCCTGAGACGGTAGCGCGCCATCGTCCTTCGTAATTCCTACCATCGCCGACCCTCCCGTATCGATGTGCGGTCAAGGGCAGTATAGCAAGGGCAAGGCCGAGAACCACCCACAATCTGTCCTTCGTCATCCCTTATCCCACCTGGTCTTTCATCCTTTTCAGATGATGGCTTGGCAGCAAAATAATCTGTCTCCTCCCGCGAAGCATCGGCTTTGGATGATGGCATTTCGGCGACGAGGACGCACAATGCCGCCCATCGAATTCAATCCGGCGGGACGACGAGAGAGCCGCCGGAGCCACTTGGAAGGAGAGGAGCATGGCTCACGTATCCCTGCGCAAGATCGTTCTTGCCTCCGCTGTCGCGGGTGTCATCGCACTTATGTCCCTGGGCACTGTCGGCTGCGCCCCGAAAACGGCAGATCTCAGCGAAACGGGCAGCGGCTCACAGGCTGAAGCCGACGAGAACGCCGCAATGACAGGGGACTTCGCGTTCTCCGCAGATGCCGACTGCACCACCTGCCACAGCACCGAGGGCGACTCGCTCGGCGACGCGACGATGCCCGCATCTAACCATGCGACGCAGGAGTGCACCACCTGCCATAGCGACATCGACAGCCTGGCGACCGCCCACGATGGCGTGCAGTTCGGCGACAAGACGCCCAAACGGCTGAAAAAGACCACCATCGATACCACCGCCTGCTTCAGCAGCGGTTGCCACGGCAGCCAGGAGGATCTGGCCGCCAAGACTGAAGCCTGCGCCATCCTCACCGACGCCAACGGCACGGTAGTGAACCCCCACGCCCTGCCCGAGAACGAAGATCATACGACCATCGACTGCGGCAGCTGTCACAGCATGCATTCCGACGACACCATCGAGGACACGGCAAAGAAGGCATGCAAGGGCTGCCACCACATGGACGTCTACGAGTGCAACACCTGCCACGAGTAAGGCCCGGCGCATTTAATTGACTCCGGTTCCGCCCGGACCCCGTCAATCCCTCCCCCTACGGGGTCCGAGTGCGGCCATTCCCATCTCAGCATCATCCGCACTCCGGCGGATGACATAGCAAGCCTTATTAAGGAGGAAAACATGGAGGAAGTATCTCGCCGCTCTTTTTTGAAGGGCTCCGCCCTGGCTGCCGCCGGCGCTGCCGGCGCCGCCGCCCTGGCCGGGTGCGCCAACAACGACGCTGCGCTCTCTGAGACTGGCAGCACCCCCGAGTGGATGCCCGAGACCTGGGACTACGAGACCGACGTTTTGGTGATCGGCTACGGCGGAGCGGGCCTGTGGGCCGGCATCACCGCCTTCGACGAGGGCGCTCAAGTGCTCTATCTGGAGAAATCGCCGTTCCGCGGAGGCGGGTCCTCGTCTATCAACATGGGTCAGTGGACTGCCCCCCACGATGCCGACGCGGCCGCTCAGTTTGCTTTCGAGGCCTTCCATGGGCAGACACCTATGGAGGTCTGCCAGGCCTGGGCCGAGGAAGCCGTGCAAAACCCCGACTACGCCGACGAGTACGGCCTCGAGTACACCCTGGGCGATAGCCCCCGTGCCGAGTACAACATCTTCACTGGCTACGAGGAGATGTACGTCGGTTCCGGCGACGGCTACGGCGCGGGCTTCTTCGAGGCCATGGACCAACATCGCGCCGACCGCGGCATCGAGGTGCTGTTCGAATGCCACGACGAGGAGCTCATCCAGAACCCCGTCACCAAGGAGATCGTCGGCTGCTACACCCTCATGGGAACCGACGAGACCCCCAAGGCCGTGAAGGCCTCCAAGGGCGTCATCCTGTGCACTGGCGGCTTCGAATTCAACGAGGAGCTGCAGGCCAAGTATCTGAAGTGCTACCCGATGCGCGGCTTCTACGGCTGGAAGTACAACACCGGCGACGGCATCACCATGGCCCAGAAGGTGGGTGCCGACCTGTGGCACATGCAGCAGGTCTGTGGCGGCGACGACGCCTGGTTCGACGATCCGGAGATCGTGCCCGGGGGCGTTTCCGTGCAGAGCCCCACGCCCAATTACATCAAAGTATCTCGCCTAGGCGAACGCTGGGGTAACGAGGAAATCTTCAGCCCCCATGGTGGCTGGAAGCCCTACGCCAATTTCGATGAGGAGATCTGCGATTTCGACCGTATTCCCTCTTGGTACATCTTCGATCAGACCTCCTTCGACGGCGGCTCCTGGGGCGGCATGGTCGGCGGCGCGGCCACCGAGAACGGTGGCATGGGCATCGGCTACATGACCGAGGGTCTCGATCCCGAACTCGGTGGCTGGGCCGGATGGTCTGCCGACAACAAATGGGAGCTCGAGCGTGGCTGGATTACCACCGGCGCCACCCTGGACGAGCTGGCCGCCAACATCGCCGCCAGCAAATGGGACGACAAGATGGACGCTGAGAAGCTGAAGGCCTCCGTTGCCCGCTGGAACGAGCTGTGCGACAAGGGCGCTGACGAGGACTTCGGCCGCCAGCAGCTGGCAAAGGTCGAGACCGGTCCGTTCTACGCCATTCCGCTGTACCCGGGCATCTGCAATACCATCGGCGGTGCTCGCCGCAACGAGAACGCCAACATCGTCGATCCGAGCGGCAACCCGATTCCGCGCCTGTACTCCGCCGGCTCGTTCGGCAACATGAATGGCCACACTTACGCCATCACCGGCGGCAATGGCTCCGAGAACTGGTGCGTCGGCCGTATCGCCGGCCGCAATGCCGCCGCCCTCGAACCCTGGGATGCCGCAACCGAGGCCTAGGCCCGGCCTGGCGCCGATGAGCACAAGCGGGCCCGCTCTTGAAAAGCGGGCCCTTTTTCTAAACGAGAGAGGAAGGAGGGGCTCTGTGGCTCAACTCGAGTTTTCCGTTCCTTATAACGGAGACGCCGCCACGCTGCGACAGCTGATCGCGCTTCAAAGACGCAACGGCAACGTTATTCGGGAGATCTACCTGAATGCGCCGCAAGCCATCACCGGTTCGGGCCGCGTTGGAAACGTGACGACCCTCGACGAGTTCGTCGGAGTGGTCAGCATCATTCGCGAAGCGGGCATCCGCGTCGACGTCACAATGAATTCCACGTGCGATGGCGGGGATTGGTACGCCGAGGAGACCCTCAATCGACAAATCGGATTCATTCGCGACATGCACGAGCAACACGGCATTGAGGCAGTGACACTGGCCAATCCCTTCCTCATTGAACAAGCGCGCCAAACCTGTCCGAACCTTGAAATCAGCGCCTCAGTCCTCGCTGACATCGATTGCTTTTCCCGCGCCGAAGCCTTCGCACTGGCAGGTGCCACCACTATGACCGTGGACACGAGCATCAACCGCGACCTGAAGCTCTTGCGGCAAATCCGCGAGAAACTTGGCGTAGAGCTCAAGCTCATGGTAAACGAGGGGTGCTTGAACAAATGCCCCTACCGCAAGTTCCACATGAACTTGATCTCCCACAAATCCCACGAAGAGCGCGACGAGGGCAACGCCTTCTCTTTCGCTTGCGGCGACATCATCGGCCGCGATGCCGGGCAGATTTTCAAATCGAACTGGATCAGGCCCGAAGATATGCGCCGCTACGAGGGCATCACAAGCTTCTTCAAAATTGTCGGCCGCGATATGATGCCGAGCAAAGTGCTTCGCTGCACCGAAGCCTACTTGGACGAGTCCTACGACGGCAACCTCTTCGATCTGCTGTGCAGCTCCATCGGCTATTACGGCATCGAATTCCGCGCGCACATCGACAACAAGGCACTTGGCAGGACGAATTTCTTCAAACGCACCTCCACTTGCAACAGACAATGCCAGCGCTGCGCCTATTGTGCCGAATTGGCCGACGAGCTTCTGGGCTATGGCTGGATCACTCGCGAGATGCTCGAGGATATGGGGCAGACGTCGATGATCGCCGCCATCGAAGCGCAATTCGGAGGCAGCTACCCTGTTTGCCGCTCCTTTTCAAAGACGCCCCTTGAAAACCCATTCCAATCTCTGTAAACGCGAGGAGGAACCCTATGTCTACCCAAGTCAGAACCTGGACCGAGTATTGCGGCGCCGAGGGCGAGCCCTCGCGCTGGGATCTGTCCATCAACGACCGCCCCGTGCCGGGCGGCTATATCGAGAAAACCGCCGAAGGGTTCGAGATCCATTATCCACACCTTCCCCTCAAAAAGCTCACCACCCTAGAGGAGGCGAAGCGCAGCCTGGAGCTGGCCCCACCGATTTCAACAGCTGGCCTGAAAGTGGGAAGGATAGCCGACGAGGACAGCGACCTCATCTCGTCTGCCGAAGCTGGCGAGATACTCGGCGTGAGTCGCTTCCGCGTGAATGCCATGGTGGCCTCGGGCGTGCTGCCCGGCCGCCGCGACAACGGCAAGATTCTCGTCGATCGCGCCGCTGCGGAGCAGAAGGCCGCCCAAGGCCTCCCCGAGGGACCTCAAGGGAAGTTCGCCAACCTTTTCCTGTTCTACGCGCCAGCAGGCGAACGCACGCAATATGTGGCTGAACTCGAAGCCGACGACGCCGACTCCATCGAACGCGCCCGCGCCTTCGCCCAAGAAGTCATGGAGGACGAAAGCGAAGACGCCGTAGAAGTGCGCGACTACCTGCGCATGCGCAACTTCTTGCGTCGCCACGAAAACGAATTTGAGTTTGCTCGCAGCGTCTTTGGCGATCTCGTCGAAGAGCGAGCCCGACGCGCATCCCTACGCATACCGGAAACTGAAGCATAGCCTTTCACGCGATCTTGTCTTAGACGATACCAAACCTCGGATTCTGGCAGTCCACGGGTACCAAACCTCCAGTTTCACCCGAAGCTCTGATCTGGGAAAACTTCCTATAATGCCTGGTAGATGGCTTGTCGCAGTTCAGCCAAAACGGGCGGTTTGGGTCCCTGCGCCTGGCAAAACAGGCGGTTTGGTACCCGCGTCTGCCAAAATCCGAGCCTTGTCCCCGCAGGTGCCGGGACAAGGCTCTCCCTGCCGGAAAAGTCTGCCGTTGCAGAGAGGGGCGACCAAGGTCGCCCCCTACGGGGTCGCTTCTAAAGCTACATCGCGTACTCGGCGATGATGGCCTCGACGTAGCGGGCCATGTTCTGGAGGTCGGCTACCTCTATATACTCGTCGACGGAATGGAAGTTGGTCATGCCGATGCCGAGGGTGATGGCGTCGGCGCCCTTCGTGCCGAGGATGTTCGCGTCGGCCCCGCCGCCGGAGGTGGCGTGGCGGGACTCAAGGCCGCAAGTGGCCGCAGCGGCCTCCAAATGCGCGACGATGGCGTCGCCGGGCTCGTGCACGACAGCCGGGTAGTCCAGCTCCCAGGCCACTTCCACCTGGCCGCCGAAGCGAGCGGCGGCTTCTTCCAAGGCGCGGGTCATGGCGTCGCGCTGGGCGAGCACGCGATCCTCGTACAGCGAACGGCACTCCCCCATGAGCGTCACGACGGCGGGCACGATGTTCACGGCCACGCCGCCCTCGATGCGGCCGACGTTGGCCGTGGTGCACTCGTCGATGCGCCCAAGCGGCATGGCGGCCACGGCGGCTGCGGCGATCTGAATGGCGGAGACGCCCTCCTCCGGTTCCACGCCGGCATGGGCGGCACGGCCCTCGATGCGAGCGCGCAGCGTCCAGTGGTAGGGCGCGCCCATGATGATGGTGCCCGGCGCCCCGTCCGCATCGAGCACGAACAGCGGGAAACGTCCGTCGCGCTCGGCTTCCGGGGTAGCCGCCGGCAGATTCTCCGGCCACGCGAGCGCATCGTCGGCCAGGGCACCGGCCCCTAGCAGGCTCTGCTCCTCACAGGTGGTGAGCAGCACCGTGATGTCGGGCCGGGGCGTGCCGGATTCCAGCACCGAGCGCAGCCCCTCGAAAATGGCGGCGATGCCGGCCTTGTCATCGGCCGAGAGGATCGTCTCCCCCGCCGAGTAGACGACCTCGGCCATGCGGCAGGTAATGTCGTCGCAGATATGGCGCTGCTCGATGACCGCCTCGATGCCCGCGCAGGGCTTCACCGTGTCCAGATGCGCCGAGAACCCGATGCGCCCCGGCACCGTGCCGGGCAAATGCGCGATGAGGTTGCCCGTATCCGACCCCGTTTCCGCCGCAGAAGCGTCGAAGGTGACCGTGAATCCCATCTCCGCCAGCTTTTCTGCACAATAAGCTGCCATGGGAGCCTCGTGCCATGACGGGCTCTCGATGGCCACCATTTCCAAAAACGATTCAAGCACGCGATCGGGGTTCATAAGGGTCCTTCTTTCAAAATTCCTAAATTTTTTGTCGCAGGGATGCGCCCAAGGAAAACAGCGAGGGTCCGACAGGTGCCTGGATTTGCCCCGCCTTTTGCCCAAGCGGCCTTCGTGCCGCGCCGTGGCAAAAACAAGGGGCAAGGCCAGGTGCCTGTCGGATCCGCAGCGTCGCGTAATAATTCCTCAAGGAATTATTACGAGGCAAGAATGGGGGCCGCCACCTGCTTCTTGCGGGACAGCACGCCGGGCATCCAGTTACCGCCCTCGCAGCACTCGATCTCGAAGACGCGGTTCACACGGGCCGGATCGCCCTCCACGATGAACTGCGAGCCCTCGGCCAGAATATCGGTGACGAGCAGCAGGGCGAACTCGTAGCCGTTATCTTCCACGAGCTTCTTCATGTGATCGCGAATCTCCGCCTCGCGGGCCATCACAGTCGGCAGGTCTACCGTCTCGCGCTGGGCGATGAGCACCGTCACGTCGTCGTTGACCTTGAACTCCTTGGAATCGGCCTCGACCAACTTGGCGATGGGCATTTTGTCCTCGCCGCCGCGGGTGCGGAAGATGTCCATGCCGTACTCCACCGCGTCGATGCCGAGCTTGTCGGCGAGGAAGTTCACCTGGTCGACGTCCACCTGGGTGCAGGTGGGAGACTTCATGATGACCGTGTCGGTGAGGATGGCCGACAGGAGCACGCGGGCGATGGAATCGGGCAGCTCGATGCCGGTCTGGCGGAACTGAAGCGTGACGATGGTGGCCGTGGAGCCGATGGGGAGGTTCAAAAAGAGGATGGGGTTGGCCGTGGAAACATCGGCGATGCGATGGTGGTCGATGATCTCGACGACATCGGCGTTCTCGATACCCGGGGCCGCCTGGCCGATCTCGTTGTGATCCACGAGGATGACCTTCTGCTTGACTTCCTCGCCATCGCGCTCGACAGGGTTCACGTTTTCGATGAGCACCGGCTCGGCGATGTCGTTCTGCTCCAGAATCCAGGCGCTTTCCACCGGCAGCGGCCCCAGACGGGCGGGCACGTACTCGACGGCGTCGGCCTCGCCGTCGCGGGCGGCCAGCGCATTCTTCAGATGCGCGTAGCCCACGGCTGCGGCGATGGAGTCGTTGTCGGGGTTGCGATGGCCCACGACGAGGATTTTGGAAGACATGAAGGTTCCCCTTTCTCACCAACTTACGGTTTTGAGGCAGTATAGCGCCTCTGCGCCCGTTAGGCGATGGGCTATGATAGGCTTCTTCGATGAAATGAAGCCCTGAACTGCTCTGCGGATGAGAAACGCGAAAGGAGCTCTTGTGAAAACCTATGGTCTGAGGGACATTATCGGCCCCATCATGGTGGGACCGTCCAGCTCGCATACGGCGGGGGCTTTGGCCCTCGCCTCCATGGCGCGGAAGCTCTTCGGCGAGCAGCCCGAACGCGCCGTCTTCACCCTGTACGGCTCCTTCGCCGCCACCGGATCCGGCCACGGCACCGACAAGGCGCTGGTGGCCGGCATCCTGGAGCTTGCGACCGACGACCCGCGCGTGGCCGACGCCTTCGCCCTGGCGAAGGCAGCCGGCGTGCAGGTGGACATCGTCTGGGACACGACCACCGAGGTGGCGCACCCCAACACCGTGGACATCCGCTGCGAGAGCCGCGAGGGGCGCACCCTGGAGATGCGGGGCGTCTCCATCGGGGGCGGCGCGGCGGTCATTCGGCGCATCAACGGCATCGACGTGGACATCACCGGGGAACGCACGAGCGTGGTCGTGCACCAGCGCGATGAGCGCGGGGTGCTCGCCCACATCGCCGGCGTGCTGGCCGACTGCGGCATCAACATCGCCAACGCGAACCTGCACCGCACGGCCAAGCGCGGCGACGCCTACACCGTCCTTGAGACCGATAGCGCCGTGGATGCGAGCGTGCGCGAGCTTCTGATGGACCACCCGGACATCATCAACGCGCGCGTCGTACCCGCCACCTGCGCCGGCGACGGCGAGGAGGTGCCCGTACCCGAGGATGCCGAGGAGCGGTTCGCCCGCTGGGACTACGCATCCGGCGAGGAGCTTCTGGCGCTGTGCGAGCGCGAGCACGTCACCATCGCCCAAGCCTTCCGCGCCCGCGAGGAGGCGCTGTGCGCCAAGCAGGGCACCGAGGCCGGCATCGACGCCTATCTCGATCGCGTTCTGGAAGTGATGGGCAACGCCGCCACCGAGCCCTTGGGCAACCCGCAGCCCTCCGTGGGCGGCCTCATCGGCGGCGAGGCGGCGAAACTGCGGGCGGCCTTGGAAGATGCCGATCCCCGGCACCGCTTGGTAGATCCCCTGGCGGCCCGGGCGGCCCAGTACGCCCTGGCGACCCTGGAGACCAACGGGCGCATGGGCGTCATCGTGGCCACCCCCACCGCGGGCTCGGCCGGCGTGCTCCCCGGCGTGCTTCTGGCCCTGCGCGACGAGCGCGGCTTCTCCCACGACCAGCTGCGCGAGGGCATCCTCACCGCCGCGGGCCTGGGCTACCTCATCGCCCGCAACGCCAGCGTGTCCGGCGCCGAGGGCGGCTGCCAGGCCGAGGTGGGAAGCGCGGCCGCCATGGCGGCTGCGGCGGCCGTCACGCTTGCCGGCGGTGCCCCCGACCGCTGCCTGGCCGCCGGCGCGAACGTGATGATGTCGCTGCTCGGCCTGGTATGCGACCCGGTGGGCGGCCTTGTGGAAGTGCCCTGCCAGAAGCGCAACGCCACGGCGGCCTCCGTCGCCTTCGTCAGCGCCCAGATCGCCCTTTCCGGCGTCCAGAACCTCATCAGCTTCGACGAGGCCGTGGCCGTCATGGACGAAGTGGGCCGGGGCCTTCCCCCCGAACTGCGCGAGACGGCCCTCGGCGGCATCGCCAAGGCCCCGTCCGCCTGCGCCTTCTGCGCGGGGTGCTAGGGTAACGCGACAGACGCTTCCAGCACGGCGGCCCAGATCGACGCGATCCGGGCCGCCGTCTTCTTGGCAGGGCGCCTACCCGATCTTCACGATGGGGGCGTAGTCTTTCAGCAGCTTCTTAGTCTGGCCGGTCTTGGCGAACTTGACGTGCAGGGTGTCGCCGTCGACCTTCACCACGGTACCGCGACCGAAGGTCTTGTGGTCGACGGCATCTCCCGCAGCGAACGTCGCCTGCGCGGCGGCCTTCTTGCCCTCATTCGGGTTCACCCCTGCGCCAATGCGGCCCGAGCCCGAGCCCAAACCGCCGCGGGATGCGCCGCCGACGCTGCCGGCCGCACGCCCCGTACCCGTGGCCGCGCGGTACTCGGCGAACGAGCGCCCCTGCGCCCCCGAGGCGCTCGAGCGCCCGAACACGCGGCCCTCCCCCGCCTCGGTGCCCGAACCGGCGATGCCCCGACGGCTCCCGCGCTTCTCCCAACCGGTCCCGGAAAAGCCCGCCGAGCCCAGCCCGCTCGTCTGACGCAGCTCGCTGGGGATCTCGCCGATGAAGCGCGAGACGGGGTTCGCGTGCGTCTGGCCGAAAATCTGCCGTTGCTGGGCGCAGGTAAGGCACAGGCGCTTGCGGGCGCGAGTGATGGCCACATAGGCGAGGCGCCGCTCCTCCTCCACGGCCGCCGCGTCGCCCACGGAGTTCATGTGGGGGAACAGGGTCTCCTCCATGCCGGCCACCCAGACGCAGTCGAATTCCAGGCCCTTGGACGAGTGCACGGTCATGAGGGTGACGGCCTGCCCGTCCTCGGTCACCGTGTCCAGATCGGTGCGCAGGCGCACCCATTCGATGAAATCGGCCAGCGAGTCGCCGCGCAGTACGCGCACGGGCTCGGCGGACTCGTCCTCGCCCACCGTCGGCGCGGCGAAGTCGGACTCCTCCGCATCGTGGGTCTGCACGAACTCGTCCACAACGCCCAGAAACTCCTGGATGTTCTCGACGCGCCCGCGCGCCTCGTCGGTGCCCTCGTCCTGCAGGGCGCGAATGAGGCCGGCCTTGTCGATGATCATCTCCACGACCTTGCGCAGATCGCCCACGTAGGTGGCGCCGTCCTTGATGACCTGGATGAACTCCCCCACGGCATTGCGGGTGGAGGCGCGGATGTCCGGATCGACCACCGCCAGCTCGGCCGCTGTGAGAAACGGCATGTTCATCTCGCGGCCGTACTGGTCGATGCGCTCGATGGTGGTCTTGCCGATACCGCGGCGCGGCACGTTGACGACGCGCTTGGCCGCGATGTCGTCGGCCGGGTTCACCACCAGCGTGAGGTAGGCCATCACGTCGCGGATCTCGGCGCGATCGAAGAAGCGCGTGCCCCCGACGATGCGGTAGGGCACGCCGGCGCGCAACAGCATATCTTCGAGCATACGCGACTGGGCGTTGGTGCGGTAGAACACGGCCATGTTGTTGTAGGAAGTGCCCTCGGCCCGGCGCCGGTCGATCTCCCCGGCGATCCAGCGGCCCTCGTCGCGCTCGTCGGTGGCCAGATACACCGAGATCTTCTCCCCGTCGCCCGAGTCCGTGAACAGGCGCTTCTCCTTGCGATGCTGGTTGTTGGCGATGACAGCGTTGGCGGCGGCGAGGATATTGCCCACGCTGCGGTAGTTCTGCTCCAGCTTCACCACCTTGGCCTCGGGGTAGTCGCTTTCGAATTCCAAGATGTTACGCAGATCGGCGCCGCGCCAGGAGTAGATGGACTGGTCGTCGTCGCCCACCACCATGATGTTGCGGTTCTTGGCGGCGAGCAGCTGGGTGATGGCGTACTGGGCGCGGTTGGTGTCCTGGTACTCGTCCACCATAAGATAGCGGAAGCGGTCCTGATAGGCCTCGCGCACGTCCTCGTGGTTCTTCAACAGCAGGTAGCCGTACAGAAGAAGGTCGTCGAAATCGAAGGCGTTGGCCGCCCGAAGGCGCTCCTGCAGCCGCTCGTACACGCGCTCGGCCACCTTGCCCACCGGGTCGTGGGCGTCGAAGTTGCCGGGGGTAACGAGGTCGTTCTTCGCCTGGGAGATGCGGTTCATCAGCTGGTTCACGGGAAAGCGCTTCGGATCGATGTCCAGCTCGACCATGATGTCCTTGTACAGGCGCTTCAGGTCGTCGGTATCGTAGATGGTGAAGTTCTTCGTGAAGCCGAGCCGCTCGGCATCGGCCCGCAGAATGCGCACGCACATGGAGTGGAAGGTGGACACCCACATGCCCCGCGAGCGCGTGCCCACGAGCTGCGCCAAACGCTCGCGCATCTCGGCGGCCGCCTTGTTGGTGAAGGTGATGGCCAAGATCTCCCAGGGCGCGGCCAGGTCCTGATCGAGGATATTCGCGATGCGGTAGGTGAGCACGCGGGTCTTGCCGGAGCCGGCGCCAGCCAGCACCAGAAGCGGACCTTCGGTGGTGACGACCGCCTCGCGCTGGGGGCCGTTCAAGGTGTCGATGTCGATGGGCACGGTTGCATCCTTCGCCGTTGGGTGGAACGTTCGCGGAGTTCGCTGCCCGCGCGATGCCGAGGCGAGAACCCCGGCGGCGAGCATGAAAAGAGCCGCCCGAGAGCGGCTCCCCTATTCTATCCTGTGCGCGGCCTTCTGGCCCCAAAGGCCACGAAGGCTTCACCACCTGTTCGATAAACGAGCGTCCGGCAAGGCAAGCGCGGCGGCGAAGGCCCTAGGCGCCGGTGGAGTCCTGCACGGCCTCGGGGGCGTTCCCCGTGCCCTTTTCGCGAGATGCGGCGGCCTCGTTGGCAATGCCGGCGTCGCCGAACCAGGAATCGTACAGGGCGTCGTAGGAACCGTCGGCGCGCAGGGCGGTCAGGGCCTCATTCACCGCCGTAAGCAGCGCCTCGTTGCCGGCGGCCACTGCGAAGGCGTAGTCCTTGTCGGAGGCGACAAGCTCCACCGCCTGCAGGTGCGGCTCCTTCACCTGCACGTAACGACGGAAGCGCGGCTCGTCCACGATGGCGGCCTGGGCACGCTCGGAGTTCAGCTCCATAAGGGCGTCGATGCCGTCCTCGAAGGCAACCACCTCGGCCTCGGGCAGGTTTTCGGCCACCCAGGCGGCGATGGCCGCATCGTTCTGCACGGCCACCACGGTGCCCGCATCCTGGATGCTGGCCAGGTCGTCGTGGCCGGTGTCCATCTTCGTGACCACGGCGTAGTCGGCATGCAGGTAGGGCTCGGAAAGCGCCACGCCCTCGAGCGCGGCATCGGCGGGAATGGACGACGCGCCCAGGTCGGCCTCGCCCGCGGCCACCTTCGCGGCGACGTCCTCGGGGCGGCCGGGGGTGATGTTCTGGTCGGCGTCCTTGTGGTTCACGGCCTTGGCGAACTGCACGTCCAGCCCGGCGCGCTCGCCCACCAGCCGGAGCAGCTCCACGGTAAAGCCGATCTGGCTTGTGCTGGTTGCCTGCTCGTAGGGCTCGCTGTTGAGCGCCGAGGCCACCATAAGCACGCCAGCCTCGGCCGTGGGCGCGCCCTCGGTCGCCTTCTCGCCGCCGGTTTGCGCCGAGGAGGCCTCGTCGGACGAGCAGCCGGTGAGAGCGGACAGGCAGACGGCCAGCGCGACGGTGAAGGCCAGCGCGAGCACAGCGGCACCCGCAGCGCGAAGGGCCGCGCCGAGCGGCACGCGGCGGGTGCGGGCGGAGAGGGACAGATCGGTCATGGGGCTCCTCGCTTTCGGGACAGGGCTTTCTGCGAAGCGGCGCGCGACGGGAAGCGGCCGGGACGCAATGCTCGGCCGCTCTCTCGCGCGAGCGCGTGGCTTGTCGCTTCCTACCATAGCTGCCCCGAGGACGGGCGCATCATCCCTGAGCGGCCGGCGGCATCATCCCCCGAGGGCGAATTTCAACGAAAGTGAAGCAGTTTCCCCAACAATTCCCCACTGCTCGCCCGCGCCAGCGCCCTTCGCGGCCCCGCGCTCTACCATGAAAGCGAAAGGAACCGGCGTGGACAAGCGGGAAGGCGCCCGGAGCCGACGTCGCGCACCAACGCTTCCGCCCCATGCCATCGTTGAGAGAGGACCCGTTATGAGCGACCATAAAGCCCGGGAACTAGAGCACGATACGGCCCCCAAGCACCCCAAGGGACGTAAGGAGACCTTTGCCGAGCGCGACCCGCTGGCCGCAGAGGAGCCGACCGTGCTGGAATCGGTACTGTCAATAATCTTGCGCAAATTCCAGCAGGCGACCGCCAGCCGTCGGCATGATCACTCGTCCAGCAGCGACACGTCCAGATACCTCCTCGACC
>NZ_CDSBIE010000009.1:0-80800 GCF_977113345.1 Adlercreutzia sp. CNCM I-6216
TCGAATCTAGACAACTCGAATCATACCGAAGGCCGGAGCCGTGTCTTTTGGTATCTAGGCTATGCTGCTGTGAAAGTGCGCAAGAGATTGTACGTTACCCTGGAATCGTCGGCCGACGATCCGGAGTTCCCCGCCATGCAGGAGTTCGAGGTAGACGAGGGCGGCCCCAAAGCGAACACGCGCAAGCATCCCGGGCTCATATGGGCGATCATCGCCATCGTGGCGGTCATCGCGCTCTGCATCGCTTTCGCCGCCGCCGGCGACTGGATGAACCCCACCCAGGCCGAGAAGGTGCAGCAGACCGAGTTCGAGGAGCAAACCGTCCCCGAGGATTTAGGGCCGAACGAGAACCCCGAGGCAGCCTAAATCGGGCGAGCACGCCCCCACCGCCGTCCGCCATATCGTGCGACGGCTACATCACCTGCGCGCCAAAGGGCAAAAGCGACAGCTTCGCCATCTTAAGACACTGGAGGCCAATGGGGATACCGATGACGGTGATGCAGTAGAGAACACCGAGCACCGCGTAGGAAACCGCCATGGGCAGGCCGGCCAAGATGAGCCAGAATATGTTGGCGATAAGCGACGGCGCACCGCCGCCGTAGACGATCGTCTTCCCGAAGGGCGCCAGCGTGAGCGATGCCATCTTAAAGCACTGCCGTCCGAGCGGAATGCCAATGATGGTGATGGAGAACACAATCCCCGCAAGACACCACCCAATCGCCGTGACCAGCCCGCCGAAGATGATCCAGATTATGTTCGCGATAATAGACATCAGGCGCGCGCTTCTACGCTGTCGTCTTCGACCAGCACTTGCGACAAAGACTCTAAAAGCTTGGCAGAATTCTCCTCATCACAAGGGAATAGGTAGAATCTGACACCCTGGCCATACTTTACATCTGCGTAGATGTCGGCATCTCCTCGCCCTTCTATATCATCGATGATCGAGCGTCCCATATTATCGGAATAGAACACACGAGCCTCGCGATATTCGGCAATATGCTTCCCGCTAAACTTTTCCCCATAGGTTATCGCGACGTAGCAGCCGGGGAAGCTGACAAACCGACCTGCGCTTACATCTCCGCAATCCCCAGAGTCGTGCTTCAGCGTCTTAGCGTCGATAACCACCGGAGCACACGCGAGCAATTCCTTCCGAGCCTCAACTTGTGCCATCTGCTGTTGCTTTCTCTCAGAGGCTGCTCGGCTTTTTTCCCTCATCTTATCCCTGCCGTCTCCGACAACTTCAACAACTTTGTCCTTCGCGGCGCCAGCTGCTCCAGCTGCAGCACGACCGGCCTTCTTTACGACTGGTGCCGCCGCCTTGGCGGCTGCAGGAGCAACCTGCGCAGCCACCGCAACCGCAGGAGCGGCCTTATGCACCACCTTTGCAGCAGCTTTGACCTTCGGATTCTGAATCTTACCCATCATTGCCGCCACAGCTGCTACTGCCTCTGCAACATCCTTCCCGTCCATACCGACCCCCATTCTCTCCACGGGTTTCTTGCCAAATGACGATATACGTTTTTCTCTGCTTGCCCGCAACTCCCACAAACTTCATATCTTTCCCAGAATACGCCCCAGACTCAAAACGCCGGCCGGTTGACAACCTCATCGACAATCTGGGGGACCAAGCAACCAGTTATACGATTGTAATCGTACTTGATTTTGGTGGTTCTTCCAACTTTGACCTCAATGACCCCTTTGCTAGGATTAATGCCGCATTTTGCAGTGATGATGGAATTCTCTCTGATTGAGAACTCAAGTACGCCATGTTTTTTAACCGTGCCCGCATGAACGCCATTAGCGTATATCTTGAGGGAGCCGCCTATGAGGTTCATTTGCGAGAGCCCGTAGACAATCACTGTCCCACTACCCTCATCGGCATCGCCCCCAAGCGGGCATCCGCATTTTACACAAGCGCAAGCCCTGTTGCTCACATCGGCGCCGCACTCGGGACATTTAATAAGCATGGCATACTCCAATCAAGCTCGATCGGTATATCCGAACCATCAGAAAAGAATGGGAGTGTCGCAGAAACGCAAACGCGACTCAAATCCATCCTATTCTAAAGAGTCGCGGAGTCCTCCGCATTAGCTGCCAGCTAAATGCTGCTTCCGTCCCTCGCGCATAATTGCGTCAGCGCGCACTGAACCTTCTGCATCTAGAGAGGCAGGAGAGACTACGGCGCTTCAAGGATACAAGAGATGCCTTTCGACGAGGAGTAGAGGACAGTGACAGCCTAGGCCACCACGACGAAAGACTCTTCCTCCATGACCACCTCGGTTGAGCGCTGCGCGTCCAGGCGGCGATTGCGGAAGTAGACGAGCCAGTTGGCGGCAATGCACACCACGTTGATGAAGTAGACGATCAGCACCCAGTTGAGGTTGCCGGAAACGAACTTGGCCGCGATACCGGCGAAGTAACCGGCAGTGATCAGCGCGATGAACTGCCAGCTGGTACCAACCGCTGTGCCGGCTCGATAGTTCTTGTACGCGTTCAACGGCCATGACAGACCGAAGCAGATGAGCATGATGGCCTCGAGTAGCTCCGCCATAAAATCGATCGCTTCCTTTGCAAATCGTCGTATGTTCCGTACGGTTGTCGATTCTAGAACACCCGGGCCGCACGTCAACCTCTTTAACGGCATGACGGCATCCGTTACCCACTTGCCACGGCGTGCCCACAGAATCGGCGAGCTGCGCGCGACCCGTACGAGACAGCCGCCTGACGCGCGCGGACTCGCCGCGGAGTTCTCCCAGGACGCCTCGGCCCGACTGCGCCTCTGCATGCCAGCCCAAATCTGACTGCCGCCATCCGCCTCGCGCTTAACGCTGCGCTACCTTCCATGTTTTCATCGATTTCGCGGCGACCCCTTCGGCCGTGGTATGCTGCTGTTCATGGAAAAACTCTACGATATGCACTGCCATGTGGGATTTGCACCCGCACCTGCCACCGTAGCGGCTGAGGGGGCGCAAGCGGGCATCGGCGCGCTCTCGTGCACGGTGGAGCCGACGGAATACGAGCAGCTGCGCGCAGCCCTGGCCGATGCGCCGAACGTCGCTGTGGCCCTGGGCGCACACCCCTGGTGGATCGCCGACGGGCGCGTGGGCGAAACCGAGCTGGCCCGGTTCTGCGAGCTTGCGCGCACGACCCGATTCATCGGGGAGATCGGGCTCGACTTCGCCGGCCCGCGCGATACGGAAGAGAGCCGTGCCCTGCAGACGAGCGCTTTCGCCTGTATTCTGGCCACATGCAACGAGTCCGCAGCGCCCTTGGCACCCACCAATCCCGAAGGCGCGACAGCAACCAGCGGGCAAAACCGAACCTGTATCGCAACCACGAGCCCCGAGGCGAACCCACCCAGCGAAGGCACCCTCACCCGCAGTGCCACCGACACTGCGCCGAAGCTCATCTCCATCCACGCCATCAATGCCGCCGCAGCAGCACTCGATGCGCTCGAACAAGCCAGCACCTTTGCGCTGCATCGCGTGATCTTTCACTGGTTCTCAGGCACTTCCGATGATTTGCATCGAGCCGTCAAGCTTGGCTGCCTCTTTTCGGTGGGGCCGCGCATGCTGGCGTCGCGGCGCGGACGCGAATACGCCCGGCAGATTCCCCTAGGTCAGCTACTCCTGGAAACCGACATGCCCGCCCGCAAGGACGACAACCTACCCGCCGAAGTTTGGCGCGCCGAGCTGAACAACGCCCTTTCCGGCATCGCGCAGCTGAAGGGCATCGACCGCGCAGAGCTTGCGGAGCACATCGCCTCCACAAGCCGCGAGCTGCTGATACGCTAGCAGTGAGCGCTCCTCGCGTGCCGGACAGCCCATCTTGGCCACAAGGTTTCTTCTTCTGAGGAGGACATTTCCGCAGCCGTTTCGCGACAGCACTTACGCGGCGTGCAAACGAGGCAGCCGACTCGCGTATAATGGTCGCCATGAACGCTAAGCCCAAGAAAATACGCCTGGACGACCTGCTGGTAGAACGGGGAGACTTTCCCGACCGCGCGACCGCGCTGCGGGCCGTGATGGCGCGCGAGGTGCGGGTAGACGACGTGTACGCCACGAGCGCCGCGATAAAGGTCGCGCCCACAGCCGACATCTTCATTCGCGGCCGCAAGCAATTCGTCTCCCGCGGCGGCAAGAAACTCCAGGGGGCGCTGGACGCGTTCAAGCAGGACGTCGCCGGCATGAACTGCCTGGATATCGGCTCGTCCACCGGCGGCTTCACCGACTGCCTGCTGCAGGCGGGCGCCTCGCGCGTGGCGGCCCTCGACGTGAACTACGGGCAGCTCGCCTGGAAGATCCGCCAAGACCCGCGAGTGGCCGTCTTCGAGCGCACGAACATCAAGGACGCCGATCCCGCCGAGGTCGGCGCACCCTTCGACCTCATTGTCATCGACGTATCCTTCATCGGCCTGGCAGCACTCGCCCCCCTCTTTCCCCGCTTCAGCCGCCCGGGCACGATCTTCATCGGCCTGGTGAAACCTCAGTTCGAATCGGCCCACGACGAGACCGACCGGGGCGTCGTCCGCGATGAGGCAGTGCGACTGCGCACTGTGGAGGAAGTAAAGGCCGCCCTCGCCGCCGCAGGGTTCACCGCAACCGGGGTGGTCGAATCCCCCATCACCGGCCCCGAAGGCAACGTGGAATACCTCGTCCGCGCCGTCTTTCGCAACAAGTCCGAGGCAATCTGAGAAGGAGCCTGCGGCGATTCCGCGACTCGCATTGGGTTCAGTCAACGAACCCTCCAATTTCTGCACGAGATCTCGAGTTATAAGCGTCTGCGAGCAGCCCATTGAGGCACTTCGAAGGATCTTTTCAGCAAACCCCCAGGTCACGCTCTTCAGATCAAAAAGATTCCGTTCGGCATCTCGACATCGGACGCTTACAACTCGCGATCTGCTGCAATTTCAGGGCAGCTCGTCGACCGAAGGCCGATGATCATCTGCAAGTGATGCTCCGGCACCCATCCCGAACTCGGCCGCACGAAGCGCCTTCTTGCTTGACCCATCTCAGCAGGCCGCACGGGTTGCGAACGTGAGCTACGCGTCGCCCTCTTCTGAGGGGGAGACTGGCGGAAAGTGCTGGTGGTGAAATGCGCGCAGCTCGTGGCGAAGCTGCAGATGGCGGTCGAGAAACGAGACAGGGCGCACAGGAGTTCTGCCTCTTGTTTTGCGCGAGAGGGCGTCGGCTATCTCGATGAACTCTGAGACGCTATCGATCTGCGAAGACGTAACCGTTACAACATCGAAGCCATCGGCGATGAGGGCGTCGCGGCGCCGGGAATCACGCGCCTGCTGATGTCGCCCGCCATGAAAGGCAAGGCCGTCGTACTCCGCCGCAACGCGGGCCTGCGGCCACAGAAGGTCGCATACCACCCGATCGCCCCGTGCGATGCGCGCCGCCTCCTCCGAAAGCGCAACCGGCTCGTTGGCGAGTGCCGGAGGCAGGCTCAAACCGCCCCACCGCATGGGCGTCATAAGCAACGCATCCATTTCCGTCTCCTTGGCAGAAGCAGATTTCGCGTAGACGAACTGAACAGCGATGCGCGCTTTCCGCAGGCCTTTCATGCGCTCGACGCGGTTAACGAACGCGGAGAGTCGGGCCGGCGTTGTAAGCTGCGCCCGCACGAGCGCGCCCGAACGATTCGCCTCAAGGGGGTAGCATCCGCAAAACTCATATCCCAAAGCAATGAGCTCGCCCATAGGGAGGGTTTCGGCCAGTTGGACAAACACAAGTTCAGGAGAGCATACGGCCACGCCGGGAGCGATTTCGAGAAAGGCCCCACGCAGCAGCGGCGCAGCAAGCTGATGGAAGCAAACACGCTTCGTGGAATGACGCCCGATTTTGGGCCGCGCGAGAACGTGAAGAGGGCGCTCGACCGTGGCGTTGCCCCATAGCTCTTCGAGCATTCGCTTCAGGCTGGGCCTTTTCGCACTCTCGATGGCCGCACGAACAGCAGCCTCGGTATCTGCGGCACGGGCAAGCGAGCTGAAGCCCTTCAAATGGGAGGAAGGAAGGTGCCCCACATCACGCGAACGCAGATCGTGGAAGGCACGCAAAGCCAGAGGATGATTGCACGACCACATCCTGAGAAAATCCAAAGCTGTTGTATGACTGAAGATCACTTCCATGTGCTGCAAGATAACAGGCTTTAGCTGTCGCGAGGCGTACATGCGGTAAATCTGCCGAACCGACATTCATGAGCAGAACAGTTACTTTTATCGCAACCGCGCCTTTGCACGTTGAAAGAAGGCCTGAACTGCTTGGCAGAAGTAGCTCGCACGAACCGTCCTCGCTCACGGGAAAACGAAGCGCAACGACCGTCCTGAGAACATTGGCGGTTCACGCAGAGTGATTGCCGACGGGTTCAGTCAACGAAGATGCCCTTTTCTGCATGAGATCTCGAGTTATAAGCGTCATCTCTTTCCAAGAAAGATCACAGCTAGAAAGGACTTTTGGAAAACACCAGTTCAGAGAAGCGCGCAGAACTGCGGTGCTTTCGCGCCGGCCCCTCAGCAACTCCCGAGACGCTTATAACTCGAGATCTCATGCAGAAACCGAGGGGTTCGTTGACCGAGCGGGCCATCAGTCGTTCGGATCATCGCGATAGGCGGCGCGGGCGAGATACGCGCAAAAGACCGATGACTGTCCGAGACCCAGTAGGCACAATGCCGCCGCACGGGCCCGCGCAGAAAAATGGAGCCCCATAGCGGGACTCCATTGGAGATCCTTCGACTCGCTTCGCTCGCTCAGGATGACGCCTGTTCTACGGCAGAAGCAGCTGGGCGATTTGCACGGCGTTCAGGGCCGCTCCCTTGCGGATCTGGTCGGCCACATCCCAGAAGGCGATGCCGTGGGGCACGGTCGGATCCTTGCGCAGACGTCCGACGAAGGTGCCGTCGGTGCCAGCAAGCAGACCAGGCATCGGGTACACCTTGTTCGCGGTGTCATCCATCACCTCCACGCCGGGGGCCGCCTCGAGCGCCGCGCGGGCCGCCTCCACGGTCACCTCATCGGCGAACTCCACGTTGATGGCCTCACCGTGGCAGCGCAGCACCGGCACGCGCACACAAGTGGCCGCCACTTCGATGGCGGGGTCGCCCATGATCTTCTTGGTCTCGACGACCATCTTCCACTCCTCTTTGGTGGAGCCGTCGTCCAAAAAGACGTCGATATGCGGAATGGTGTTGAAAGCGATGCGGTGGGCGAAAGCGGAGATTTCCAACTCGTCCTCGGGAGTGCCGTCCAGGAAGGCGCGGGTCTGGTCGTACAGCTCGGCCATGGCCGGCGCGCCGGCACCGGAAGCAGCCTGGTAGGTGGACACCACGACGCGCTTGATGGGGGAGAGGTCGTAAAGCGGCTTCAGCGCGACGACCATCTGGATGGTGGAGCAGTTCGGGTTCGCGATGACGCCGGAATGCCAGGCCACGTCCTGGGGGTTCACCTCGGGCACCACCAGCGGCACGTCCTCATCCATGCGGAAGGCGCTGGAGTTGTCGATCATGACGGCGCCGGCAGCGGTGACCGCCTCGCGCATCTCCTTGGACACGGAGGCGCCGGCTGAGAACAGCGCGATGTCGACGCCCTCGAAGGACTCCGGCGTCATCTCCTGCACGGTAAGCTCGCCGGCCGGCACGAGTCCGCACCCCTCGAAGGGCACCTTCTTGCCAGCCGAGCGCGCACTCGCAAGAGCGCGAACCTCACTCGCCGGGAAATCCACGTCGTGCAGCACGCGCAAAAACTCCTGCCCCACCGCACCCGTCGCTCCGGCCACAGCCACCACGGGGTTTGCCGGCATTTCCTTCGTCCAAGTCATGTTGGTTCTCTTTCTCTTCTCGAATGAATATCTCACTTGGTTGGGAGGGACGACCAAGGTCGCCCCCTACGGGATTAGCTAGAAACGAATCACAAGTTCGCCCAAGGAAGTCAGCGAGGTTGCGACAGGTGCCTGGAATTGGGCCGCCTTTGGGCCAAGTTGCCTTCGCGCAACGCCGAGCCCAAAACAAGGGCCAAGGCCAGGCGCAGTCGCAACCGCAGCGTCGGCGTTCCCGACGTTGCGTCAGCAATGGCGGAACATCAACGGCCTTTCTTCATTTTGGCGGCGATCTCTTCCGCTGAAAGCTGGGTTTCCACGAACACGTCGTCGGAATCGAGCCCGAAGGCGGTGTGCAGGCACTGGACGGCCTGCACCGCCTGGGCCGCGTCCACGATCATGGACAGGCGGATAGGCGAGGTGGAGATGGCCACGATGTTGATGTTGTTGTCGCCCAAAGTCTGGAACGTGCGCGAGGCGACGCCCGGCGACGACTTCATGCCCGTGCCCACCAGCGACACCTTCGCGATGTCCTCGTCGACGATGAACTCGCGAGCGCCGATCTCGGGCACGATGCGCTCCATGGTCTCCTTGGCGCGGGGCAGATCGGCCCCGGGAGTCGTGAAGGAGATGTCGGTGAAGCCGGCCTCGGACACATTCTGGATGATCATGTCCAGGTTCACGTTGGCAGCGGCCAGCGCCCCGAACACGCGAGCGGCCACGTTCGGCGCATCGGGCACCTGGCGGATGGTCACCTTCACTTCCGACGTGTCGCTGGCGATGCCGGTAATGACGGCTTCTTCCATTTCGTACTCCTCCTTGACATAGGTTCCCTCGGCCTCCGAGAATGCGGAGCGAGAATGGATGACCACTTTCCATTTGCGGGCGAACTCCACCGCGCGGCTCTGCAGCACACCCGAGCCGGCGCTGGAGAGCTCCAGCATGTCGTCGTAACAGATGGAATCGAGCTTGCGGGCCCGGGGCGCGATGCGCGGGTCGGTGGTGTAGACGCCGTCCACATCGGAGTAGATCTCGCAGACGTCGGCATTAATGCCCCAGGCGATGGCCACCGCCGTCGTGTCCGACCCGCCGCGACCGAGCGTGGTGATGTCGCCGTTGGCGTCGATGCCCTGGAATCCGGCGACCACGGGAATGGCGCCATCGTCCAGCGCGTCTAAGATGCGCTCGTTGTGCACCTTCACGATGCGCGCCTTGTTGTGCGTGCCGTTGGTCTCGATGCCCGCCTGGCGGCCGGTGAAGCTGATGGACTTGTAGCCCAAAGCCTCGATGGCCATGGCCAGAAGCGTCATGGAAACCTGCTCGCCGGTGGACAGCAGCCGATCCAGCTCGCGGGCCGGCGGCGCCGTCGTGATGGCGGAGGCGAGCCCCATGAGCTCGTCGGTGGTCTTGCCCATGGCAGACACCACGGCCACCACCTCGTCCCCGCGCTGGCGCATGCCCACCAGGCGCTTGGCGACGTTTTTGATGCGCTCGGGGGAGGCAACCGACGTGCCCCCGAATTTCGCGACGATCAGAGCCATTGCGCTTGCTCTCCTTCGATACGGAACTAGTCGAAAATGCAAGTGGGCACCACTATAGCAAAGTTGCAAGGTCAATGAGGGCGAGCGCAGCCCGTACGGGCGCATCTTCGGTCGGAATGCCATCAGCGGCCACGGGCGGCGAGCGGCCATCCGGCCCCGGGGATGCCGACCACCCCGCCGAGGCACCCCCGGCCACCCCGCCAGGTGACGCCGGCCAGCTCGCCAAAGGAGCACCGTCTGCTCCGTCTACCTAGTATGTCGGTTTTCCGACGGACGACACCCACCGTCCGCTGGCGGCCGCACCATTGTTTATGATGGCCTGTGTACCTATCATGATCGCTTTGCATTCAACATCGGGCAACGCCATCGGAGAGGAGAAGCCATGCCGGCCATCATCACGCACGACCTGTTCGGGAAAGACGTGTACGGCAAGACCTTCGATACCATCGGAGGTTCCCGCGATGCGGCCGAGGCCTTCCTTTTGGGCAACCAGGGCCCCGATCCTCTGTTCTTCGTCGCGCCCGATCCGCGCTACCGCCGCGTGGGAAAGCTGGCCTCAACGCTGCATCGGACGCGCCCGGCAGAATTCCTCGTGGCCCTGAAGAGCGCTGTGCGCGAGCTGCCGGCGCAGGAGCGCTCCGTCGGACGCGCCTACGCGCTGGGCTATGTGTGCCACTACCTGCTGGACAGCACGGTGCATCCACTCGTCATAAGCCAGGTGAACGCCTTGTGCGGCGCCGGCGTGGAAGGCCTCACGACCGAGGATGCCCATGAGGTGCACGCCGTTATCGAAACCGAGCTGGACGAGCTTGTGCTGACGGCCAAGCGCGGCGAGACCGTGGCCACCTACCACCCCGCCACCTCGGTGCTGCGCGGCCGCGACAGCATGCTGGATACCGTGGGCCGCCTGTACGCCGGAGCCGTCGACGACGCCTTCGGCCTCGCCATGCCCAAGGGCATGTTCAAAAGCGCCGTGCGGGCCGAGCGCGCGGCCCAGCGGGCCCTCTACTCCCCCACCGGCGCCAAGCGCGCCGTGCTCTCCGCTGCCGAGCGCCTCGTGCGCCCCCATGCCATGACCGGGGCCATGAGCCACCGAGCCGCCGAGCGCGCCACTTCCGCCTTCGCCAACGACGAGCGCGCGCCCTGGCGCCATCCGGCCACCGAGGCCGTCAGCCGCGCCAGCTTCTGGGATCTGTACGACCAGGCGCGCGCAGGCGCCCTGGACGCCATTAAGGCCATGGATGCCGACGACTTCGACCTGGCCGCTTCCCACCGCCTCACCGCCGACGTGAACTTCTACGGCGAGCCCGTGGTGGCCCTCGTCGTGGCCGTGGAAGACGCCGCGACCGGCGACGACGTCCCCGACGTGCGGAATCGGTAGGAACGCCCATGACCCTCGAGACCGCCTTCGACCTCCCCTTCTGGTTCGAGTTCGCCGCCACCGTCACCGGCGGCCTGTCCGGCGGCATGTCCGCCGTGCGCGCCCGCTACGACATCTTCGGCACCGTGGCCATCGCCTGCATCACCGGCATGGGCGGCGGCATCATCCGCGACATCCTGCTGCAGAACTACGGCCTGTACGCCTTCCAAAGCCCTTGGTTTCTCCTTTCCTGCGCCCTGGCCGGCGTGGCGGTGTTCTACTTCGGCAAGCTGGCCACCTACCTGGACCCCATCGTCGACCTCCTGGACAACATCTCGGTAGCCCTGTGGGCCATCATCGGCGCGTCGAAGAGCCTCTCGGCGGGCCTTACCGTCATCCCCTCAGTAGTGCTCGGCACCATCACCTCCATCGGCGGGGGCATCTCCCGCGACGTGCTCATGAACCGTCCGCCCGTCGCCTTCCAAACCGGCCCCATTTACGGCAGCGCGGCTCTTATCGGCTGCATGGTCTACTGCCCGCTGAAGGCCAACGGCATCCTGCCCGACACGGCGGGCATCCTGTGCGCCGGCCTCATCATGGTCCTGCGCTACCTGTCCCTCATCATGGGCTGGCGCACCAAGCCGCCCCGCGACTACTCGGACACCGTGGTGGAAAGCGTGGCGCGGCCGATGCGCTTCATCGCGCGCAAGGTGCACGTGCCCATGGGCAAGACGGCCCGCGAGCGCCAGGGCACGACCAAGTTCGACCGCTTCAAGAGGAAGGGCAAGAAGCTTTACGACCGTCTGAGCGGCCGTTGGATGGACGACGACGGTGAGCACTTCCAACCCACCGTGCTCATGGATAAACTGGTGGTGCCCTTGGCCGACGAGGACGAGCACGTCGCAGAGCCGGCGCCGGACCCCTCCGATCGCCTGTTCGTCGACCGCGACGAGCTCTACCGCATCATCGGCCTCGACCACGAGCCCCGCCGCACCGGCCCGCAGGCAGCGGTGAAGGATTCTGCCGCGGACGCCCAGGACACAGAAGATGCGGGAAGCGAGAAAAAGGAAGGCGTGGAAGGCGCCGACGCGGATGCGGCACGAAAAGCCGACGACGAGCCGGCCTTCGACCCCTTCGAACCGCAAACCCCCGACCCGAAGAAGCCCCAGCACAACCCCCGCGACCAGAAGAAGCGTTCATGACGCTCTCCCGTCGCCAGGACACCAAATTCGTGCAGGATTTTGCGATAGGGAGAGACCAAGGCGGCCCAGCAACCGATTTAGAGTCTCCCTATCGCAAAATCCTGCACGAATCACCCAGACGCGCTCTCTCTAGCGAAAAATCTTGCACGGAAATACGGCGACCGTCGCCGCACACTGAACAAGCTCGCCGCTTGGCCTGCAGACATCCCCGTAGGGACCGGCCTCGATCGGCACTCCCGAGCCAGAACGTCCGCCAATGCAGAAAGGGCGGCGCTTGCGCCGCCCCTACGTAGGTGTACCGATTCCCCGATCCTGAGCCTACATATTCTTCAACAGAATCGTGCTCATGAGGTCGGCGGTGTGCTCGCAGGCGTCGCAGCAGCTCTCCATGAAGGCGTACAGGCGCGACCACTTCAGCACGTGCATGGGCTCGTCGGCGTGGTTCACATGCAGGTTGCGGATGACCTCCACGTACAGCGCGTCGGCCTCCTCCTCGTTGTCGGAGACCTGAATGACCAGCTGCTTGAAGTTCTTCGACTTCTTGAAGTTGCGGAAATCCTCCATGGCGGCGTCCACGGCCTTGCACGACTTGCGGATGAGGGTGGCGAAGCGCAGGGCGTCCTCGGGAATCTGATGGATGTCGAACATGTAGAAGTACTGCAGCACGTCCTCGATCTCATCCAGAATCTCGTCCAGCGCGCCGGCCAAAGCCACGATGTCCTCGCGATCGAACGGCGGCATGAAGTCGTTGCCGACGTGCTTGTAGATGTCGTGGTTGATCATGTCGCCGGCGTGCTCGAGCGCATGGGCCTCATCGAGCACCGCGCGCAGGGCAGCGGCATCGGTGAAGTTCTCCATGGCGCGCACAAGGACGCTCGCCTCTTGCACGGCCAGATCGGACAGCTCTTCGTAGGCGTCGAAGTAATCGTACTTGTGTTTCTTGGCCACTGGACTTCCCTTCTCGTGTTACAGGATCATAAGGAACAACTTGGCACAGGCGAAGCCCAGGATGCCGCACCCGGGGAAGGTGAGCACCCACGTCTTCACCATATCGATGGCGATAGACCATTTCACGGACTTGGGGCTCTTCGCGGCCCCCACGCCCATGATGGCCGTCGTGTTGGTGTGCGTCGTGGAAACCGGCAAGCCCCCGAAGGTGGCGAGCATAAGACTCACGAACGTGGAGAGGCTGGCGGCGAATCCCTGGAACGCCTCGAGCTTCACCATGTCCATGCCCACGGACTTGATGATGCGCTCGCCGCCCACGGCCGTACCGAGGCCCATGTTGAAGGCGCAGAAGATCATGAGCCACATGGGCATAGCCACGCCCGACAGATCCATGCCCATGCCGGCGGTCATCATGATGGCCAGCATGAAGATGGACATGAACTTCTGGCCGTCCTGGGCGCCGTGCATGAAAGCCACCCCGGCGCCAGAGCAGATCTGCGCCCACTTGAAGAACGAGTTCGCCTTCAGGCGATCCACATTGCGGCACATACGGCCGATGACCTTGTAGTTGATCCAGCCCAGGCCGAACCCGAGCAGCGTGGAGAGCAGGATGCCGTAGACGACCTTCATCCACTCGGCGCCGTTGATGGCGTCCAGGCCACCCTGAACGGCGATGGCCGCGCCGGTGAGGCCGGCAATGAGCGAGTGGGATTGCGAGGTGGGAATACCGAACCACCAGGCCGCCGCGCCCCAGACGATGATGGCGACCATCGCCGCCATGAGCGCCGTCAGGGCCTGATGGGAGTTGCCGCCGAAGTCCACCATGGAGAAAATGGTATGGGCCACCGCCGTGGAGACCAGCGACACGAGCAAAAGCCCCAGGAAATTGAACACCGCCGCCATGATGATGGCATGCCGAGGCTTCATGGCCCGAGTAGAGACCGCCGTGGCGATGGCATTGGGCGCATCCGTCGCGCCGTTCACAATGATAACGCCGATATTAAGCAGAGTCACCACCAGAAGGATGGGGTTCTGCATAAGCTCGGAGAGGAAAAAGGTCCACTCGATCGTCACGGAGTTCCTTCCAACAGATAAGCTGCACCCAGAAAATGCGCAGTGGCCCAAGTCTACCCTATGACACGCCGTCAATGAGACAGACTGCTGTGTTTTTTTTGAAAAAGCTCCTACTCGGGGTCGCCGTAGAGGGCGAAGACGCGGCGGCGCTCGGCGCCGATGGTGGTGAGGTTGTTGTGGCCGGGAAGGACCGCCGTGTCGTCGGGCAGCGCCGCGAGCTTCTTCAAGGAAGCGCGCATGTCAGCCATGGAACCGCCCTTGAAATCAGTGCGCCCGATGGTGCCGGCGAACAGCGTGTCACCGGAGAGGAGCACCGGAAGCCCCTTGGGATGGTTGCCGAACTGCGGGATATCGAACAGGCAAATGGAACCGGGGGTGTGGCCGGGCGTCGCGATGACCTTCCACTTCATGTTCCCCACTTCCACAACATCGCCGTGGGCCACGGTGCGGTCGACCGGGCAGGGCACGCCCCGGGTGGAGAGATCCTCGTCGCAGGGTTCCTCGATAAGCGGCGCGTCAATGGCCGACGCAATGACGGGCGCACCCGTGGCCTCGCGCAGCTCGGCGGCGGCGCCGGTGTGGTCGAAATGGGAATGGGTGAGCACGATGGCGTCCAGTTTGCGCTCGCCCAGAGCCGCCAAAATCTTGTCAGCCGAGCAGCTGGGATCCACCACCATGGTGCCTTCGCCGTCGGAGACGATATACACGTTGTTGGCGAGCACGCCCATGATCATATACTCGACATCGACGCACAATCCGCTGATCTCATACAAATCCGTCGCCATTTCTCAACCTTTCTTGCTTGATCCTTGGGGCATCATTCTACGGGCATCGAAGACGCCGTCGATGGCGGACAGGCGCTTTGTCATGCGCTCGATAACCGCCAAGTCGGACAGCTGGAAGAGGAAGCGCATCTCCACCATGCCGTCGCGGTGAGTGGTGGTATTGCAGGACAGCACGTTGGCGCCCATCTCGGAAATGACGCGCGTCACGTCCAAAAGCAGGTTCATGCGATCGAGCGCCTCGATGTAGATTTCCACCTGGTAGGTGGCCGCCGTGGGCGTGCCCTCCCATTCCACCTCGATGATGCGCTCGGGATGCCGCTTCAAGTCGAGCGCATTGGGACAGTCGGCCCGGTGCACCGACACGCCGCGGCCGCGAGTCACAAACCCCAAGATATCGTCGCCGGGCACGGGGTTGCAGCAGCGCGACAGGCGCACGAGCACGTCGTCGACACCCTTCACCACGATGCCCTGGGACGAGTGGGTCTCGTGCTTCTTCGGGCGCTTCACGGACGTGAGCATGGGGGCCATAATGCCCGTGGAGGAGGCCGATGTGCCCACCGTGGGCTTCTCCGCCTCTTCGTTGCCCTTGTCCACCAGGATCTTCAGCAAGCGGTTTGTGACGTGCTGGGCCTTCTCCTTGCCCGTGCCGATGTGCACGTACATCTCATCGGGGTCTTTGAAGCCGAGCGCCTCGGCCACCAGCTTCAGCGCCCGCATCGACTGGGCGCTCGACAGGCCCAGTCCGTGCTTGCGCATCTCGCGCACGAGCATGTCGCGGCCCATCTGCATGTCGTCGGAACGGGTGATCTTCGAGAAGTAGGAACGGATCTTGCTGCGGGCCGAGGGCGTCTTCACGATGTTCAGCCAGTCGCGGGAGGGGCTCGCGCTCTTCTGGGTGAGCACCTCCACGCGGTCGCCCACCTGCAGCTGATAGGACAGCGGCACAATGGAGCCGTTCACCTTGGCGCCCACGCAGTGGTTGCCCACCTCGGTATGGATGGCGTAGGCGAAGTCCACCGGCGTGGAGCCGGCGCGCAGGCTCATGACCTCGCCCTTGGGCGTGAACACGAAGACCTCCGTGTCGTCGAGGTCCATCTTAAGCGACTTCAAGAACTCGCGGGAGTCCTCGGTCTCGTCCTGCCAGTCCACCATCTGGCGCAGCCACGCCAGCTGGGCATCCAGGTTGTCGGCGGCGCCGGGGCGCGAGGCGCCGGTCTCCTTGTAGCGCCAGTGGGCCGCCACGCCGTACTCGGAGTTGCGGTGCATCTCCTCGGTGCGGATCTGCACCTCCAGGGGACGTCCGGCCGGCCCCATGACCGTCGTGTGCAGCGACTGGTACATGTTGAACTTCGGCATGGCGATGTAGTCTTTGAAGCGGCCGGGCATGGGGTGCCACAGCGTGTGCACCGCGCCCAGGGCCGAGTAGCAGTCCTTCACCGAGCTGGTGATGATGCGCACGGCGATGAGGTCGTAAATCTCCGAGAAGCCCTTGCCCTTCTTCGTCATCTTCTGGTAGATGGAGTACAGATGCTTCGGGCGCCCCATGATCTGGGCCGAAATTCCCACCTTCCCCATCTCCTCGTGGAGCACGGCGATGACGTCGGCCAGGTACTTCTCGCGCTCGGCGCGGGACTCGGTCACCATGCGGGAGACCTGCTTGTACTTGTTGGGCTCCAGGTAGAAGAAGGAGAGGTCCTCCAGCTCCCACTTGATGGAGTTGATGCCAAGGCGGTGGGCGATGGGGGCGTAGATCTCCAGCGTCTCGCGGGACTTGAAGATGCGCCGATCCTCGCGCAGGGCCGCCAGTGTGCGCATGTTGTGCAGACGGTCGGCCAGCTTGATGACGATGACGCGGATGTCCTTGGACATGGCCACGAACATCTTGCGAATGGTGGCCGCCTGCTCGTCGGTGAGCGACTCCACCTCGATGCGGGTGATCTTGGTGACGCCCTCCACCAGCGCCCGCACCTGTGGGTTGAAGGTGCGCTCCACCTCCTCGGCCGTCACCTTCGTGTCCTCCACGGTGTCGTGGAGCAGCGCCGCCGTGATGGTCTCGGCGTCCATGCGCAGATCGGCCAGGATGATGCCCACCTCGATGGGATGGATGATGAACGGCTCGCCGGACTTGCGGCACTGGCCCGCGTGGGCGTCGCGGGCGAACTCGAAGGCGCGGCGCAGCATGGCCTCCTCCGGCGCGTCCATGTAGGCACTCGTCAGGCGCGCCAGCTCGGCGAAGCGGTTCTCGGGCGTGGCGGGCCCGCGCTCGATGGCCGAATCGGCCGTGGGATGCGGGCGGCCCAGAAGCGCGTCCACGGTCTCTTTCGTGGCCTTCCCGGCGCTGACGGCATCGGCCGCCGCCCGGACGGAATCGTCTCTCTCGGCGCTCATGGGCGCCTCCCTTCTCCTGAACGCGGATGGTCCGCGGATCGCTATCGGTTAGTGCCCCTGGCCCGGTCGGTTCCTCGGCACGATGGGATGGCACAGACGCACCGTGAGCGCGGGCTCGTCGGTGCCCAGCGCCCATCGGCAGAAGCCGCCGAACAGCGTGCGCTCGTCGATGCCCTCGCGGTAGCGCACCGAATCGGTCAGTTCCACCTTCGACGCCCCTTCGCGCACCCGCACCCACAGATGCGGGCGGCCGGCCTCGTAAACGGTGCGCGTCTCGATGAGCCCGAGCTCGCGGAACACGGCCAAGCCGCAGGCCGCCGAGGTGGGGCTCACGGCGCGGAAAGCGTCGGAGGCGGCCTCGGCCAGATCGGCGTCGGCCACGCAGAAGTAGTCGTCGGGAGTGTTGCGCTGCAGCGAGCGCAGCTTGCGGTACACCTGGGCCATGACGTCATGATCCGGCGTGGCGTCGGCCAAGATGCGCTCGTTGATGGAGGCGTCCCCGCGCCCGTAGAGCAGATGCACCCACGCCGGCTTCCCATCGCGCCCGGCCCGGCCGCTCATCTGGTTGAACTCCACGTCGCTGAAGGGCAGGTGGTACAGCACCACGTGCCGGATGTTGGGAATATCGACCCCCTCCCCGAAGGCCGAGGTGGCCACGAGCACCTTCAGGTCGTCGCGACGGAACAGCTCTTCGATGCGCTTGCGCTCGTCGCGGGAGAGCCCCGCGTTGTAGAAGCCGATCATGCAGGCGAGCTGCGGCACCCGCCGGCGCAGCATGCGCGCGAGCGCCACGGAATGCTCGCGGGAGTTCACGTAGATGACGGTCTTCTCGCCCGTGGCCACCAGGGAGGCCAAATAGTCGTCGCGGTGCGGGATGTTGCGCTGGTCGTCCAGGTACAGGTTGTCGCGGGCCGTCTCGTCGATGACCGAGTCCTGAATGGGCAGGACCGCATCGATGTCGTCGGCCACGGCGTCGTTGGCCGTGGCGGTCACCGCGAGCACCACGGGGTCTCCGAGCCGGGTCAGCGCCCGGTCGAGCTGGGTGTAGGCCACGCGCTGGCCGGCCTTGGCCTGGCCGATGTGGTGAGCCTCGTCCACGACGACGAACCCGACGCGCCCCGAGGCCGCCAGCTCGTCGGTGTGGAACATGAGGTACTCCGGCGTGGTGAGCACGATATCGAGACTCCCGTCGGCCAGCCCCGCGTACACCGCCGCGCGCTCCTCGGGCGTCGACTCGCCGGTGATGACGGCGCTCGCAATGCCGAAGCGCTCGAGGCTCGCCCGCAGATGGAATACCTGGTCGGCGATGAGCGCCCGCAAGGGGTAGATGAACAGGCTCGCGGCATGGTCGGTCAGCGCGCGGAAGGCGGCGTAGGTTTGGAAGCACAGCGACTTGCCGCGCCCCGTGGCCATGACGGCGAAGGTGGACTTCCCCGCCCGCAGCCGATCGAGAATCTCTCGCTGGGCCGGATGCAGCGGGCGGTCGCCGATGATGGCCTTCACAATGGCCGCCTCCAGGCCGTCCGGGTCGCGGCGGGCCGTCTCCTCCCACCGGGCGCGGCGGGGCGCCAGATCGGGGAGCGCCGGCTCGGGCGCCTCGTCGGCGGCCGCAAGATCGGGCTCCCCTTCCGCCTCGGCGAACAGATCGGCGGTGAACGACACGGCATCCGGGTCGAGGCAGGCCTCCAAAGCGCAGCAGCTGCGCGCCGGCGCCACGGTTTCCAGCATGGCCTTCACCGAGCGGCGGCCGCGCCATTCGTCGATCTGCACCGTGAAGGCGGCGTCCACCACCGCGTCGTTCACGAGCAGCGCGTCGATGGCGGCGCAGTGGAACATGATGCCGGCCACCGATGCGCGCCCGTTGGTGAGCGTGCAGGCGAAGTGGTCCTTGGTCTGGCCCACGGCCCGGGTGTTCACGAGCGTCACGTTGCGGGCCAGGAACGTGGGCTGGGGGTTCTCCTGGCCGAAGGGGGCGAGCCGCTCCACGAGCGCCACGGATTCGAGCGTCAGCTCGTCCAGGCTCACGAGCGCGTCCACCTCGGTCAGCGGATGGAAGGCCGCCTCCGGCAGCTTCTGCATATAGGCGTCGAGGCGCTGAGCGAAGGCCTTCAAATTTTTGGTGGGGATGGTGACGCCCACGGCCGCCCCATGGCCCCCGAAGCGCTTCGTGAGATACGAGATCGACTCCACCGCCTCGAAGAGATTCACGTTGCCCACGGAGCGCCCCGAGCCGCGGGCCTCGTCGCCGTCGATGGTGAACAGGAGCGCCGGCACCCCGTAGGTGTTCACGAGGCGGGAAGCCACGATACCCTTCACGCCCTCGTGCCAGCCCTCGCCGGCCACGACAAGCGCCCGCTGGCCGTGGTAGATCCTGCCGGCCTGCTCCTTCGCGATGTCCGACAACTCCGCCTCGATGGCGCGCCGCTGGTTGTTCACGTCCTCCAGGGCCTCGGCCATGGCGCAACACTCGCCGTAGTTGTCGCACATGAGCAGATCAAGCGCCAAATCGGCATTGCCCATGCGCCCGGCGGCGTTCAGGCGCGGGATGAGGGAGAACGACAGGTTCGTGGCCGAAAGCGGTTTGCCGGCCTGGCCCGTGGTGGCCAGAAGCGCGGCGATGCAGGGGCGCGGATTGGTGTTCATGCGAGTGAGGCCGTCGGCCACAAGGGCCCGGTTCTCGTCGCGCATGGGCATGAGGTCGGCCACGGTGCCCAAGGTGGCGAAGTCGGTGTAGCTGCGCCACAAATGCGGAAAGCCCAGGCGGCTGCCGAGCACCTGCACGAGCTTCAGGGCCACGCCCACGCCGGCGAGGATAGCGCTGGGGCAATCATCGGCCATCTTCGGATCGGCCACGGGAACGCCCTCGGGCACAAGGTCGGCCGCCTCGTGGTGGTCGGTGATGTAGACCTCCACCCCTGCCTTCAGGATGTCGGCCACCTCGCTCTTGCAGGCAATGCCGCAATCCACGGTGACGATGACGTCCGGCTCTAAGGCCCGGGCGCGCTCGAAGGCAGCGGCGGTGATGCCGTAGCCCTCCTCGAAGCGACGGGGAATGAAGGGGAAGGCGCAGGCGCCGAGAGCCCGTAGGCCCCGGGTGAGCACGGTGGTAGCGGAGATGCCGTCCAAATCGAAGTCGCCGAACACGACGATGCGCTTCTTCTCGCGGATGGCGTTGATGAGTCCGTCGGCCACTTCCGCCAGCCCCGGGATTTCCAGGGGGTTGCGCCAGTCGCGGTCCAGCGAGGGATTCAAAAAGCGCTTGGCGGCCCGCACCGTGGTGATGCCGCGGGCCACGAGGGTCGTCGCGATGAAGCGGGGCAGACCGAGGTCGTGCGCCAGACGCGCGACGATCTGCGGATCGGCCTCCCGGATGCTGAATTGGGCGGTCATAATGTGCTAGCTACCTTACGTGCGTTCTTTTTCGTAGTTCGGAAGGTATTTTCGCATAAAGCTCGCATTCTGTCACCGCAGCACGACGGCGGCGCGGCAATTTCCCACGGCACCGCCCGGGCAGCTCCTCGCAAGCCTTCAATCGACGTTCGGCAGCGAGTCGCACAGCGCCTAGCGGTTGTCCACTTTCTCGGGGTATAGGTCGTGCTGGGACAGGCGCGTCCAGGCCACTTCCTCCCAGCGAGTGCCGGGACGCCCGTAGTTGCAGTACGGGTCGATGGAGATGCCGCCGCGCGGGGTGAACTTGCCCCAGACCTCGATGTACTTCGGATCCATGAGCGCGATGAGGTCCTTCATGATGATGTTCATGCAGTCCTCGTGGAAGTCGCCGTGGTTGCGGAAGCTGAACAGGTACAGCTTGAGTGACTTGCTCTCCACCATGCGCACATCGGGCACGTAGGAGATGTAGATGGTGGCGAAGTCCGGCTGGCCGGTGATGGGGCACAGGCTCGTGAACTCAGGGCAGTTGAACTTCACGAAGTAGTCGTTTCCCGGGTGCTTGTTCTCGAAGGTCTCCAGCACCGACGGATCGTAGTCGGTCGGGTACTGGGTATGCTGGTTGCCGAGCAGGGTGACGCCGCCGGCGCGAGTCTCATTCTCATCGCGGCCAGCCGAGGCAGCGGCGGGAGCAGTCGCTGGCGCGGGGCCGGCATCCTCGCGAGCCAGATGGGCCGCGATGGCGGCCATAGCCGAAGTATCCACCGATCCCTCGGGCTTCCCGATTGCATCATCGTCGCTGCCAAACAGCGCTTCAGCCATGTCCATTGGTTTCATTCCCAGCTCCTCTTCTTTAGCAACTCCTTGGGGGCGGGCTGCGGGGTACCGCCCAGTCGCTCAGACAGTCCTCGCTCGGCGAAACAGGACGTTTAGTCCTGTTTCGAACGCTCTCGGAACTCGCTTGGTGAGCAATACCCCACATCCCGCTACACTCAACTCTGCTTGATTATCTCATAGCCGGATCTTCGACGCCGTTGGCGGCGAAGGCGGCGGCACGGTCGAGGCAGGTGGCGCAACGGCCGCAGGGCGCCTCTCCCCCTTCGTAGCACGACCAGGTGAGCTCGTAGGGCACGCCAAGGGCCAGCCCCTCGCGCACGATGTCGGCCTTCGACCAGGTGACGAACGGAGCTTCCAAGCACAGCTCGCCGCCGGTGCCCTCCACGATGGCGCGATTCATGGCCTCCACGAACTCCAGCGAGCAATCGGGGTAGGCGTTGCCGGCCCAGTCGTCATGATGGGCGCCGTAATAGACCGTCGAGCAGCCGAGCGAGAGGGCCATGGAGGCCGCCGAGGAGAGGAAGAGCCCATTGCGGAAGGGCACGTACGTGCTCACCGGGCCGCCGTCGCCTTCGGCCTGCTGATCGGCGTAGCTGGACTCGGGGATGGCTGCATCGGAATGGGCCAGAAGCGAGCAGTCGCTGTCGGCGAAGATGGCGCCCAAATCGAGGAAGCGCTGCTCTACACCGTAATGGGCCGCCACGGCGCGGGCCGCCTCAATCTCGCGGACGTGCTTCTGCCCGTAGCTGATGGAAAGCGCATACACGTTTTCCGCGCCGTACTTGCTCACGGCCCGCGCCAAAAGCGTCGTGGAATCCACACCGCCGGAGCACAGCACCAGGGCTTTGGTTTTGGTCATGGTTCGTTCCTTCCGGATCTTTAGACCCCGCGCGTCTCATCGGGCCAGATGATCTTGTGCAGCTGCAGCTGCAGACGGGCGCGGTCCAAGCCGTGATCGATCAGATAGGCGGCAATCTCGGCCGGCTCGATGGCGCCCCATACCGGACTTGCCAGCACCGAGCAGCGATCCCACAGCCCCGCCTCGTCGGCGCAGCGTTCCATGAAAGCAAGATCGTCCTCGGTGCCCACGACGAACTTCACGGCATCGCGCGTATCCAGCAGATCGTAGTTCTCGCGGCGCATGGCGGCGGACACGGCCTCGCCGGCCGTGGGTGTCTTCCAATCCACCGTGAAGTGCAGGCTGCCGGGAAGCCCCGCCTCGGCGCACGCCTCGCGCAAGTGCGCCATGGGACTCAGGTCGCGCGAACCGTTCGTCTCGATTTCCACGCGCAAAGGGCGCGGGTCGTCCACCGCGAGCAGAGTCTGCACCAAATCGGGCAGATAAGGCTGCAGAAGCGGCTCGCCGCCGGTGAGCGTCACGCACGACACGCCGGTCTCGGCCACCCAGGCCACCAGGTCGGGCACGCTCCACCCTTCCACTTCCACCAACGGATGGTTCGCCCAGCGGGTGTCGCAGTAGGTGCACCACATATTGCAGCCGGCGAACCGGATGAAAGCGGCCGGCCGCCCCGCCGCCAGGCCCTCCCCGTTCACGGACACGAACTTCTCCGCCACGGGGAACAGCTGGGCACGGGGGGCGATGGTATGGCGCGCCTGGTGCCGCTCGGCATCCAGCAGGCCGTCGTTCTCCTCCTCGGGCACCATGGGCTATCGCTGCTCCCGATAGTAGGCGCAGTTGTTGGGGGTCTCGTAGACCTCCACCTGGGCCACGGGCAACCCGCGGGCGGCCAGCGCGTCGAAGAACCACTTCGCGAGGTTCTCTGCCGTGGTGCGGAAGGGCACAATGAACAGGGCGAAACCCTCGCGCTCGAGGCACGCCAAGGTGTCGGGGGCAAGGGAGCCCTCCTCCACGATGAAATGGTGGTCGAGTCGCTCGGTCAGCGCGCGCAGCTCGGTTTTAAACTCGCCGAAATCCACCACCATGTCCTTGCAGGTGCCCTCCGTCTGCAGGTGCTCCACCTCCAGATAAGCCACCACGCGCCAGCGGTGCCCATGCAGGTTCTCGCACTTCCCATGATAATCGGTCAAAAAATGAGAGGCATCGAACGAGCTCTCCGTCTTCAATCCGTACATGCAAATCCTTTCAACGCTTGGGGCCATTATAGAGCGCCCCTTTGCTAGAACGCGGCATCGAAGGGGGCGGTCACGATGATTTCACTTTGGCCGCGGGTGAGCTCGGTGAGCTTTTCCAGGAAGGGGGCCTGAGTGCCGTCGAGCATGCGGAAGGTGAGCAGGACGTTCTCGGCGAAGTCGCTCTCGGCAAGCTTCGCGCCGGCCGCCTCAGCGATGCGACAGAGCTGCTCGTACAGGCTGTAGGGCACCTCCAGGATGATGTCGACGCAGACCGACACCGTGACGACATCCGCCGCTTCGATAGCCGCCTTCGTGGCGTCGGTGTAGGCGCGCACCAGGCCGCCGGTGCCGAGCAAAATGCCGCCGAAGTAGCGGGTGACCACCACCGCCACGTCTTCCAAACCTGCATGTTGAATGGCCTCGAGGGTCGGCATACCCGCCGTCTTGGCCGGCTCGCCGTCGTCGGTGTAGCGCACGCGACCGCCGCGCAGCACGTAGGCGTACACGTTGTGGCGCGCCATGCGGTGAGCCGCCTTCACCTCGGCGATGAAAGCGAGTGCCTCTTCCTCAGTGGCGACCGGCGCGATTCGCCCGATGAAGTGGCTCTTCTTCTCGACGATCTCGGCCTCGGCACGAGCGGCTATGGTCTTGTACGCGGCCACTACTCCCCCAGCTTCTCGGCGGCTTCGAACCATTCCAGCTCGAGGGCTTCTATTTGAGTTTCGAAGTCGGCGATTTCCTCTTGCATGGCGGTGAGCACCAGATAGTCAGATTGGTCGGCGGCGGCCATTTCCAGCTGCTTCTTCTCGATCTTGCCCTTCAGGGTCTCGATCTTCTTCTCGTTGGAGGTCATGAGCTTGCGCAGGGCGCGCTGCTCGCCGCCGGAGAGGACGGGGGCGGAAGAGGCAGCCGCATTCCCGGGATTGCTGGAGGTCGCGAGCGAGGGGCGACCAAGGTCGCCCCCTACGGAGCCGACCCCAGAGTCATTTCCGCGGCCGCCACCGGCGCTCTTCGCGGCTTCGCGGTCGGCCTCTTCGGCGAGTTTCAGGTACTCGTCCACGCCACCGGGCAAATGGCGCACCTTGCCGTCGATGAGGGCGAACTGGTGGTCGGTCACGCGCTCCATGAGGTAGCGGTCGTGGGTGACGAGCAGAAGCGTGCCGGGCCAGCCATCGAGCAGGCTCTCCACCACCGCCAGCATGTCGGTGTCCAAGTCGTTTCCCGGCTCGTCCAAGATGAGCACGTTGGGCTCGTCCAGCAAGATGAGCATGAGCGCCAACCGACGCTTCTGGCCGCCGGACAGGTCGCACACCGGCTCGTTCTGGTCATCTTTGGTGAACCCGAGCCGTTCGAGCAGCTGCCCCGGTGTCATCTCCTTGCCGTCGAGCATTGTGCGCCGCGAGTAGCGCGAGATCACCTGGCGCACCCGGTCGTCGCCGAGCTTGCGCAGCTCGTCCAAATGCTGCGACAGCACGGCGAAGCGCACGGTCTGGCCGATTTTCACGCGCCCGGAATCGAGCGGCTGCAGCCCTTGGATGATGCGCAGAAGCGTCGTCTTGCCGATACCGTTGGCGCCCACGATGCCGTAGCGATCGCCCGGGCCGATGATCCAGTCGACGTCGTCCAAGATGACGCGGTCCCCGAAGCGCAGCGATGCGCCCTTAAGGTCGACCACCTGCTTGCCGAGACGCGCCATGGCCATGCGCTTGAGCTCCAGCTCGTTGCGCAAGGGCGGCACGTCGGCGATGAGCGCCTGGGCGGCGGCCACGTGGAACTTGGGCTTGGTGGCCCGGGCGCGGGCGCCGCGGGATAGCCACGCCAGCTCGCGGCGCAGGGCGTTCTGGCGCTTCTGCTCGGCCAGAGCCTCCAGGCGATCCCGCTCCACCCGCTGCATGATGTAAGCGGAAAAGCCTCCCTCGAAGGGCCAGACACGGCGGCCGTGCACCTCCCACATCGCCTCGCAGACCTCGTCGAGAAACCAACGGTCGTGGGTCACCACGAGCAGCGCCCCTGCCCCGCGGCGCCAGCGGGTCTTCAGGTGCTCGGCGAGCCAGGTGATGGCGCGCACGTCCAGGTGGTTGGTGGGCTCGTCCAGCATGAGCACGTCCCAGTCACCGATGAGCAGCCGGGCCAGATCAACCCGTCGACGCTGGCCGCCGGAAAGGGTTCCCACCGTCGCGCTCCAATCCACATCCTCGAGCAGCCCCGCGATAATGGCGCGAACCCGAGGGTCGCCGGCCCACTCGTATTCGGGGATATCCCCCACCACGGCCCGCTCCACGGTGTCCGCGTCGCGCAAATCGTCGCTCTGGCCGAGTACGCCCACCGAAACGCCGCGGGTGCGGATGACACGGCCGTCGTCCACTTCCACATCGCCCGAAAGCACCCGCAAAAGCGTGGATTTCCCATCGCCGTTCTGGCCCACGATGCCGATGCGAGCCCCCTCGTCCACCCCGAGGGACAGCCCCTCGAACACCGTCTTCGTGGGGAATTCCACGCTCACTTTTTCACAACCGAGAAGAAACGCCACCAAGGCCGCCTTTCACTTCCATTCGTTTCGGAGCAGATTATACGCTAACGGATTTTCCAAACGGCAACAATGAGCACCGCCAGCGAAAGCGCCGCCGACAGAGCAAAGGCCGCCCGATAGCCCCACACGGCCGCCTCCGCGCCGCCCATGCCTGTCAGAGCCAGCGATGCGGGCACGCTTACCACGAGCAGCATCATGAGCGCCGTGCCGAGCGAGGCACACACCTGGCGGGCCGTGGCGAAAAAGACGCTGCCGTCCATCGTGTTCGCGGGAAGCAAGCCCGAAAGACCCCAGGAGTTCAACGGCCCCACGAGCGTGCTCACGCCCAAAGCGCGTACCGCTTGCATGGCCGTCAGCAGCCATAGCGGAGTCGCTGCATCCACGAACATCATGGAGGCCGCACCAACGACGAGCAGCACGGCGCCCGTCACCGTAACCGCGCGTGCGCCCACCCGATCGGTGAGCAGGCCAGCTAGCGGATTCAGGAACAGGGCTATCACCGTAGCCGGCACGAACACGATGCCGGCATCGAGCGCCGAGAGCCCACAGATGCCCTGCACGAACAAGGGAACGATGAGCGTGATGCCCATGAATGAGGCGAACAGGCAGTTCTGGGCCACGAACGCCGCCCGGTACTGGCGGGCGCGAAACACGCCCAGATAAATAAGCGGATGAGAAATACGGTTCTGCCGCACGAGGAACGCAGCCACGCAGCAGGCACCGCTCAGCGCCGGAACCCACACGCCCTCGCTGGACAGCGGCATGTTCGCCGCATTCGATGCCGCCAAGAGCAGCCCGCCGAAACCGAGCGTGGAAAGTGCCAGCGACGGCACGTCCAACACAGCGCCGGCGCTGCCATCCCCCTCCTCGCGCACCAACAGAGCGCAGGCCAGCGCAAGCAGCACCAAGGCACCGATAAGGAGCCCGTAGAAGCTGCGCCATCCCCAGGAGTCTACGAGCGCGCCGCCGATAATGGGGCCGATATTGGGGGCGAACCCCATGGCAATGCCCGCGATGCCCATGGTCGTGCCCGTGCGCTCTCTCGGAAAGCGCGTCATGGCCAGCGACTGCACGAGCGGCAGCGTGATGCCCGTAGCCACCGCCTGCAGCACGCGTCCCAGCACGAGCGTGAAGAACGTTCGGGCAATCAGATCAACGGCCGAGCCCGCCAGAAAGAGCCCGAGGGCCAGACACACCAGGCGCTTGACCGACATACGCCGGGCGAGGAACGTCACCACCGGCACCGTAATACCCATAACGAGCATGTAGACCGTGGTCAGCCACTGCCCCTCGCCGGCATCGATGAAAAACTCCGCGCAAATGCCCGTGAGCATGGAGTTCGTAGCGGTTTGGGAAAGCGATCCTAACGCACAGGTGATGACGACGATGGCGAACAGGGCGTAGGTGTGCCCCTTCTCGGAAAGACGCATAGGAATTTCCAGCCCTCAGTTGAACCGCTGCTGGGTCTTTTCCAGGCCGTTGTCGATGAGGCACAGCACCGCGTTCGAGCCCTCGGCCACGGCGTGATCGAAGGCCTCGGTGTCGTCCTTGCTGCGGGGGCGCGAGAGCACCCAGTCGACCACGGGCTTCCGTCCCGGCGGCCGCCCGATGCCGATGCGCACCCGGTACCAGTCGCGGGTGCCCAGCTTATCGCAGATGGAGCGCAGCCCGTTATGGCCGGCATGTCCCCCGCCGAACTTCACCCGAATAGTGCCGGGGTCGATGTCCAGCTCGTCGTGGATGACGATGAGATGGTCGGGGGCCGCCTTGTGCGTCCGCATGAGCTTGCTCACCGGGCCGCCGGAGGTGTTCATGAAGCTCTGGGGCTTTACGAGCAGAAGCTCGTGGCCGTGGTAGCTCGCCTTCCCTACGAGTGCCCCGCCCTCGTTCTTCCAGTAGCGCACGCCCAGCTCATCGGCCAGCGCGTCCACCGTATCGAACCCGGCGTTGTGCCGCGTGTGCTCGTACTCCTCGCCCGGATTCCCCAGGCCCGCGATCATATACAACTTGTCACCTATTTCCGTCATTCATCTTTGGAAGAGTAGGCCCGAGTCCCCGGGGAGGGGGCCCGCGCGCAGTTCATTGAAGTGCAAAGAAAGAAGGCCCGAGACCCTCGGAGAGACCCGCACTTCAATGCTGTTTGAGCACGGGCTTCCTCCCCGGGGACTCGGGCCGGACAGCCAAGCAGCTATTCGAACAATTTCCCAATAGAGCCGTTGTTGTACACGACATCGATGGTCTGCGCGAACAGCGGCGCGATGGAGAGCACCTTGATCTTGCCGGTCTGGCGCGCGAGCGGCACGGGCACGGCGTTGGTGACCACCACTTCCTCGATGCAGGAGTTCTCCAGACGCTCGTAGGCCGGGCCGGAGAACAGGCCGTGGGTAGCGCAGGCGTACACCTCGGCGGCGCCCTTGGCCTTCAGCGTGGCGGCCGCGGCCACAAGCGAGCCGCCCGTGTCGATCATGTCGTCGTTCAGGATGCAGATCTTGTCGGTCACGTCGCCGATAAGCGCGGTGATCTCGGCCTGGTTGTGCTTCGGGCGATCCTTGTGCATGATGGCGATGTCGCAATCGAGCGCCGTAGAGAACTTCTTCGCCGCCTTCGCGCGACCCACGTCCGGCGAGACCACGCACAGACGCTCGGGATCGAAGCCTTTGTTGCGGAAGTAATCCACGAAGATGGGCATGGCCGTCATGTGGTTCACGGGGATGTCGAAGAAGCCCTGGATGGCATCCTGGTGCAGATCCACCGTGATGATGTTGTCGATGCCGGAGACCTCGAGCAGATCGGCCACGAGCTTGGCCGTGATGGGCTCGCGCGGGGCGGCCTTGCGGTCCTGACGGGCGTAACCGTAGTGCGCGATGACCGCCGAGATGGAGCGGGCGCTTGCACGCTTGGCGGCATCGGCCATGATGAGCAGCTCCATGAGGGCGTCGTTCACGTCGAAGGTCTCGCTCGCGCACACCGACTGGATGAGGAACACGTCGGCGCCGCGGATGGACTCCTGGTAGCGGGCGTAGATCTCGCCGTTGGCGAACTTCTCGTGCTTGATGTTGCCGAGGTTCACGTTCAGGTACTTGGCGATCTCCTCGGCCAGCTCCGGATTCACCGAGCCGGAGAACAGGATCATGCGCTTGGTCATCTCGGTCATAGGGTGCGTCCCTTCTGCGACGGGTCTTTCAGCTTCGGTTATTGTAGTACGGCGCGCCGCTTCATGCGGGCTGAAGCGGCGCGACCGACTATTTCTTCTTCTCGATGGGGTGCGCCGCCACCCAGCCTTCTATCTCCTGCTGTCTGGCGCGCCCGAGGGCCAGCGCTCCCGGCGTCACGTCCTTGGTGATGGTGGAGCCAGCACCCACGAGCGCCCCGGCGCCGATGGTCACGGGCGCTACCATCATGGTATCGGATCCTACGAAGGCGCCGTCCTCGATGACGGTGGCGTGCTTGTTCGCGCCGTCGTAGTTGCAGGTGATGGAACCGGCGCCGATGTTCACGCCCTCCCCCATGGTGGTGTCGCCGATGTAGGACAGATGCGGCACCTTCGAGCCCTTGCCGATGGTGGATTTCTTGATCTCCACATGGGTGCCGGCCTTGGCGCCCTCGCACAAGTGCGCCGCCGGACGCAGGTAGGCGCGCGGACCGCAGGTGGCGCCATCGTCGATGAGCGCCTCTACCGCCACGGTCTCGTCGATGCGGCAGCCGCAACCGACGCGCGTGTCGGTCAGGCGGCTGTCGGGGCCCACGACGCTGTCCTCGCCGATCGTCGTCTTCCCCAGCAGCATGACGTTGGGCAGAAGCTCCACGTCGGGGGCGATCTCCACCTCGGGGCCGATGTAGGCCGTGGCCGGATCCCACATCGTGACGCCGGCGGCCATGTGCGCGTCGTTGATGCGCCGCTGCATGACGCGGGTCGCCTCGGCCAGCTGGCCGCGGGAGTTCACGCCCAGGCACTGCTCCGCATCGCTCGTCTTATAGGCGAGCACGGGCCGCCCGGCGGCGCGGCTGATGGCCAGCACGTCGGTAAGATAGAACTCGCCCTGGGCGTTGTCGGAATTCACCTGGGAAAGCGCGTCGAAAAGGGCGCGGGCGTCGAAGCAGTAGACGCCCGAGTTGCACTCGGTGATGGCCGCTTCCTCGGGGCTCGCGTCCTTCTGCTCGACGATGCGGGCCACCTCCCCGGCGCCGTCGCGCACGATGCGACCGTAGCCGAAGGGGTTTTTAAGCTCCATGGTAAGCACGATGACCGCCGCGTTGTGCTCCTCGCGCAGAGCCGCCATCTGGCGAATGGTCTCGGGCTGAATGAGCGGAGAGTCGCCGGAGAGCACCACGACGGCGCCGTCGAAGCCGGCCAGGGCATCGGCGGCGGCCAGCACCGCATCCGCCGTGCCGCGCTGGGCCTCCTGCACGACGACCTCGGTATCGCCTTCCACCAAAGGGATCACCTGGTCGCGCATATGCCCCACCACGGTGACGACCCTATCGGTGCCCGCCTCCTTGGCCGCTTCCACGACCCACCGCACGAGCGGGCGGCCCAGCACCTCGTGAACCACCTTCGGCTTCTTCGACTTCATACGGGTACCGGCCCCCGCGGCCAAAATAATCGCAGCAGTTTCCATGAAACGCCTTTCCTCGTTCTGCATTCGAAGCGAAGCACGCTTGTCCAGGGGCACCGCACCGGCGCCGCCTCAAACGTCCGGAAGAACCGTTTGCGCGCTATCGTTTGCTGGAAAGAAAGTATAGCGCAAGGATCTCGCCATCCGGAGATGCTCCGTTATTTCTCACAGCCGGCACGGCCCGCCTCCACGCCCACCAGATCGCAGAGCCCCTTGCGCGAATGGACGCCCAGCTTCTGATAGAGGTGCTTGATGTGGGTCTTCACCGTGCTGGGGGCGATGTAGAGGTCGTGGGCGATCTGCCCTTGCTGCTTGCCCTGGGCGAGCAGCGTGAGAATCTCCGCCTCCCGCGAGGTGAGCCCGAACTGCTTGCTCAGCTCGTCGCACTTGGCGCCGATACGCGAGCGGTCGCCGAAGCTCTGCCCCGAAAGCGTCTTCAGCACCGTCCCCCACGGCGTGGTCAGCTGCTTCTCGGAAAGAAAGAGGGCCGTGGCCACCACAACGGCGACGGCCACCACGACGCACAGCGCCAGGTAGCCGAACGACGAATCGGTTAGCGCCTCTGTAGCGGCGAGCCCCGCCTGCACGGACACGAGGCGCACGGCCCGCTCGATGCCGAACAGCCACACGGCATTGAATCCGTATTGGTACGTCAAATTGCTCAGCACCACCATGATGACGATGAGCACGAAGGTGTAGGCGGCCAGAGCGCAGAAGCTCGCCAGCTCGCCGCCGATGGGGCCAAGCATCCACAGGGGAAGCAGCGACGCCAGAAGAAGCGGGCAGGCAGCGCGGTAGGCGAACGACAGGTGCAGCCGGTCGCGCCGCAGGCACACCACCAGGTAGACCGCACCGGCCGCCGCCACGCATCCGAGCCCCGAGTGGATGCCCAGCTCGCTTCCGAACACGCGCTCGCACATGCCGTAGGCCAGCGAGTAGAGAGCCATCACGGCGATGGGCTTCCACGGGAAGGAGAAGGTGCCCCACGACCGGCGCGGACGCTCGTCGTCGGGGAGCAGGTCATAGGCGCGGCGCAGGCAGACGAGGCTCACGACCGGCACCAGGCAGGTGCACACCCACAGCCACGGAATGGCCAGGCCTTTGAACAGCCACAGAACGAGAGCGCCTACCACCAGGCCGCCCGAGAAGTACAGCGCCACCCGGAAGGGATTCAAGCAGCCGAACAGCTCCGACCACAAAAGGATGATGAGCGCGATGCCCACCGCCCCCAGCACTGCAGCCGGGGCCCCGAAGAAGGGGGCGAGTTCGGGGAAGTAGATCGTCGAGAAGTTCAGACACGCCGACGCTATCATGCACGCGCCCGTGACCCAGGGCACCGCCCGCTTGCCGTACAGCGGCGCGATGCGCCGCGAGGACAAGGCCAGCACGACGAGTACGACGGCGGCGATCATGTTGAAGGCCGCGAAGCCGAAGCCCGTCTCATCCTGAGCGGGGAACGCGAGGGCGCCGTTGGAGTACACCGTCTCCGTCCACACGCGAAACAGCCCCATGCCCGTAAAGGCAAAGGGCATCTCGATGAGCCGTCCCTTCCAAACCGATCGGCCGGCCGTCTCCCTCTCGTCCATACGCCCTCCCTGCGCCGCAGCGGCAACCCTTCCATGCACGGTGCCCGCGCGCCGGTTCCCGTCGCCTGCAATCGCAAGACGGGCGGGAGCGCGTGCGCGGCATCCTCGTGGCGAAAATTATAGGCGACTGAGGGAGCCAAAAAAGCCGTCGGAGACGATATCCCCCCTCTTTTTGGCAAAAGGGGTAGAAGGGCGCGAAAATCTCCCCCCTCTCTGACCTGGGAAGAGGATGACGCGGCGCAGCCGGCTCGGTAAAGTTCGCAATCGTTGGCGAACCGAAAAGCCCCGCGGAAAAGCACGAGGGGGACGCGATTCGCACGGAGAGGAAGGGCGCTCGTCACCGATGCGGGGCGGGCGCGGCAACCAAGAAAGGAAGCCATCATGAACAAGAGCATCTCTCGCCGCAATTTCCTGACCGGAGCCGCCGTCGCTCTGGGTGGCGCCGCCGCAGCCGGCATGGCCGGTTGCGCTCCGAGCACGCCGCAGCAGACGCTGAGCGAGACGGGCGAGGGCGCTGCAGCCCCCGGTACCCGCTGGAGTTGGGAGACCAAGCCCGAGCCCATCGCCGACGACGAGATCGTCGAGACCATCGACACCGAGATCTGCATCGTGGGCCTCGGCTCGGCCGGCACCACCTCGGCCATGGCCGCTGCCCAAAGCGGCGCCAAGGTCGTCGTGCTGCAGAAGCTCGACAAGGTCATCACCAACGGCTGGTGCGTGGCCGCCTTCAACTCCAAGATGTTCCTCGACGCCGGTCAGACCTACGACTTGGCCGATATCTACTTCAAGTTCGCCGACCTGTCCAACGGCCGCGACAACCACAAGGTGGTCAAGACCTTCCTGAACCGCTCCGGCGAGGTGGTCGACTACGTCATCCGCCAGACGCCGGACTTCACCCCGGTCATGCTGGGATCGGGCCACACCTACGGCTGGTACATCAACAACGACATGGCCACCCGCTACGACCAGTTCCACAAGCTGCTGGACGCCATCGCCGAGAAGGCCGTGGCCGCCGGCGCCGATATCCGCTACAACACGCCCGCCGTGCAGCTTCTGCAGGACGAGTCGGGACATGTGACCGGCGTCATCGGTGAGAGCAAGGAGGGCTATGTGAAGGTGAACGCTTCCAAGGGCGTCATCCTCTGCACCGGCGACACCTCCGACGACGAGGAGATGCTGGAGGCCTTCTGCCCCATCATGAAGGGCGTGCAGAGCATGCACGGCGCTCCCTGCAACACCGGCGACGGCCACAAGATGGCGCTGTGGGCCGGTGCTTCCATGGACCCGGCTCCCCACACCATGATGATGCACTTCGACCCCACCTGGATGCCCGAGGGCAACGCCCCCTACTCCGGCATTCCGTGGCTGCGCGTGAACCTCAACGGCGAGCGCTTCGGCAATGAGAACCTGGGCTACCAGAGCCATGTGACCCAGGTGCGCTTCCAGCCCGAGATGACCGCCTTCCAGATCATCGACAAGAACTGGGATGCGCACGCTCCCAAGGGCGACTACAAGCACCCCAACAGCCACAGCCGCTCCACGGCCGATCCGGCCAACGACTGGGCCGACGCCTTGGAGCGCGGGGCCATCATCGAGGCCGACACCCTGGAGGAGCTGGCCGATAAGTGCGGCATCAACAAGGAGAACTTCCTCGCCACCGTGGCCCGCTACAACGAGCTGGTGGATGCCGGCAAGGACGAGGACTTCGGCGTCGACAGCACGTTCATGACCTATAACGGCATCAAAGAGGCCCCCTTCTACGCCATCAAGCGCATGCCCGGCCTGCTGTGCACCGCCGGCGGCCTCACCATCAACGAAAAGCTCGAGGTGCTGAACGAGGCCGGCGAGCCTTTGGGCGGCCTGTACGCCGCGGGCAACGCGTCGGGCTCCTACTACGGCGACGACTACCCGCTGTTCATCACCGGCGGCTCCCACGGCCGCGCCTGGACCTTCGGCGTGCTGGCGGCCCGCTCGGCCCTCGGCCTGCTCGACGAGCCGGTGGACACCCTGGGCGACTAACCGTTCAGCGGAAAGGTGCGCGCTGCCAGCCCCCTCCCTCACAGCGGCGCGCCCCCTTTGGAACCCTCCCCTCCCGCGGGCCCCGTTTTCGGGGCCCGCTTTGCATCGGAGAGCTTGGCGTCGTTTCCTCTGCATGCTCGTGACGCACTACGGGGCTTTGCGGACAGTTCTCGCAATTTGCCCGCGTTGTCCGCGGAAATACCATGACTGTTATGCCGCGTGGCTCCTATACTTGCATCAACGATTTTGAGGAGGCGACCATGGCCCAAGGATTGGACGCGCTGACCCGTGAAGAGCTGGTCGAGCTTTTGGAAATCACCGCGAAGGATCTCATCGCGCTGGACGGAACATGGTTCCAATCGCTGGAACGCAAGCAGGGCATGGACACGGCCATGGAGCACGACCGTGCTGCCTGGCGACGCTTCGTGCCCAGCGAGGCCCGACGCTTGAAGAAGCTGCTCGACCTTTCGGATAGATGCGGACTTGAGGGACTCGCCGAAGCGCTGCCTTTGCGCTGCACCTCACTGGCAAACGAATGGGAGATTCTCTGGGAGGACGACGCGCTCGTGTTCCGCATCACGGATTGCCGCGTGCAGAACGCCCGCGCGCGCAAGGGAATGGAGTTCCACCCCTGCAAGAGCGTGGGCGAATTGGAATACGCCGGCTTCGCCGCCGCCTTGGATGACCGCATCCACTGCGAATGTGTCAGCTGCTTTCCCGACGTCACCGACAACACCTGCAACTGCGCCTGGCGCTTCTGGGTGGAGGGGTAGGCCGCGCTCCCTTCTACTTGAACCGCTTCAGCAAAAGGGAGTTGCTGACGACGCTGACGCTGGAGAGGGCCATGGCGGCGCCGGCGAGGGCCGGAGCGAGGATGCCCACAGCGGCCAACGGGATCATGATGCAGTTGTAGATGAGCGCCCAGAACAGATTCTGCTTGATCTTGCGCATGGTGGCTTTCGACAGGCGCAAGGCCACGATGAGGTCGGACAGGCGGTTGCGCATGAGCACCACGCTGCCGGCATCCAGGGCCACGTCGGTGCCCGAGGCCAGCGCCACGCCGATGTCGGCGGCGGCCAGCGCCGGGGCGTCGTTGATGCCGTCGCCCACGAAGGCCACGACGGTCTTCGCGCCGGCGGCCGCGTCCTGGGCGGCGCTCGCGGGCGACTCGAGGGGCACCGGCTCGGCGGGAATGCCCATGTCGGGGTCGGAGGCGGCCATGAAGGCGGGGTCGGTCACTTCCATTTCCATAATGCGCTCGTCGTCCTTCTCGGTATCGCGGGCCTCGGCGGCGGCCTTGCCGAGCATGGAGACGTCGGCGGCGCCCCGCACGGCGCGCACGCAATCGGCCTTCTCGAGCGGTTTCACACCGGCGAACACATGGTCGGGCGCGATGCCCACCTCCTCGGCGATGGCCCGGGCCGTAGGCGCCGCATCGCCGGTGACCATGTAGGAGGTCACGGCGAAGTCGCGGGCCAGCTCCCGCACCGTGGCCGCCGCGTCCGGCTTGGGCTCATCGCGGAACTGGATGCGGCCCGCAGGCACGCCGTCGACGGACACGAGGGATCCCGAGGCCCCGGTTTCGGCTCCTTCACCCTCGGCCTTCCCAACGCCCACGAACACCTCGTGGCCTTCCACGACGCCGCGCACGCCCTCGCCGACGACGGCCTCGAAGGACTCAGCCGCGGGCAGCGGCGCCAGGTCGCGCCCGGTCGCATAGGTCACGACGGCGCGGGCCAGGGGGTGCTCGCTCTTCGCCTCCAGAGCGGCGGCCAGACGCAGGGCGTCATCGGGAACATCACAGGCCACGACGACCGGCTCACCCTGGGTGAGAGTACCCGTCTTGTCGAAGACGGCCGCCGTGAGGTTGCCCATGGTCTCCAGCACCGTGCCGTCCTTGATGAGCACGCCGAGCTGCGCGCCCTTCCCCATACCTACGGTGAGCGCCGTGGGAGTCGCCAGGCCCAGCGCGCAGGGGCACGCCACGCAGATGACGGCGATGGCCGGCATGAGCGCCTGCACGAGCCGCCCGTCGGGGCCGGCCGGCACGACGAAGAACCACGCGCAGAACACGACGAGCGCAATCAGCAGGATGGCGGGAACGAACACCGCAGCGATGCGGTCGGCGATGCGCTGGATGGGGGCCTTGGTGCCCTGGGCGTCCTCCACGGCGCGCACGATGCGGGCCAACGTGGAATCGGCGCCCACGCGCAGGGCGCGCACGGTCACCGCGCCGGTGGTGTTCTGGGTGCCGCCGGTCACCGCGTCGCCTTGGGCCTTCACCACGGGCAGCGTCTCGCCAGTCAGCATGGATTCGTCCACTTCCGTGGCGCCTTCTGTCACCACGCCATCGACCGGCATCTTCTCGCCCGGTCGCACGAGCACCGTGTCGCCGGCCACCACCTGGGCCAGGGGCACCTCGCGCTCCTCGCCGCCGCGGACCACCCGCGCCGTGGGCGGCGTGAGGTTCATGAGCGACTCGATGGCCTGATTCGTGGCGCCCTTGGCGCGGCTTTCCAGCATCTTGCCGAACAGCACGAAGGTGATGAGCATGGCGCAGGTCTCGAAATACGGCATGCCGTCGTTGATGGCGAGCGCCGCATGGCTTTCCCAATCCCCCGTGATCACCGGGAGGAACGTGATCCACAGCGAGAACAGAAACGCGATGGAGGTGCCGAGCGCCACGAGCACGTCCATGTTCGCCGAGCCGCCTTTGAGCGAGCCCCACGCGCCCTTGTAGAACCGCGCGCCGCAGCCGAACTGCACTGGCGCCGTAAGTGCCAAAAGCAGCAGGTTCGCCGCGAACATGGCCTGCACATGGGTGGGGTCGGTCACGAACAGGCCGGCCAGGGCCGCGCCCACCCCCATGTGCCAGCCGGGAATCATGCCGATGGCCACGATGATCACCGTGAGCACGGCCGCCACGCCGAACACCTTGCGATCGCGCTTGGCCCGGGCGGCCTCGCGGGCGCGTCGCCTCTCGTCCACCAGCGGCGCGTCCTCGGGGATGATCTCGGCCGTGAAGGACAGGTTGTCGAAAACGGCGAGCATGTCGTCCACGCTGGCCTGGGCCGGGTCGAACACCACGCGCCCCGTGTTGTTGGCCAAGTTCACCGCCACATCGACGACGCCGGGCGTGGCGCGGTAGTGCTTCTCGATGTTGGCCGCGCAGTTCGCGCAGTGCATGCCGTCGATGGCCAGGCGCAGGTTGGCCCGGAGCGCTTCCCCGTCGTGCTGTGGCGGCTCTTGCCGAGTCGTCTCCTGCTGCATCGTCTCCCGCTGGATTGTCTCTCGTTGGGACATAGCTTGCCTTCCTTACTTCGAGAAACGGCGCATGAGCGCCATCACTTCGTCGATCACCTCGTCGTTGCCGGCGCGCACCTCTTCCACCACGCAGGTGCGCATATGCTCGGCCAGCACCATCTCGGAGACACGCCGCACCGCTGACTCGGCGGCGGCCAGCTGGGTGAGCACGTCCCCGCAGTAGCGGTTGTCCTCGATCATGGCCTTCACGCCGTTCAGCTGCCCGATGGCCCGGTTCAGCCGCTTCTGCATATCCGCCTGCAGCTCGGTGCTGCGCGGTGTGTTCTTGTGCCGGCAGGGGCAATCGGGCACGTGGCCCGTTCTACCTGCACCAGTCTTGGCCGCTGCCTGGGCCGCCCCGGCCTTCGGCATTGTCTGCGCCGTCCCTTCCCCGCTGCATGCTTTCTCGTTCTTCATAGCATTCCTTCGCTCATAGCTCCGGCTTTCATTCTCAAAAAAACTTATACCCCTAGGGGGTATTTTCGTCAAGCAGGAAAAGACTGCAGTCAACGAAGACCCACGATTTTGCATGAGATTGACGGTTATGAGCGTCTAGAGAATCTAAGTTCACTCGAAATTGTCAATTATCGTTAATTCTAATCACTATAGCTTCCCTTCAGACGCTCATAACCTTCAATCTCATGCATCGACAGGAACCTTCACCGACTGAGCGAGACGAGATGAAGCGCGAAGCGGCCATTACCGGAAAGGCCGATCGGAATCGGTTCCCATAGAAGTGGAGCGCGACCGCTCTTATCGAACGGGGCTCAGACACGTTTCCTCCGGCAGAGCGGCACGAGCCCACACGGGGCCTCTTTCGGCACATACGCAGGGAACTAGGCAACAAAAAGGCCCCGCAGCCTGATGGCTGCGGGGCCCCAGTTCTGCTGAAACGCGACGGGCGCTTACAGCGAGTCGATGTAAGCGACCAGGTCGCCCACGGTGACAAGCCCCTCGGGCTCGCCGAAGTCGACCTCGCAGGCCTCCTCCAAGTCGCAGATGAGCTCGACCATGTCCAGCGAGTCGATGCCGAGGGACTCGAAGGTCGCCTCGGGGGTGACGGTGGCGGGGTCGATGTCGAGGTTGCTCTCGAGAACGCCGGCGATGGTGTCGATAGTGGCCATGAACTAATCCTCCTTTTGGGTGAGCAGACCGTAGCCGCCGTCCTCGCGGCGGTACAGGATGTGCACCAGGTTGGTGTCGCGATCAGTGTACGCGAAAAAGTCGTGACCCAAAAGATCGATCTGGATGAGCGCCTCTTCTTCGGTCATGGGCGTGAATTCCGTCTCCTTGCGGCGGATGATCTCGTCCTCGGACAACTCGTCCATCAGACGGTCGAGATCCAGCTCGCTCTCCGGGTGGGCGTCCTCGTGGGCGTAGTCGACGATGCGCTCGGTGGCGCGAACCTTCTTGTCCAGCACGCGGGTCTTGTACTTGCGCAGCTGACGGGCAACCTTGGCGGCAGCCACGTCGATGGCGGCGTACATGTCCTCTTCGCTTTCCTCCACGCGCACGATGTGGCCCTTGACGCGGACGGTGACCTCGCAAATAGCCGGCAGCGGGTTGGCCGGGTTCTTCTCGGTGTAAAGAACAATTTCCGTGGAGACGGTGTCGGCGTCCACAGCCTTGATCGCGTTACCGACCTTCTCCTCAGCGTACTGACGAAGGGCGTCGGTGACGGGCATTTTGCGTCCGGACACGGTGATCGTCATGATTTCCACCTCTTTTACCTCGTTGCTTGCACAATCAGCGTGGAAGGCGCGAGCCCGCTGGGGCATCTGAGCGCACCATGCGTAAAACGCACCCTTCCAAACTGGAAAAAACAGCATAGCGCACTTTTCGCGAGATTGACCGAGCAATTTGAGGTTGCAAGAAAACGATTGCCGTCTGAGGACTGTTTTCGGAATGCAGCGCCTTTGAAGTCGAACGGTTCTCGTTTTCGTGTGAAAAAGGCTGCTACGGGGACTTTACAGATAGGGATTTTCGCTGAAGCGAAAGGGAAAGCGGTTACAATTAACGGATATCTGTGAAGCCGTCTTGCTCGCAGGCGGCTGAGTCGGTAAGAGAAATTGAGGATGTAAGGCATGGAACCCACTGCGAAGAATCCCGATCCGCATCATATCTTCATTGATGAAGTCCAGGGGCATCAGCGTCGCTGGTTGAAAGTCATCCAATTTACGAGTTCGTCCACGAAGGCGGCGGCCATCATGCTGGCGGCGGCTATTGTGGCCCTCGTTATCGCGAACTCGCCGTTCTTCGAGCCCTTTGAGGAGTTCTGGCACACCCATGTAGTGGTGGGCGTCGGCGGCTTTATCGGCGAGATGTCGCTGGCCCATATCATCAACGACATCTTCATGGCGGTGTTCTTCCTGCTCGTAGGGTTAGAGATCAAATACGAGATGACCGTCGGCGAGCTCACGAACATCCGCCAGGCGGCGCTGCCCATCATCGCGGCCTGCGGCGGCGTTCTGGCCCCTATCGTCATCTACTCCATCTTCAACGCCACCAACCCTGAGACCTCCCACGGCTGGGGCGTGCCGACGGCGACCGATATCGCCTTCGCCTTGGGTATCATGGCGCTGCTCGGCAACCGCGTGCCCAACGGCGTGCGCGTGTTCCTCTCCACCTTGGCCGTGGCCGACGACATCATCGCCATTCTCGTCATTGCCATCTTCTACGGCCAGAGCCCCTCGCTCATGTGGCTTGCCATCGCTGCGGCCATTCTCGTGGTGCTCGTACTGATGAACCGGGCGCACGTGTACGCCCTGACGCCTTACATGCTGGTGGGCTGCCTGTTGTGGTTCGCTGTGTTCATGTCCGGTGTTCATTCCACCATCGCCGGCGTGCTGCTCGCCTTCACGATCCCTACGGGGTCGCGCGTCGATCTGCAGAAGTTCATGACCTGGTCGGGCGACCGGGTTCGCGAGGCGCGCGCCGCCTATGTGGAGACCGAGCCGGTGACGCTCCAGAAGGATTACATGTTCACCGTCACCCGGCTCTCCAGTGTTGCTCGTCAGGTGGTACCCCCGGCCACGCGCTTGGAGCATATGCTGTACCCGTGGGTGTACTTTGCCGTGCTGCCCCTGTTCGCGCTGACCAACGCCGATGTGAGCTTCCTTGGCGGCGATGTTCTCGCTATGGTCTCGAGCCCGGTGTTCTTCGGCGTGTTCTTCGGATTGCTTCTGGGCAAGCCCATCGGCATCCTGCTCTTCAGCTTCTTGACGGTGAAGCTGAAGATCGCCAACCTGCCCGATCATGTTAACTGGATCCATATGCTGGGTGCCGGCATCCTGGGCGGCGTGGGCTTCACCATGGCCATCTTCGTGGCAAACCTCGCCTTCCCCGAGGCCGTGCTCATCGCCGATGCGAAGATCGGCATTCTGTCGGCCTCGCTTCTGGCCGGCGTGATCGGCTTCCTCTTCCTGTTCATGCAGGCGAAGGCGGCCGAGCGCCAGGGCATCTCGTACGTGTCCGCCTCGCTGGATGAGGTGGTGCGCCAAACGGCCGGGGAAGAGGCCGCCGACATGGCCGACGACGTGGTTCTCGGCTGCGGCGACGAGGATCTGGTCGACGATGTGCGCGAGGTGCTGGAAGCCGAGGGCGGCGTGGCGGAGTTCGTCGTGCACGAGATCCGCGACGAGGCCGAGGCCGAGGAAGCCGAAGACGTCACCGGCACGCGACCCTAGGGGACGCGTCGGTCCGCGGGCTTTTCGTACTTTCGGAGGGCGCTCTTTCGGGGGCGCCCTTTTTCATGCATCAAGTCGTTTTCGCAAACAGCAATCTCGCTACAACGCGCCCATGAGGTCGGCGATGGCGTAAAGGGTGCCGAAGGCGACGGCGCAGCCCTCGGGTCCGGCGGCGTCGCGGGCTGCGCGCAGGGCATCGGCGGGAGCGCCGCACGTGCGCACGGGCACGTCATCGGCCCGGCCCTCTTCCACCATAATCTCGCGCACGCAAGCCGCCAGCTCGTCGACCGCCAGGGCGCGAGGGCTTTTCGGGGCGTACGCCGAGAAGCTGCGGGCCCACGGCGCCACGGCGCGCACCATGGCCGGGTAGTCCTTGTCGGCCAGCACGCCCAAAGCAAAGTCGACTGAGGCGCGTCCCTCCTCCCCCAGAAGATCGGCGAGCGAGGCGGCCAGGGCCTCGGCCCCCTGAGGGTTGTGACCACCGTCCACAATGGTAAGCGGCGCGGTATCCACCACTTCGAAACGGCCGGGCCAACGGGCGGAGGCGATGCCCGCGAAAGCGGCCTCGTCGGAGATGGCCCACCCGCGCCCGCGCAGCACGTCGACCGCCGTCAGGGCCAGCGCCGCGTTGAAGGGCTGGTAGCTGCCGAGGAGACGCGTCTCGAATCCCCTCCCCTTCCACGAGAACCGGCGCAGGGCCGCTCCCGCGAGCGGCTCCACGGACAAGTCGCCGAAGTCGGGCACGAAAAGTTCGCAACCGCGCTCGGCGGCCACGGCCTCGATGACCGCCATGGCCTCGCTCTCCTGAGGCCAGCTCACCACGGGCGCTCCCGCCTTCACGATGCCGGCCTTCTCGCCGGCGATGGCGCCCAGGGTATCCCCGAGCAAATCGGTATGGTCGAGCCCGATGCGGCAGATCACGCTCGCCTCGGGGGTCTCGATGACGTTGGTGGCGTCCAACCGCCCCCCGAGCCCCACTTCCAGCACCACGATATCGCAGCCCACGGCGCGGAAATGCTCGAAGGCCACCGCCGCCATGAGCTCGAACTCCGTAGGATGATCCCCGCACGCCGCCTCCACGGCCGCGGCCGCCGGGCGCACCGCCGCCACGGCCCGGGCGAGCTCCTCGCCCGTGATGTTCTCCCCGTTCACGCGGATGCGCTCCTCGAAGCAGAGGATGAACGGACTCGTGAACAGGCCCACCTTGTAGCCGGCCGCCTGCAGCACCGAGGCCACATACGCGCACACCGACCCCTTCCCGTTGGTACCCGCCACGTGCATGAAGCGCAACTCGTCCTGGGGGCGCCCCAAGCGCTCCAGCAGATCCACCATGCGCGAGAGCCCCAGGCGCGAGGCCTGCCATCGCGGGGTGTTTATCCAGGCAACGGGATCGAAGTGGCGCGCATCTTCCACGGCACGTTCTCCTTCAAGGACGCGGCTACCGTTTTCTTACAAACCCGGTAACCGATGGGGCATATCACGGCTCCATTCTATACTAGGTTCCGGGCACGAGAGGCCGCGCGACGAGAGGAGGAGCCATGGCAGCCATTTACGACCTGAACCGGCCGAACCCGCTGGCAGCGCCCTGCGACGAGGAAAACTGCAAGCCGCCCCTGGTCAAGATCCTCACCTCCCACGAGTTCAGCCAGCTCACGCATATCGCTCCGGAGGCGCGGGCAGAGCTGGCGGCGCTCGAGCTGGCGGCGGCCAACTTCGTCGAGCTGTACCCCTCCTACATCATCGGCTCGTTCTCGGTGCCGGACAAATCCGACCCCACGGGCGATCCGGACACCATGTCGTTCTACCTGGAAGCCGACCACCTCATCCTCATCGACGACGGCGACATCGCGCAGAAGACCCTGGATAAGGTGGCCGCCACGGGCATTCTCACGAAGCCCACCACTTCGCATGCGCTCTACGCCTTCATGAAGACGCTCATCGCCGACGATTTCAGCTGGTTCTCCTCCATGGAAGACGCCATGGAAAGCCTCGAGGACGCCATGATCGGCCACCATGCCGACATCTCGTCGCAGACCATCATGAGCTACCGGCGCGCCGCCATGCGCATGGGCTCCTACTACCAGCAGATCGGCGTCATGGCCGATCTCATCGCCGACAACGAGAACAAGGTGATGAGCCGCGAGGAGGCCCGCACCTTCGGGCACATCACCACCCACGCGAATCACCTGTCCGACCGCGCCGACATGCTGCGCGAGTACAGCCTGCAGCTTTACGAGCTGCATCAGACGCAGATCGACTTGAAGCAGAACTCCACCATGCAGATTCTCACCATCGTCACGGTGATGTTCGCGCCGCTCACGCTCGTCACCGGCTGGTTCGGCATGAACCTCACCGTGCTGCCGGGACTCGATTGGCCTTATATGGCGGCCACGATCATCACCCTGGCCCTGGTCATGATCGTGGTGATGGTGCTGTTCTTCAAGCGGAAGAGATGGCTTTAAACCTCGCCGCGCAGCAGCTCGCCTAAGGTAGCGAAGTCGTTTTCCAAGGCCTCGCGCTTCTTGCTGTCGTAGAGCGCGGCCGCCGGATGGAAGATGGGGAACACCTTGAAGCGCCCCACCCGCTGCAGCGTGCCGTGCAGGCGCGTGATGCCCACATCGGTTTTCAGGATGAACTTCGTGGAGAAGTTGCCCAGGGTGACGATGTACTCCGGGTTGATGGTGCGCGTCTGCTCGCGCAGAAACGGCGTGCAGGCTTGAATTTCCTCGGGACGCGGATCGCGATTGGAAGGGGGACGGCACTTCAGCACGTTGGCGATGTAGACGTCCTCGCGGGACAGCCCGGCGATGGCCAGAAGCTCGTTGAGGTACTTGCCGGCGGCGCCCACGAAAGGCTCGCCCTGCAAATCCTCGTTCTTGCCCGGAGCCTCGCCGACGATGAGCACCCGGGCCTCGGGATTGCCCACGCCGAACACCGTCTGCGTGCGGCCATCGCACAAGGGGCAGCGGCGGCAGGCGGCCACTTGGGCTTGCAGGTCTTCTAGCGGAATGTGGGGGTGCTCCATCGGGCGTCCTTCTTTCTTGAATTCCTTTTTGGGACTCGCCTCGGGCGAGCGCCGGGAGGGGGTGCCGTGCTCAAACAGCATTCTATGGCATTTCCCGCCGAGAGTCGCGGCATTTTCGTATGCCATAGAATGAACTGCGCGCGGCACCCCCTCCCGGCGCTCGCTGCGCATTGCTTTCGTTTCAACCTGCTGCACGGCCTTGGTACTCGCTGACCGCCGCTTTCTACACGTACAACCTCGGCAGTCGAGAGCAACCGAAGCCGATGGCCACCTCGTGCTGGATGGTGCCCAGCGTTTCGGCCATCTGGTCGATGGTGACCGAGGCCTCGCCCTGCTCCCCCACGATGGTCACCTCGTCGCCGATCTGCGGGTCGAGGTCGTTGCGCTGGCGCAGGTTCACTTCGAACATGGACTGGTCCATGCAGATGTTGCCCACCTGGTGGAAGCGGCGGCCGGCCAGCAGCACGTCGGTGCGACCGGAAAGGCCCCGGCGGAAGCCGTCGGCGTAGCCGATGGGCATGGTGCAGATTTTCACAGCGCCGGGGCTGCGGTAGTTCAGGCCGTAGCTGACGCCCTCGCCCACCGGCAGCGTCTTCACATCGGTGATGCGGGCCTTCACGCTCATGGCCGGCTTCAGGTCGATCATCGGATAGGCCTCGGGGCACGGGTAGAATCCGTACAGCGAAATGCCGAGGCGCACCATGTCCAGCTGTACCTCCGGGTAGCGGATGGCGGCCGCGGAGTTCGCCGCGTGCACGATGCCCGGGTTGATGCCGGCCGCGCGCAGGGCGTTCACGGCTTCCGAGAAGCGCTTGACCTGACGCTCGAAGTCGATGGTGCCGGGGCAGTCGGCCGTGGCGAAGTGGGTGAAGGTGCCCACCAGATCGAGCGCCCGATGGAACGATATCTGTCGCGCGAATTCCACGACCTCGTCCCAACGCACGCCGATGCGGTTCATGCCCGTGTTCACCTTCATATGGAAGGGCGCGGACACCCCGAAGGCGTCGGCGGCCTCGGCGTAGCGGATGGCGAACTCGGCGGTGTAGACCGCCGGCATGATCTTGTAGGCCAGAAGCAGCGGGATGGCCGTAGCCGGGGGCTCGCCCAGAATGAGGATAGGGGCGTTCACGTAGGCCTCGCGCAGGGCGATGGCCTCGTCCACCGTGGCCACGCCCAAGTACTCGGCCCCGGAGTTCAGCGCCGTTTTGGCGCACTGCACGGCGCCGTGGCCGTAGCCGTCGGCCTTCACCACGGCCATGAGCCGGGTACCCGGATTCAGGCGCTGCTTCACGGCCGAGGCGTTGTGGCGGATGGCGTTCAGGTCGATCTCCACCCAGGCCCAGCGCCGATCCACCTCGGGAATGCGGGCGAGCTTGTCCGGATCGAAGCGCGGAGCGCCGGCAGCCGCCGTGCCCTGCTCAGCGAAGCGCAGCACATCGCTGGCCGCCGAGGACAGCTGGGACAGGGGGCGTGCTCCGGCCCCGCGAGCGACTGCATCGGAGCCGCCCTCTGCAGCAACGCCCGCGCCGACGCGCTCGGCGCCGGCCGGCGACCAAGCCTCGGCCAGATTGCGGGCCTGGGCCTGTTTGCGCGCCGCGAACGGCGTGTCGTCGTACCGCGAGCCGCGCAGGGCGTCGCCCGCGGACACGAAGTTCGGATCTCGGTGCGAAAACCCCGTGAACCCGTTGGGAAGATCAGTCATAGTGCTACCACCTCAAACAGCCGCGCCCTATCGAGCGCGGCCGCATCTAGAACACGTTCCTCATGAAGTATAGCGCAGACCCGACGCACGGGAACGCGCTCTTTTGGCATGGGGCAAAGACTTCCGACCGCGAGAACCCAGTCCCGGAAAGCCATACGGCAAGCGCATCCGCAGCCAACCCTCCATCGCGACTTCGAAGCCAAAGGCCCTTGCGTACCCGCCGCCTTACCCGAGTTCGCCCCGGGCCGCGGCGGCGGCGAGTTTCTCCGAGAGATCCTTCTGCGTGTTGTGCCCCTCGCCGGCCATCATCTTCACGGCATGGGGAAGCGCCTCCACGATACCTTCCCAGTTCTCGGTGGCCGCCTTAGTGGAGCCGGGCAGGTTGATGATGAGCGTGTGCCCGCGCTGGGCGCAGATGGCGCGCGAGAGCATGGCGAAGGGCGTAATGGCGACACTGTGGGCGCGCATGGCCTCAGCGATGCCGGGCACCTCGCGGTCGGCCACGTCGCGGGTGGCCTCGGGGGTCACGTCGCGCAGCGAGAGACCCGAGCCGCCGCAGGTGAGCACGATGTCGGCGTCGGTGTTGTCGCAGGCGTCGATGAGCGCGCCGGCGATGAACGGGCGCTCGTCCATTTCCACAACGCGGCGGACGCACTCCCAGCCCTGCTCGGCAATGAGCTGCTCCAGCTTCTGCCCCGCCTCGTCAGTTTCCAAAGTGCGGGTATCGGAGCACGTGATGATGGCGAATTTGATGGTCATGGCTTCTCCTAGAGAACGACTTCTTCCGGAATATCGAGCAGCAGGCAATCGACGATGGAGCCCGCAGGTTGAGGCTCGGTGCCCTCGGGCATGACGGCCAGGCAGTTGGTCTTCTGGATGGGGCCGAACAATCCCGAGCTCTGGTTCTTGGCCGGCGTCACTTTATAGCCCTCGGCGGTGCGCATCAGGTTCGCCCGCAGGTAGATGCGGCGCGGGTCACGGTTCTTTTCGTCGGCAGTGAGGCGCGCCTTCACGACGGGATGGTCCATGAAGCGGTAGCCCTGCATGGTGCGCAACGCCGGGCGGATGAGCATTTGGAAGCCCACGTAGGCGGCCGCCGGGTTGCCGGGCAGGCCGAAGACGGGCGTGCCCTCCACGATGCCGAAGGTCTGGGCTTTGCCGGGACGCATGTTCACCGTGGTCATCAGAAGCTCGCCGAGCTCGGCCACCACCGGCTTGATGAAGTCGAAGTCGCCGTTGGCGGCACCCCCCGTGGTGACGACGAAGTCGTACTCGCGGGCCGCTTGCGCCACGGCGTCGCGCAGGGCCTCGAAGGTGTCCTGGACGATGGGGAGCATATGGGCCTCGGCGCCGGCCTCGCGGGCGCAGGCGGCCATGGCGTAGCTGTTGGAGTTGCGGATCTTGCCGGGGCCGGGCACCTCGGAGGGCGGCACGAGCTCGCTGCCCGTGGCGATGACGGCCACGCGCGGTCGGCGGAAGACGGGCACCTCCAGCACGCCGCAACCGGCCAGAAAGCCGACGCCGGCGGCGGTGAGCACATCGCCCGCTTCCACGACTACGTCCCCCGCATGGGCCTCCTCACCAGCGGCGCGGATGTTCGATCCCACCTTCGTCGGGGCCGAGAACGACACCACCGAGCCGGGTTTGCCGTCGCCTTCCACCACGCCCACGATCTCGTACTTCACCACGGCATCGGCGTCGGCAGGCAGGCAGGCGCCGGTCATGATGCGCACGCACTCGCCTTCCCCGATGGTTCCCTCGAACACGTCGCCGGCGCCGATTTCGGCGATGACCCGCAGCATCGCGGGGCTCTCCTCGGCGGCATCGGCAATCTCGGCGGCGCGCAGGGCGAAGCCGTCCATGGCCGAGTGCGCGAAGGGCGACACGTCGATGTCGCTTGTCTGGTCGGCCGCCACCACACGCCCGACAGCGTCCAGCAGCTCCACCGTTTCCACGGGCAACTTCTCCACAGCCCCGCACACGAGCGCGCGAGCCTCTTCCAACGGAATCATTTCTCTCACAGGATCGGTCCTTCCCTTCCACGCCACCACACCACCGCGCTGCAGCAATGCCGCGGCCGCGGAATCCAACCGTCGTCATTTCACTGGGAATCATTATAACTATTGCAGGATAACCGCGACTAAAAAGAGCGACGTTTTCACCTTCGATCCAAGCCGGGCACGCGACGGTCGCCCCTTCCGTGTCTGCGACAAGCCAACCGAGCTTCGGCATCTTCCGCCCTCAAGAAGCTAGCATCCCGCAAAACCATCTCATACCCCCTTCGTGCAGAAAAAAGTGCGATCGTGCGAGTTGAAAACCCCCGAAGATCTTCTTCATGCAGAGTAAAGTGCGATCGTGCGAGTATTTGATCCCTCAGAACTCGCACGATCGCACTTTTTCCTGCACGAAGCCGATGATTTTGTTTTCTAGAAAGGCGAACGCGTCCTCAAGCGAATCTCGGCTCCCGTTCTAATCGCCGAACTGCATACGGTAGTAGCGGGCGTAGACGCCGTCGCGGGCCAGCAGCTCGTCGTGGGTTCCCTGCTCAAGCACGCGGCCGTCCTCCACCACGGCGATGAGGCTCGCGTTGCGAATGGTGGACAGGCGGTGCGCGATGGTGATGGTGGTGCGCCCGCGGGAGAGCTCCGCCAGCGACGCCTGGATGGCGTGCTCGCTCTCGTTGTCGAGCGCGCTCGTGGCCTCGTCCAAAATGAGGATGCGCGGGTCGCGCAGGAACACGCGCGCGATGGAGATGCGCTGCTTCTGACCGCCGGACAGCCGCGCGCCGCGCTCGCCCACGAGCGTGTCGTAGCCGTCGGGCAGCGAGCAGATGAACTCGTGGATGTTGGCCTTGCGCGCCGCTTCCTCGATTTCGGCCTGGGTGGCGCCGGGGCGGCCGTAGGCGATGTTCTCCCCCACCGTGCCACCGAACAAGTACACGTCCTGTTGCACGATGCCGATGGCCTCGCGCAAACTTGCCAACTGTACGCCGCGCACGTCCACGCCGTCGATGGTCACCGCGCCCGCGGCCACATCATAGAATCGGGGCAGAAGCGAGCAGGTGGTGGTCTTGCCGCCGCCCGAGGGCCCCACGAGCGCCACCGAGGTGCCGGCGGGGATGGAAAGCGTGAGCCCGTCGAGCACCGGGTGGGTGCCATCGTAGGAGAACGTCACGTCGCGGTAATCCACAGCGCCGCGCACCTCGCCGCCGCAGGCCTCGGCCAAGGTGGGCGCGCCGGGCTTGGTGGCCACGTCGGGCCGCTCGGCCAACACCTCGATGAAGCGGCGGAAGCCCGCGTAGCCCTTCTGCAGAGTCTCGGTGAAGTTGATGAGCTGCTCTACCGGTGCCATGAAGATGCCCACGTACAGGGCGTAGATGGCCAAATCGGTCACGGCGAGCGTTCCGGCGGCCACGAAGTAACCGCCGCCCGCCACGACGATGGTGTACAGAAGCCCCGTGAACAGCGAGTTCAGCCCGTGGAAGGCGCCCATGAACTTGTAGGAGCGGTTCTTCGTGTCGAGGAACGCCTCGTTGGCCGCGCGGAACTTCTCGCGCTCGGCGTCCTCGCCGCCGAAGGATTTCACGACGCGGATACCGCCGAGGGAATCCTGCACCGCGGCGTTGATGCCGGCCATGCGCTCGCGGTTCTCGCGGAATATGCGGCGGCGCCAATAGTTCAGCGCGAAGGACAGCGCTGCCATGACGATGGTGACGACGAGCATAATGGCGGTGAGCGGCCCGTTGATCATGAACAGCAGCACGAAGGAGCCGACGATCTTGAGCGTGCAGATGAACAGGTTCTCCGGCCCGTGGTGCGCGAGCTCCGATATGTCGAACAGATCGGTGGTGATCTTCGACATCATGACGCCGGTGTTGTGGCGGTCGTAGTAGCCAAAGGAGAGGCGCTGGTACTGCTCGAACAAATCGCGGCGCATGTCGGCCTCCATGCGCGCGCCCATGACGTGGCCCCAGTAGGTGATGAACCACTGGCAGCCCGTGCGCGCGGCGTACAGCGCGATGAAGAGCAGCGCGATGAGCCCGAGGCTACCCAAGATGACCGAGGGCGACTCGGTGAAGAACTCGCGGGTGAAGAAGTTCAGCAGCTGCGGAAAGGCCAGGTCAACCCCAGCCAAAATGCAGGCGGCCACGAGATCGGAGAAGAAGAGCGCCTTGTAGGGCTTGTAGTAGCCAACGAACCGCCGCAGCACCTCGGCGGCGGCGACGTCGGCGTGTGTTTCCTTGGATGTGTCGATAGCAGTGGCCATAGGCCCATTCTAGCCCTCTGGGAATAATTTCGATGCCGAAGTCATCACGCTTTCACAACCCTTCGACGAATCACCGCTCCCCGTCCTCCCTGCATGAGATCTCTTGCATGCGCAACTTCACATTCCTTGGGAACCGGCGGTCGAAGCGCTACAATGGCCTCAGCCATCCCGCAGAGAGAAGGTGCCCATGCCCTTTACGCCCACGCCCTACACGCCGCCCGACTTCACGCTCCCCCATCTCGTCGCCGCGCCCGACGTGACGCTCGTGCCCGCGCCGAAGGATTTCGTGGCCCCGGAGGGCTACCACGCCATGTCCATTTATCCGGAGTATCTGAAGATCGGCGGCCAATGGACGCTCGCCCGCGATTCCCGCATGGATTGCGTGGCCGTCGTGGAAGGCGACAACGTGTTCGTGCGCGAGTTCCGCCACATCCGCGCTGGAGACCTCATCGCCTGCGGGCGCACCGAAAACGGTGAAGAGGGCATTCTCGTCTACACCGACGGCTTCCGCGGGCTGGCGACGGCCGAGGACGGCGCCCCGCATCCGGGCGGCCACGACAACTTCGCCTTCCGCCTGGGCCGCTCCCGCGAGACCGCATTCTCGCGGGACTATGACGAGCTCTACGAGCTTCTGCGCCACGACCGCGACCACGGTTCCATCGTATGGGTCATGGGGCCGGCCTTCACCTTCAACGGATTCTCGCGCGACGCCTTCGCGAAGATCATCGACGCCGGCTATGCCGATGCGGTCTTCGCCGGCAACGCCCTGGCTACCCACGATTTGGAGGGCGCCTACTTCCACACGTCCCTCGGCCAGGACATCGACACCCAGGAGAACCGCCCCAACGGCCACTACCACCACCTGGACACCATCAACCGCGTGCGTTACTGGGGATCCATCGAGCGGTTCATCAAGGAAGAGGGCGTGCGCGACGGCATCATGAACGCGCTCGTGCGCAACGGCGTGCCCTACGTGCTGGCCGGATCCATCCGCGACGACGGCCCCTTGCCCGGCGTGTACGGCAACGCCTACGAGGCCCAGGACGCCATGCGCGATCACATTCGCAGCGCCACCACGGTCATCTGCATGGCCACCATGCTGCACACCATCGCCACGGGGAACATGACTCCTTCCTACCGCGTGCTGGCCGACGGCACCATACGCCCCGTGTACTTCTACTGCGTCGATATCGCCGAGTTCGCCGTGAACAAGCTGGTGGATCGCGGCAGCCTCGCCAGCCGCGGCATCGTCACCAACGTCCAGGACTTCATCGCCAACATCGCCAAGGGGTTGGGGCTTCTAGGGTAGAAGGAGAGGAACGTTAAACAAAAGGCTTACCGCATCAGACTACTTTCTCCAATCCAAATTTAACAAACATATGTTCTAATTCTTATGCTATAATTGACATAGAGAGTTTGGCTGGGACTGACTGGCCCTAACTTCGCGAGACGCCAAGGACAGCCCGAGAAGCTGCAGCGGCGCTCGCAGCTTCTTCCTTTCTAGTGTTGACAAAATGAGATATTTCTCATATTCTAGGAAAGGACGGTAGCCATGAAGTACACGTTGGAGTTCTACGAAACGGAAACCGGAAGCTGTCCGGTGGCAGATTTCCTCATCTCGCTACCCGCGAAAGCCCGAAGGAAGGCGACCACCTATTTCGAAGTGCTTGAGGAAGGAGGCCCAAACCTAAGAGAGCCTTACACGAAGCACTTGAGAGATGGCCTCTATGAGCTTCGCTGCCAATGCGGCCAAGACACGATGAGGTTCATCTTCTTCTATTTCGAGAATCGCATCATTGTCGCAACAAACAGCTTCAGGAAGAAGACGAGAAAGACTCCAGCCCGGGAACTTCGCCTAGCGGATGAGCGCCGGAAAGACTACGTCAGGAGGTACAGCAATGAAGCTTAGAGAATTCGTCGAGGAGCAAGAACGTCTTGACCCTGAATTCGCGGAGGCCCGTCACGAGTTTCAGCCTGAAGCCGCCCTCATGCGCGCTATGATCGAGGCCCGGCAAAGTCAAAATCTCACGCAAAAGGAATTGGCCGAGCGCTGCGGTATAGCCCAAACAGAAATCAGTCGCATAGAACGAGGAATTCGCAACCCATCGATACGCGTTCTTCAGAAAATAGCGGAGGGGATGGATATGTACCTGCAAATCTCCTTCCTCCCCCGCGACCCGCAACCGGGCACCCGCTCCGCATAGCATAGCAACGCGAAGACGCCGCCGGCGTGCTTTTGGGCTCCCCAGGGCCGTTCTGAAGAAATCCCGGTCAACGAACTACCCATTTTTGCACGAGATCTTGAGTTATCAGCGTCTGAAGGGTGCCTGCAACCTGAAAGCCGGGAATGCGCCTCCTGAGCGCAATGCTCTGACCAGACGTTTTCCAAAAGCCGTTCTCAGCCGCGAGTCCCGTTGCAGATTCCGGACGCTTATAACACGAGATTTCGTGCAGAAACAGAGGGGTTCGTCGACCGAGAACGGGCAAAAGCGATCCCAACCGGCTGCCGCGAAACAGAAGAAGGGCCGCCTCAATATGAAGCGGCCCTTCTTTGGTCGTTTGTGCGCTCGCCTCCCAAGGCGAACCTTGTGGAATGCGAGCCCCGCTCGGCCCTCTAACGCTTAATGTTGTAGAAGGCTTTCATGCCCGCGTACTGGGCCTGGCCCTCCAGCTGCTCCTCGATGCGGATGAGCTGGTTGTACTTGGCCACGCGGTCGGAACGGCACGGGGCGCCGGTCTTGATCTGGCCGGTGTTGCAGGCCACGGACAGATCAGCGATAGTCACGTCCTCGGTCTCGCCGGAGCGGTGGCTCATGACGCAGGCGTAGCCGGCCTGCTTGGCCATCTCGATGGCCTCGAGCGTCTCGGTGAGCGAGCCGATCTGGTTCACCTTGATGAGAATGGCGTTGGCGCAGCCCAGCTCGATGCCCTTGGCGAGGCGCTTGGAATTGGTAACGAACAGGTCGTCGCCCACCAGCTGCACGCGGTCGCCGATGCGGTCGGTCAGCTTCTTCCAACCGTCCCAGTCCTCCTCGGCCATGCCGTCCTCGATGGAGACGATGGGGTACTTGTTCACGAGCGCCTCCCAGTAGTCCACCATCTCGTCGCTCGTCAGCTCGCGGCCCTCGCCGGCCAGCACGTACTTGCCGGTCTCGGCGTTGTAGAACTCGGTGGAGGCGGGATCCATGGCAAACAGGATGTCGGTGCCCGGCTTGTAACCGGCCTTCTCGCAGGCCTCAACGATGTAGGCCAGCGGCTCCTCGTTGGTCTTCAGGTTGGGGGCGAATCCGCCCTCGTCGCCCACGCCGCCGCCAAGGCCCGCATCATGCAGCACCTTCTTCAGGGTGTGGTAGATCTCGGCGCACCAGCGCAGGGCCTCGGCAAAGGTGGGAGCGCCCACGGGCATGATCATGAACTCCTGGAAGTCCACGTTGTTGTCGGCATGCACACCGCCGTTCAGGATGTTCATCATGGGCGTCGGCAGAAGATGCGCGTTCGCACCGCCCACGTACTTGTACAGCGGCAGCTCGGCGGCCTCCGCGGCGGCCTTGGCCACGGCCAAAGACGCGCCCAGGATGGCGTTGGCGCCGAAGGCCCCCTTGTTCTCTGTGCCGTCGGCCTCGATCATGGCGGCATCTACCATGCGCTGATCCTCGGCCTCAAGGCCGATGAGCATGTCGGCGATCTCGTTGTTCACATGGGCCACGGCATCCAGCGTGCCCTTGCCCAGATAACGGCTCTTGTCGCAGTCGCGCAGCTCCACGGCCTCGAAAGCGCCCGTGGAAGCGCCCGAGGGAACCGCCGCGCGGCCGAAGGCGCCGTCTTCCAGCACAACTTCCACTTCGACGGTGGGGTTGCCGCGAGAGTCGAGAACCTCGCGCCCGTACACATCGATGATGACGCTCATGTAGTGCCTCCTTGAAGGTTGGTTGATGCTTCTAATCAGCGTTCACCATCATAGCACGAACGACGCACGCGCAAGCGCCCCGCGCGGACTCATTCCGCACGGGGCGCATAAAACAGGCTGGGCCACTGTTTTCCGAACCTAGTGGATGCCCGGCCACACGGCACCCGTAGCGGGCACGGGCACATCGCGGTTCTCGTCGGTGGTCGGAATGACGCCGAACTCCTTCAGAAGACCGTAGATGTCGGTATGCTCGATCTCCTTCAGGCCGCGCGACAGCAGCAGCTTCTCCAGCACGTTCATGTTCATGTCCGTTGCCGGCTTGCCGTCGCGCAGAAGCACCGTCGCGTTCAGCAGCACGCGCAGGTCGAATACGCTGCCCCACACCTCGGGCACACCGCGGTCGATGTCGAGCAGCGTATACACCGCCTCCATGCCAGTGCGCATGGAGTACTCGGTGGTGAAAATAGTGTCGCGCGGCGTCTCGGCGAACTGCCCAATGAAGGCGAAGTTCACGGCGCCCTCAGGCACGACGAGCGGACGGTCGCCATCGGCGCGGGGCATGAAGAAGGCCGTGATGTAGGGCATCATGCAGGGCACCGTGTTCGCGGAATGCTCGGCCAGCTCCTCGATTTGCTCCTCGGGCACGCCCAGGTGGTACAGCCACTCCTCGCAGATTTCCTTGCCGGTGCAATCGCGCATGGGCTTCTTCACGTAGTCGCCGGGCACGTCGGTGAACAGGCCGTAGAGCCACACGCACACCTGCCCCTCGGGCTGGGCGCGGAACTGCGGCTGGCGGTTGATGGTCCAGGAGAGCAGCCAGCTGGAGTCCTTCACCGACACGATGCCGCCCGTGACAACGCCGCCGGAGAGCGGGTCGCGCTTGCAGATAGCCTCGATGTAGGGCAGGATCTTCTCGTCCAGCGTGGTCACCGTGGCGCTTTCCCAGTTGCTCTTCTCCGGGTCGCCGCAGAACTTCTCGGGACGGCCGAACTCCGGCGACTGGGCCGCGATCTTCTTCCACAGATCCCAGCCGTCACCAGGGGTGAGCTCAGGTGCGAAACGGGCGGGGGCGTCCTGGCTGCCGAAGGAGGAATGGGCCACCAGGCTGCCGGGCGTGATGAAGACGAGGTCGTTTTCCGTGAGCGGAATGGTCTCCTCGCGGCCCGTATCGGCTGCGGGAGCCGTCTTGCCGTCTTCGGGCAGCCCCTCGGCAGCATCGATGGCCGCCGGGTTGTTCTCGCGCACCAGTCGAATTTCCGTGGCCAGCTTGCGGTTGTCGTCTTTGGCGTCGTCGCAGCTGAAGCGCACGTCGGTCACATGGGTATTGAACTGGAAGTCGACACCGTGGGCCTCAAGGTAGTTCACCATGGGCAGGATCATGGACTCGTACTGGTTGTACCGCGTGAAGCGCAGGGCCGAGAAATCGGGCAGGCCGCCCAAATGGTGCACGAAGCGGGTGACGTAGCGCTTCATCTCCAGCGCCGAGTGCCAATTCTCAAAGGCGAACATCGTGCGCCAGTACAGCCAGAAGTTCGAGTTCAGCACCTCGTCGGAGAAGTACTCGGTGATGACCTTGTCCTGCAGCTCCTCTTCCGGGGTGAAGAACAGGTTCATGATCTCCATGCAGGCCTTGTCGGACAGGTTGAACTTGTTGTCGGTATGGGCGTCCCGGCCGCGATCCACCGTGGCGCGGCACAGCGAGTAGTTCGGATCGCGCTTGTTCAGCCAATAGTAGTAGTCGAGCACCGATACCGACGGATCCTCGATGGAGGGGATGTCGCGGAACAGATCCCACATCACCTCGAAGTGGTTGTCCATCTCGCGGCCGCCGCGCATGGTGAAGCCGAGCCCCGGGTACTCCCAGCCATCGCAACCGCCGCCGGCGCGCGGGTCGCGCTCCAGAATGTGGATCTTCTCGCCGGGCATTCGGCCGTCGCGCACAAGAAAGCACGCCGCAGCAAGTCCCGCCAGGCCGCTGCCGATAATGTAGGCCTGCTTGTTTTCCACGCCCTCGGGCGGAAGCGGATGAGCGAAGGCCTCGTAGTTGCCGCTGGAATAGTACATAGCGCACGTCCTCTCTGGTCGGGTTTAACGCTTACCCACCATCATGCGGCCACCGTGCACACCCACGCCCGTCAACAGGATTCCGTTGCGCCCCCGTTGGCTGGCAGTAACCTGGCGAAACGCGAAAGGCCGCACTATAATGGCAGGCTGTGACTGAGAAGAGACATATCCCCGGCTTCGTGTACAAGCTCATGCTGTTGGCGGCCACCATTATTTGGGGGTTCGCCTTCGTGGTGATGAAGGACGCCGTCGACGTGCTGCCGCCGGCCCAGCTCATCGGCGTGCGCTTCTTCCTGACGGGGCTGCTCATGGCCGCCGTGTTCCGCCGCTCGCTGGCGGGCACGCTGAACGGGCCGTGCCTTAAGGCGGGACTCGTGCTGGCCGCCGTGACCTTCCTCGCCTTCTGGGTGCAGACCGTGGGGCTTGCTGACACTACACCGGGAAAGAACGCCTTTCTCACGGCTACCTACTGCGTCATCGTGCCCTTCATGCTGTGGGCCGTCGCCGGCAAGCGCCCCACTCTCGCCAACGTGGGAGCGGCGGGGATGTGCATCGTCGGCATCGGGCTCGTATCGCTTACGGCCGGCTCCCTCTCCTTCGAGTTCGGCGATGCCATGACGCTTCTGTGCGCCGTCTTCTTCGCGGCGCAGATCATCGCTATCTCACGCTACTCCGAGCACTTCAACGTACTCGCCCTCACCGTGTACCAGTTCCTCTTCGGTGGCCTCATGGGGCTCGTGGTCGGTGCACTCACCGAGCCGGCGCCGAACCTGGCGGCTCTCACGCCGGAGTTCGCCTTCAATCTGTTCTACCTCGTGGTGTTTGCCTCGGGGCTGTGCTATCTCTTCCAGAATGTGGGGCTCGCCCACGTCTCTCCGGCCCAAGGGTCGCTTCTGCTGTCGTTGGAATCGGTCTTCGGCGTGCTGGCCAGCGTGCTGTTCTACGGCGAGGTGGTTACGGGGCGCATGGCCGCGGGCTTCGTCCTCATCTTCGCGGCCATTCTGATAAGCGAGCTGGCGCCGGCACGGGCAAAGCGCGAGAAGCGACCGGAGACGAACGAACCGCTCGGCATCCTGGGATCGCGCAACGTCCCGATAGCCAACGAGGACGACGCCGAGCCCGTTGCGAACCCCTAGGGAACGAGCGCGAAAGCGACACAGGCGGCAACGCCGACGAGAAGAACCGCTCCGTCGCCGGCGGAGAAACGGCGCTCGACAAGCGAGGTCGGCTCTCCCGAGGCCCCGTAGCATCGCGCCTCCATAGCTGCGGCCAGACGATCGGCCCGGCGAAAGAGCCCTACGAGCACCGGCACCATGAGCCCCCCGTAGGCCCGCAGGCGTCGCACGAGCCCTGCGTCCTCGAAGGCAGCTCCCCGCGAGGCCTGGGCGGCTCTCACGGCTCTCAGCTCCTCGGAAAGCAGCGGCATGAACCGCAGAGCGATGGAAAGCGACGTCGTGAAGTCGCGTACGGGCAGGCCCAAGCGACCCAAAGGGGAGAACAGGCGGCGCAGCCCCTCGGAAAGCTCTGCGGGCGTGGAAAGCGCCATGAGCAAAAGACTCGCCCATACCAGCAGAAGCAGCCGGAGGGCGACCGCGATTCCCGCAAGCCATCCAGAGGCTGCAACGTTGTAGACGAGCAGGAAGCCGACAATGGGATAGGCGAAGGCTCCTTCTCGCAGCAGACGTGCGACGGGGACGCCCCCGACGAACGCCACCGCCGCCAACAGCGCAGTCGCCACGCCCAGGCCCAAGAGGTTTCCCGTGCAGAAAAGCGCCACAGAATAGGCCACGAGCAGCCCGATCTTCGCGCGGGCGTCCACGGCGCGCAGCATCCCTTTCGCACCGATACGCGCAGCGCGCCGAGCTTCGCCGCCGCTGCATCTCGCACCGCCTGCGTGTTCCGCAGCGCCAGCGCGAGCAGCACATGCATCCCCTTTCTCGGATGCGGCAGAATATGTCGGGGCTTTTTCCATGTCGCCAGTATCCCACAGAGCTTCCACCGTCCAGCATACCGCCCCTTCCCTATCGGCCAGACTCCCGTAAGCACTCGTGTTTTGTGCACGGACGCAAAAGAAGGCGCCCCCATGCTCAAGGGGCGCCTTCTTTCAATTCCGTCAAGCCATCCCGCGGACTCCTGTTAAGGAAGAGCCCAGGCTTGGTGGAGTCGTTTCGAAGCCGGCGAGTTAGCGAACCGGCCTCAAATTGGCGAGCCGCACGGCTCGCATGCGAGTTCTAGAGCGATTGCTCGGCCGCAATCTCGGCCTGCTCGAACTCGAAGGCAGTCTCCGCATCCTCAGCGGCAGCCTGCTCGTTGCCCAGCGCGTCATCGTACTCGGTGGACATGGTGGCCTCGGCCACGATCTCCTGCTCGACGCGCTCCAGATCCTTGGCAGCATCTTCGTTCTTGGCGGCCTCGGTCGCAACGAACTCCTCCATCAGCGTATCCTTGTCAGCCATGATCCGGCTCCTTTCAATCGGTGCGATACCCGTGTACTTACACTGCAGGAGCAAGATCGGTTGCCCTTGCAAGGAGTATTCTATGGGCCTGCGCAGCAACCTAAACTTGAGCGAGCCGATAGTAATTCACTGGTTGGATGCGCGTTGCTTTGCCGTCACAGAGCCGCGTCGCGAGTCATACCGTGCTTGCGGCAAGGGGCGACCAAGGTCGCCCCCTACGGGGAGGAAGCCCCCACCGCGGGTCTTACCGTGCTTGCAGCAAGGGGCGACCAAGGTCGCCCCCTACGGAGGGAACGCAGAGAAGCCGCCCTCAGGCGGCTTCTCCGGTATAGAACGATGCTTCCGCGCCCCGCGTTTGCGGCTGGCGGGCGCGCGGTGCATCCGAAGGTCCCAGTCGAACGATTACTCGCTCTTGACGTCGGCCTTCTCTTCCTCGGCCTTCTCCACCTCGGAGGTCTCGGCCTCCTTGGCAGCCTCGGCCTCGGCCTTCTCGGCCTCCTCCTTGGCGGCCTCGTCAGAATCGCCGGCGGTCTCCTCGGTCTCGCGGAACGCCTCGGCCTCTTCGGCCTTCTTCTCTTCGACGGCCTCAACCTTCTCGGCATCGGTCATCTCGGCGCCGTTCTCGGCAACGGCCTCGGCGGCGTCCACAGCCTCGATCTGCTCGACGGTGCCGTCGGCCTCGAAGCCCAGATCCTCGGCGAGCTCCTCGGACTTGTCGGCCTTCTTGGCGACCTTCTTCGGGGCGGCCTTCTTGGCAGCGGCCTTCTTCTCGGCCGCGGCCTTGCGCTCGGCCTTGGGCACGCAGGGCTCGGTCACGAGCTCCATGATGACCATGGGGGCGTTGTCGCCCTTGCGGGGCCCGAGCTTCATGATGCGGGTGTAGCCGCCGGGACGATCCTGGAACATGCCCTGGGCGACCTTCTCGAAGATCTCGCGGACGAGTTCCTTGTCGTTCAGGTAGGCGATGGCCAAACGGCGGGAATGCAGATCGCCGCGCTTGGCCCAGGTGATCACCTTGTCGACCTGCGGGCGGATCTCCTTGGCACGGGACTCCACCGTCTTGATGCGGTCGTTCAGGAACAGGGCGGAAACCAAGCTGCGCTTCATAGCCTTAGTGTGGCTATAGTCGGTACCGAGCTTGCGACCCTTCTTGTTGTGTCTCATAACTCTTTGTCTCCTAAAGCTTCAAATTGAGGTCCATGGAAATGAGCTTGTCCTTCACTTCCTCGATGGACTTCGCACCAAAGTTCCGAATGTTGAGCAGGTCGTTCTCGGAGAACTCGACGAGCTGGCGCACGGAATGGATGCCCGCGCGCTTCAGGCAGTTGTAGGAGCGGACGGAAAGGTCCAGATCCTCGATCTGCTTGTCAAGCTCGGCGTTGGACTCCTGACCCTCCGGCGCGAAGATGGAGGGAGCCTCGCCCTCTTCCTCCTCGCCGGTGGAAGCCAAAGCCAAAAACGCGCCCATGTACTGGTTGATGATGTTGGCCGCGCGGCACACTGCCTCAGTGGGGGCAAGCGAGCCGTCGGTCTCCACCTCGAGAACCAGCTTGTCGTAGTCGGTGCGCTGGCCCACGCGGGTGTCCGTCACGTTCATCGTGCAACGGCGCACCGGTGAGAACAGCGAGTCCACATGGATGATGCCGATGGGATCCTCCGTGCGCTTGTTGCGCTCGGCGGACACGTATCCGCGACCGACACCGATGCGGATGGTCATGTCCAGCTGGCCGCCGTCGGCAACCGTGGCGATGATGTGATCGGGGTTCACCAGGTTGAACTGGCCCGGCACCTCCAGATCGGCGCCGGTCACCGTGCAGGGGCCCTCGGCGAACACGTGCGCGGTCGCCTCGTCGGCCTCGTCGGACACCTGGGAGAACACCAGGCCCTTCACGTTCAGCACGATATCGGCGATGTCCTCGATGACGCCTTCCGCGGTAGTGAACTCGTGCTGGACGCCCTCGATCTGGATGGCGGTGGCCTTAGCCCCGTCCAGCGAGGAGAGCAGCACGCGACGCATGGAGTTGCCCAGCGTGTTGCCGTAGCCGCGCTCGAGCGGCTCGACGATGTAGCGGGCAACGGTGTCGTTGACTTCCTCCGTGGTAACGGTAGGCCTCATGAACTCTGTCATGTATGGGTAGCCTCCTAAAAAAGTCGCGATTATTTCGAGTACAGTTCGACGATGAGCTGCTCGTTGATGTCCAGATCAATCTGGTCGCGCGTCGGGAGGGACAGCACGCTGCCCTGCAGCTTCTCGATGTCGATCTCCAGCCATGCCGGGACCTGAACGCGCTCGTTGGAAACCAGAGCGCTCTTCACCACGAGAAGCTCCTTGGCCTTGGGGGCCACCGAGACGAGCTCGCCGGGACGCACGCGGAAGGACGGGATGTCCACGCGGCGGCCGTTCACGCAGATGTGGCCGTGGGTCACCATCTGGCGGGCTTCCTTGCGGGTGCGGGCGAAGCCCAGACGGAAGACAACGTTGTCGAGACGGGTCTCCAGGATGGTCATCAGGTTCTCACCGGTCTGACCCTCCATGGACTTGGCGCGCTTGAAGTACCCACGGAACTGCTTCTCGAGCACGCCGTAGATGAACTTGGCCTTCTGCTTCTCGCGCAGCTGCATAGCGTACTCGCTCTCCTTGCGGCGACGCTTGGGCTGGCGGATGGATTCCTTCTTGCTGGAGTAACCGAGCACCACAGGATCGATGCCCAGCTGACGGCAGCGCTTGAGAACCGGAGTTCTGTTGATTGCCATAATGTACGATCCTTTCAGTTACACGCGGCGACGCTTCTTGGGGCGGCAGCCGTTGTGCGGAATGGGGGTGCAGTCCTGGATGCTGGCCACTTCGAGGCCGGCAGCCTGCAGGGAGCGGATGGCGGTCTCGCGACCGGAACCCGGGCCCTTCACGTAGACGGCAACCTTCTTCAGCCCGTGCTCCATGGCCGTCTTCGCGGCGGCCTCGGCGGCCATCTGCGCGGCGAACGGCGTGGACTTGCGAGAGCCCTTGAAGCCCACGGTGCCCGCGGACTGCCAGGAGATCACGTTGCCCTGGGGATCGGTGATGGAGACAATGGTGTTGTTGAACGTAGACTTGATGTGAGCGGCGCCCACGGCAATGTTCTTACGCTCAGAGCGCTTGATGCGCGTAGTACGTACTTGCTTCTTAGCCACGGTTTGCTTACCTCACTACTTCTTCTTGCCGCCGATTTGCTTGCGCGGACCCTTGCGGGTACGGGCATTCGTGTGCGTGCGCTGGCCGCGAACGGGCAGGCCGCGACGATGACGCAGACCGCGATAGCAGCCGATCTCCATCAGGCGCTTCACGTTCTGAGAAACCTCGCGATGCAGGTCGCCTTCGACCTTGAGGTTCTGCTGGATGTAGTCGCGCAGCTTCGCGAGGTCTTCCTCGGAAAGGTCCTTCACGCGAATGTCGGGATCGACGCCGGTAGCGGCGATGATCTCTTTGGCCGTAGTGAGGCCAATGCCGTAAATGTAGGTCAAGGCGATCTCAATGCGCTTATTGCGGGGAAGATCGACACCAACGAGACGTGCCATGTTTGTTCAGAGTCCTTTCTTCCTAGCCCTGACGCTGCTTATGGCGCGGATTCTCGCAGATGACGAGGATCTTGCCATGGCGTCGGATGATCTTGCACTTGTCGCACATCTTCTTGACCGAGGGACGTACCTTCATGTCGTTTCCTTTCGGTATGCGGATCGTTCTATACGTGCACGCCCAGCCGCTGGCGAGTGTTTTCTCAGCTGTGACCGCGCGCGAAGGATCCGGGTCTTCGCGCGGGGGCGCCCTACCGGGCCTTAAGGGGGATTACTTGAAGCGGTAGGTGATGCGGCCGCGGTTCAAGTCGTACACCGACAGCTCCACGGTCACGCGGTCGCCGGGCAGGATCTTGATGTAGTGCATGCGCATCTTGCCGGAAATGTGGGCGAGGATGGTGTGGCCATTCTCGAGTTCCACCTTGAACATCGCGTTGGGCAGGGCTTCGAGCACCGTGCCCTCGAGTTCGATTACATCTTCCTTAGCCAAAAGTTGCTCCTCCAAAACGGACTGATAAAGCAGCAACGCAAGATAGTACCAAAAAGGCAAGGGGATTTGAAGAAAAAATCGCACAAGGGCGTAAAAAACCAAAAAGCGGATTTGGCTTTGAAGATGACCTGCTTGTCAGGCCTGCGGTCGAGCCGCGCAGCTCTCAGTGATCAACCGGAGCCGCCAGGTATTATTCGCGCTGCCTAAGCGCTGCCGCCTTGTCGGCAATTGGGTATGCTAGCACAGGTGCGCCCCTCGATGCAAGCGGGAGGCGCACCTTGGCAGATAAAACAAGGGGGCGGCGCGCCCAGATGAGACAACAGGGAACCCAGGCGCGCACCCCTACACGAAAAGATGGTCGACGGCTACTCGCTCAACCAGCGCAGGGTGCGGCTGCTTTTCTTCGCGAGGATGACCAGGGCGATGATGACGATATCGACGATGAAGCCGAACACGAACACATTCTGGAACACGCCGGTGGCCTCGTAGATGGACATCATCAGCGGAATGCCCAGGCTAGCAACCAGGTAGCCGCAGCTGGTGATGCGCGAGAAGATCTTCTCGAAGTCCCTCATGCCGAAGATGGAGAGCGCGAAGGTGGAATAGCCCACGCCGGTGATGGCGTACATGGCGTCGTTCAAACCAGCGCCTACGCACGAGCCTACCACCGACTCGCTGCTGAAGTACAGCACCACGAATGACACCATGGTGATGCCCGTCCACAGCACCATGGCGCGCGTCGAGCCGAATTTATCGCTGGTGGCACCCGCCAGGGGGTTAAAGACAATGTCGCAGAGGCTCGCCGAGGACACCATCAGTCCGCCCACCACCGCGCCAAGTCCCACCACTTCGGCGTAGGTTGGAAAAATGGCGTTCATACAGGCCGTCCCTTGGCACAGCATCACCACGCCCACGCAGAGGAGGAACGGCACGCTGCGGAACGCTGCGGCTGCCGGCACGCCGGGCGCGGTGCTGGGAGCCAGGGTTTTAGCGCGCCCAGCCGCTTCCTCGTACCCGTAAGGCAGAAGCCCCTTATCTTCAGGGCGATAGCGGATAACGAAGACGATGGCAGGCAGCGCCAGGCATGCGGATGCCGCGGCGAGCACGAAATATGAGGAGCGCCAGCCAATGGCCTCGATAATGGTGGCGAACAAAGGGCTTGCCACGGCGCAGTACAGCGCCTGGATGGCCCACACCACGCCGATGGCGAAGCCGGTCTTCTTCGCGAACCAATTACCCATGGTGGGCGTGACGGTAACGGTGCTGGTGGCCGCCAGCCCGAGACCGACGAACACACCGGAGACATACCACATCCAGGGCTCATCGTAGAAGGCCATGGCCACAGTGGCCAGCACCTCCATGGCCACGGCCGCGATCAGGATGACCGGCAGTTTCACGCGCGTGAGCAAATTGCCCACCAGGGGCATGGCCAGGCCCATGCACACCATTTCTATGGTGGTATAGAGCGTCAGGGTAGAGAGTTCGCAGCCGATGTCCGTGCTGACAGGATAGAACCACTGCGCGCCCACCACCGAGAACGAGCCGATGGTGCCGCTCATCATCAGACCATAGGCAATCATCACAAGCCATGCATAGTGGGGCTTATTCCCCTGTTCAACGGTTTTCGCAGATGTCATTGCATCCAACTCCGTTTCTAAGCTCGAAGATTCGTTTCCAAAGTCGATCTCTCACAGCTGCGAGATTACATAGGACCGGTACTCGAAGGCCTTGTCGGCAATGGGCAGCGGGAACGTGTCGAAGGTGTGCGTGAGGCCCGTGAGCACATGGAGCTCGGCGGGAACGTGAGCCGCCATCAGGCGCTTCGCGTACTCGATGGTTTCGTCGCGGAACAGGTCGAGCTCGCCCACCTCCAGGAAAGCCGGCGCCAGGCCCTCGAAGCTCTCGTTGCGCGCCGGGGCCTCGCAGGGCAGCACTTCATCGGTTCCCCGGCGCTCGCCCAGCACGGCCTCCCAGGCCATCTTGTTGTTCTCCGCGAACCACACGTGTGCAAGGCCGTCGAGCTCATCGTCGCAGGCCACGGTTCGGTCGTCCAGCATGGGGTAGATGAGAATCTGCTTGGCCAGCGGCACGCCTCTGTCGCGCGCGAGGATAGCGGCCCCCGCCGCAATGCCCGCGCCGCCGCTGTCGCCCATGATGGCAACGCGGTGCGCATCGATGCCCAGCTCGTCCGCATGGCCGATGAGCCACAGGTACCCGTCGAGGGCATCCTCGGCCTGGGGGCGCGGATGCTCGGGCGCCAGGCGGTAGCCGATGGACAGAAACGGCACGCCGCTTAGGGCCACATAGCGCGAGATATCCGCGTCCATCTCGTCGATGCCCATGAGGATCATGCCGCCCCCGTGGACGTACATCACCGCCGAGCGCGCATCCGACCCCTCCTTCCGGTACCAGCGGGCCCGCATGGGATAGCCGTCGGCCGTCTCAATCTCCACATCACGCGCCACGACCCCCTCCGCCAGCGGCAAGTCCCGCATCTCGGCGTAGAGGGGGTCGGCGAACGCGCGCATTTCCTCAAGGGTTCCCACGAACTTCTCCGCAGGCGGGAAGCCCGCGGGGTCGTCTACGAGCTCCTGGAGCTCGGGATGGTAGCGATAGGTCATTCCCCTCATCCTCTCCTTTTCTCGAGAATCGGAAAACGCGAAAAGCCACCTGCCCGGCACAAGGGCAGGTGGCTTTGGGGCTTACTCCTGCGGGGCGGCCTCGGCGGCAACCTCGACGGTTTCCTGGGGCAGCTTCGCGGACTGCTTCTCGCCCACCAGCAGGCATACGATGATGATGGCGCAGACGATGAACCCGAAGACGAACACGTTCTCGAAGGCACCGGTAACCTCGTAGATCTTCATCATGATGGGCACGCCCAGGCTGGCAACAAGATAGCCGAACATCATGACCGTGGAGAAGATGCGCTCATAGTCCTTCTTGCCGAACCAGGCCATGGTGAAGGTGGCTAGGCCCACGCCGCAGAGCGCGTACATGACATCGTTGATGCCCGCGCCCACGATGGCCAGAATGGGGCTGTTCACGCTGAAGTACAGGATGACGAACGACACCATGGTGACCACGGTCCAGCCGATGAACGACTTGGTGGGGCCGAACTTGTCGGCCGTGGTGCCCAGGATGGGATTGAGAGCGATATCGGCAAGGCTTGCCGCCGTCACCATGAAGCCGCCCACAATGGCGCCAAGGCCAACTACCTCGGCATAGGTGGGGAACACCACGTTCATGTTCGAGATGGTCATGGACATCATGACCACGAGGACGGCCATCACGAAGGGCACCGAGCGCAGGGCCAGTTTGTAGGGCACGCCGGTCTCGGCGACCGCGCCACCCTCTTCCTCAACGGCGTTCGGGTCGTAGCCGTAGGGCAGCATGCCCTTGTCCTCGGGACGATAGCGAATGACGAAGATGGTGAAGGGCAGGGCCATGACCGCGGCGATGATGGCCAGCACCACGTAGCTCATGCGCCAACCGAGCATCTCGATCATGTTGCTGAAAATGGGGCTCGCCACCGCCACAAAGATACTCTGGATGGTGAAGATCATGCCAATGGCGAAACCGGTCTTCTTGTGGAACCAGTTGCCCAGGGTGGGCGCAGCGGTCACGGTGCTGGTGGCCGACAGGCCGAAGCCGATGGGCACAGCCGCCACAAACCACATCCACATCTCGGTGAACATGGACATGCAGGCGAAGGGAACGAGCTCCAGCAGCACGGCCACGGTCATGAGCACCGACAGCTTGATTTTGCCCGATGCCATGATCTTGCCGCAGATGGGCATGCCCAGCGCCATGAACACCATGGACAGCGTCACGTACAGGGTGAACGATGACAGATCGAAGCCCAGCTCCTCGCACACCGGATAGTAGAACAGGCCGCCCATGACGGTGATGGCGCCGATAGTGGCGCACATGACCATGCCAAAGCCGACCATGACGAGCCAGGCGTAGCCGCTTCCGCTTTTCTTTGCTACTTCAGTAGACATGTTTTCTCCTTACGGGAACGGCGGGCAGCCGCGCAGGCCGCCCGCCCGTGGTGAGTCGACGACTAGATGCCCAGAACAGCGGCCAGGCAGGCCTTGATGGTGGGCTGGCGGTTGCCGGCCTCGCGGAAGATCTCGCTGGCGTGCTTCTCGAAGCACTCGTCGGAGATGCAGATGCCCTCGGTGAGGATGCGGCGGTCGCGCTCGTTCTTGGCCTCGGCCAGGAACTTCTGCATCAGCTTCATGTCGGCGTTGTGGTAGGCCGGCAGCATATGCATGACCAGGCAGTCGGGGTTCTTCACGTAATCTTCCATCAGGTCGCTCGTCACGCGGTAGGGCTCCATGATGTCGGAGTGGCGCAGCCACGCGTCGTAAGAGTACTCCAAGCTCGTCCAGTCGCCGGTGGCGGCCAGGTCCTCGTCGTGCACGTCGGGGTTCTGGTAGATCCAGCACTCGGTGGTCACCACGTCCATGCCCTTCAGCTTCTCCTTGTCGGAGGTGAGCACGATCTCGTTGTTCGGTGCCCACTTGTTGAACAGGTCCTCGATGTTCTCCTTGAAGGAGTCGCACAGCTGGTAGCGCTCGTCGTCGGGGCCCACGGCGTAGAAGTCCATGCCCAGAAGCGCGCACAGGCGGCCGTACCACATGGCGGTGGTGGCGCAGTTGCCCACGAAGGCCAGCTTGCGGCCCTTCAGGTTGCCCAAAAGCTCCTGCATGGTGAGGGCGTCGGCCAGCATCTGGGTGGGATGGTCGCCCTCGCAGCAGGCGTTGATGACTGGAATGGTGGCGATGTCGGCCACCTCGCGCACGTAGGCCTCCTCGCGCTGGGCGCGCAGCACGATGGCGTCGTACATCTCGCTGAACACGCGGATGGAGTCCTTCACCGTCTCCTTGTTGCCGAAGTGCGAGTTGGACAGGTAGGTGAAGCCCAGGCCCAGGTCATGGCAGGAGGTCTCGAAGGCGCAGCGGGTGCGGGTCGACTCCCACTCGAAGTGGGCCACCACGTTCTTGTTGTGGAAGCGGGCGTGATCGACGCCGGTCATCTTCTCGGCCTTCAGCATCTTGGACAGATCCAGCAGGTACTGGAACTGGTCGGGGGTCATGTCGCCGATGTTGATGATGTCCTTTCCTACGAAGTTGTTAAGCATGGGTGAGATTCCTTTCCTCTTGTTTTCTTCCCTTGCGAACTCACGTTATTGGGGCATTGCCACGTTCTTGGTCCAGCAGTGCACGCCGCCGCCGAACAGGTTCAGGTAGTAGGTGTCCAGCATGACGACCTCGCGGCCGGGGAACACGCTCTTGAGCACCGCCTTGGCGCGCTCGTCCTTCTCCTTGATCTTCGGATCCATGCCCTCGTGCCAGTAGCGCTGGCCCAACACCACGTCGTTGCACACGAGGAAGTTGCAGTAGCTGCAGGAGTTGACGAAGCAGTAGTCGCCCTCGGGCCACGGGGTGCCGTCGAAGGCCACGCCGCCGTTCTCGTCGAAGAACTGCTTCCAGCCCATGACCGTGGGGTTGTCCTGGCTGCCGCGGAAGATGAGATGCTCCGGGAAGGGCATGCGCACGATCTTCAGCGGGCGGCCGTCGGGCAGCGTCTCGTTCTTGAGGATCTCGTAGGCGGCGTCGATGCGGCGCTTGTTCTCGGCGCTGATGGGGCCCTCGGCGGCTTCCTCCTCGGTCACCTCGGCCAGAAGCACCGTGTCCTCGTCCACGAAGCGGCAGTACTCATCGGCATGGGCGGCGAAGGAGCCAGGCCAAATCAGCGTGCCGTCCTCCATCTTGTCGATGGGGCCCTTGCGGATGTCGTCGTCTTCCAGCATCGGCTTGGGAATCCAGATGATCTTGTCCAGGTTCCAGACGCGCTTGTACTCGTCCTCGATTTCTTCCTTGGTGTACTCGGGGTTGCGCTTGACCACCTCGGTGTCCTCAACGGCGATCATGACGCCCTTGCCATTGAACTCGCGGTTGCCGCCTTCGGACACCATGTCGGAGTTCACCATGTCGAAAACGTCAAGGTCGATGGCCATGTTCGCGCCGGCGCGACGGGCCAGCTGCTGGGCAGGCTCCATCTTGTCGTTGTTGGAGTAGTTGCTCCAGCGCATGTTCACAGCCAGCGTGTTGCCCTCGTCGTCGATCATGACATCGGGGCCGTTGTCGCGGATGGACACGCTCCAGTCGTCGAACTGGGTGAAGCGGATGAAGGGGCTGAACTTCTCATCCCCGTTGTCAGCGGCGGTGTTGCGCTGACCCTCGGTATCGGGGTCGGACACATCCACACCCGCATCGGCCAGCATCTGCTTGCAGGCCTCAAGGGAGGTCTCGCAGCCGCAGTTCACATGAACGTTCACGTGACCCAGCAGATTCTTCACCACCTCGACGAGCACCTCACGACCCTTGTCGCCGTCCTCACCGGCGCAATAGTCGGGAAGCCAGTTGATGAACACGTCGGTCTGCGGTTCGAACTCTCCCGGGAATCGGAACTTCTCAATTTCCACTTGCTGCTCCTTTCGTCCTGCCTGCGCTCTTGCGAACGCCCCTCTTGTTCCTTACTTACTGTAAGTAAGGCAAACTATAGTGACCTTCCCGCTCAAAGTCAATGGATTTTTTTACAATGTGTAAGTTTTTTTACACGCTGTAAAGATTTCAGGTAATATATAGGCGATCGAAAAAGCATCGAGCGAACGAGTCTATTGGTTGCAGAGCGAGGAAAACCCCATGTCAACACGAGATCAAATACTGGAAATCGCCTATCGGGCCTTCGCGGAGAAGGGCTACAACCACACCTCCATGGGAGCCATCGCCGAAGAGCTCGGCATCACGAGGCCGGCCCTCTACTACCACTTCTCTTCCAAAGAGGACCTGCTGCTGGCCACCTACGAGATGATCGACCCGCTCATCAACGTGAGCGCCGACGAAGCGCTCGGCTGCACGGAGCCCGCCGAGTTCAAGCAGGCCTTCGCGGCCCTCATTGCGAGCATCACCAGCAATTTGCGCAACGATGAGCAGCGGGCCCGGTTCGTTGCCACCGTCGAATCGACGTCGGGGCAGATTCCGGCCATCACCGAGAGCGCCCAGGCCCAGTACGACGAGACCTGCGCCATATTCGCAACTGCGCTGGAGCATGGAAAGGCAATCGGCGCCGTTTCGGCCGATATGGACATCGATGCGGCCAAGCAGTACTTGGGCATCTTCATCTACGGCATCGGCGACATCATGCTCCGCGGCTGCAAGATCAACATGAAAGCCACCCGTGACATGGCCTTGAAAGCCATCTTCGGATAGGGTCCTTCCCTACTCCACGTACCCTTTCTGGAGCTTGCGGGCCAGTTGCAGGCCGCGGGCTACGAAGCCCTGGCCGTATTCCTCGCGGATCTTCCAGGCGTAGCGAGTGTGAGGGTCCTCGAACTTCAGGCGCTGGAAGGCCAGGCATTCGTGGACCGAGGTGCCGAAGTCATCGAAGAACGCTTCCATGGCATCGATGATACGCTTGGCAGCCTTCACCACCGAGCAGGCGGTGCCGTCGGGCATGACGATCTTCACGGTCTTCAAATCGTAGTGGGCGGCGTTCTTGAAGTTTTGCACGGCCTGCACCTGGTCCTTCACCGTGAGGTTCGCCGGCGCTTGGGCGGCGGCCCATACCAAAAACAGCTGGCTGAACAGCACGTCGCGCTCGTCGATACCGGAACGGACGAGCGGGTTCAAGTCCACCATGCGCAGCTCGATGTGGCTGATGCCCTCTTTTAAGCCCTCCAGGCTGTAGGGGCCGAAGTTTTTCAGCCGGATGGGGTAATAGAGCTCGGAGGGGTAGCGAATCATGCCGCTGTCGATGTAGGACTGGATGGAATCGGCGTAGGCCGCCGCACTCGTATAATCGAGAATGGGCGCGAAGAAGTTCCAGTAACCGAGCTCCGAACAGCGTACGGTGGCCAGGCCCTGGAAGAGGTCGCCGCCGATGCGGCCCTTCTCCACGAAGGAGGAGTCGCACACCGGGCTCGCGGCCATGACCGCGGTGAGAATCCAACTGTAGGCCACGCAGTTCTCGGCCAGGCGCACGTAGAACTGGTCGCGGTAGGCCTCGAAAATGGCGGGGGCGTCGGGACTCTCCGCGCGGGCGAGCTCGTAGTCGGCACGCAGCAGCGCCTCGCCGAAAGAGTAGTTCAGGTGAATGCCGGAAAAGGCCATCTTGTAGCGGCCGTAGCGGTCGGAGAGGTACTCGCGGTATTCCGTCTTGCCGGCATCGTCGCCGAAGTACTGGGCGATGGGGATGTCCTTCTCGTTCAGGATATAGGGCGGGTTCGAGAAGGGCCACAAAAGCTCGCGCTCGGGCAAATTCGCGATGGCCCGCTGCACGAGGCCGTTGTAGTGCTCCAGCGATTGGATCGCCTCGGCCGGCGTGGCGCACACCGGCGTGTTCACTTCCACCTGGTTCTCGGAGAAATCGCGCACGATGTGCACGTCGTCGGCGAAGTCGGCCGGCGTATGGGCGAGAAAGCCGCCGCCGTCGATGCGCAGCGACTCTTTCTCCAGGCCGAAGCCGCCCTCCAGCAAGTGGGCGCGAACTGATTCATCGTGGGCGTGCAGCATGATGGCCTCCCGAAATGCGTCGGGCGTCGACGCGGCGCCCTGAAGCGGCGGCCATGCGGTCCCGCTTTCCCTGATGTTCGCGGTTAAGTTTACCAGTTGCGACTTCTCTCTCGCGAAATACCATCGCATCGCTACGAATCTGCAATCTGCAATCTGGACATCGAATGCAGCCCCGTTTCCGCATCCCGATTGCTCATTGACCGAAATCGTCCGGAACGGTAAACTAAGCGCTTGCGTGAAGAAGTGGGCCTTTAGCTCAGTTGGTAGAGCAGGGGACTTTTAATCCCAAGGTCGCGGGTTCGATCCCCGCAGGGCCCACCACTTTTCGCCTGGTCGCGCAAAGCAACCGTTGCGCATAACGCCAAGCTCTAAAGAGAAGCGTTCCCGCAGCTTCCCACGACCGGAAGGCGCGCGACCTTACGTTCTGACACTGGGGTATCGTCCAACGGCAGGACTCTGGTTTTTGGTACCAGCTACCTAGGTTCGAATCCTAGTACCCCAGCCATTTTCCGCACAAGCAAGCCGCTCTCCGGAGCGGCTTTTTCATTGCCTGCTGAGAGACGGAGACGCAACCGCGAGAACCCTCCCCTACCGTGCGCCCTTTTCGGTTTTGGCGACAACGAGGAACAGGGCCAGGGCGAGCACACCCACGACGGCCATGCAGAGGTACAGGTTCGCATACCCAATGAGCGGGGCCACGATGCCGAGCAGGATGGGGCCGATGCCCACGCCCACGTCGAGCAGCATGTAGAAGGTGGCGTTGGCGACCGACAGGCGCGCATCGCTCGTCACGCGCACGGCCATGGCCAACCCGCACGACTGCACGGTGCCCACGCCGAAGCCGAGCAGGGCCGCAGCCCCCAGGATCATCCAGTCGTTGGCCGCGAAGGCGAGCACCACCATGCCCGCTGCGAAGGACACGAACGCCGGCACCATGACGGGATGCGGCCCCACGCGGTCGAAGGCGCGGCCGGTGAAGGGGCGCGTGACGAACATGGCCAGCGCGTACACGACGAAGAACATGCTGGCGGCCCGGGCCAGGCCGATCTCAGTGGCGTAGGGCGTGAGGAACGTGAGCAGGCTGGAATAGCCGAAGAACAGAAGGCCGCACACCACCGAGATGGGCAGTACGCCGGCTTCCACGAAACGGGCGAGCGGCGAATGCTCCACCTTGGCGGCGACCTTCTCTTCCAAATGAGTGGAAGGCACGCGCGTTGAGACGGCGGCATGCAGCGACTCTACTAGGACCTCGTCGCGGTTGGCGGCGGCGTCCTCGCGACCCTCTTCGGCGGGGGCATCCGTAACCGCACCGGCCACGGCATCGGCGGCCGCTTCCACCTCGGCCTCGGCGGCCGCTTCGCTCCCCTTCACCTTCGTGGAAGATGCGGGGCGCAGAAGCAGCGCCGCCGGAATGGAAAGAGCCACGAGCACGCTCGCCACAACGAACACCACCGGATAGCCGAAGTTGTTCGCCAGGAAAATGCCCGCAAAGGGCCCGATGGCGCTGCCAAGGGTGATGGACAGCATAAAGTACCCGATGCCCTCGCCCTTGCGCTCGGGCGGCACCACGCTGGTAATGACCGTAGCGATGGTGGTGGAGCACACGCCGTAGGAGAACCCGTGGGCCAGACGCACGCCGATGAGCGCGCCCACCGGCTCGTTCAGCAGGTACAACGCCGAAAGCGCCACCTCGGCGATGCAACCGACGATAAGCAGCGGCAGCCGTCCGAAGCGCTCCATCATCGGCGCGGCGGCGAAACGCGAGAACAGCGTGCCCACGATGAAGGCGCTGGCGCAGAAGGCAGCCACGGCGGCCGGCGCCTGGTACACGGTAAGCGCATAGGAGGTCATGACCACCATGAGCATGAAGTAGTTGCCGGCGATGAAGAAGTTCAGGAAGGTGCCAGCGATGAAGTTGCGCGTCCAGAGCGGTGCGGGCGCAGGCGCGGGCCTTTCGCAACGCGAAGGAATAGCAACCTTGGCAGCAGATGAGGCCATTAGCGGCAGTCGCCTTCTTTCGCGATGAGCACCGTCATGGGCGACTCCTTGGTGACGGCATAGCTCACGGAACCCAAAAAGCCCTTCACGCCGCCTTGGCCGCGACTGCCCATGATGATGAGGTCGCAGCCCTCCTCCTTCGCGCAGTTCACGATGAGGTCGGCCGGGGACGTGCCCTTGAGCACCTTCACCTCCGTGGGGTTCACCATGTCGGCGGCGATGGCCTCCAACTCCTCGCGGATGGCCATGGCGTCGTCCACCATGACGGTATCCATGCCGGCAGCGGCCGAGCCCGAGGAGAACAGGCGCATCACATGGACGAGCACCACTTCCACCGCCGGGTTCTGGGCGGCGATCTCGCGCATCACCTCCAACGCGCGATGAGAGGGAGCGCTGCCGTCATAGGCTACGAGAATCTTCTTGCACCACATGGGCGTCCTTTCTGCTCACGTATCCGCCCCACACCTCCGCCAGGTGCCAGCGCGGCCGAATGAAGTCCACTTGCCATTGTAGACCCGCCAGCCTGCCGCCACCGATTCTTTGCAAAGTTGTTGCAATAGAAAAAGCCGCCCCCGTCTGACAGCGGAAGCGGCCCCACAACACAATTATTCGAAAGCATTGCGAGGCGGCCCGCCGTGGCCGCGGCGGCTCGCCTGTTCTTTACCATAGAAGGCGTCCGGCGAAAGCCAACGACCTTCCTCGGAAGGCCCCTACTCTGGCTCGACGAACGTGTCGCGGTCGGGGGCGAAGGACTGCATGGCCTCGATGGTGCGGGCGAACAGCTCGTCCAGCTCCCAACCGAGCATATCGGCGCCCGAGGCGATGACCTCACGGCTCACGCCAGCGGCGAAGCGCTTGTCCTTGTACTTCTTCTTGAGCGACTTCACGTTGAAGTCCATGACCGACTTGCTCGGCCGCATGACGATGGCCGCCCCAATGAGCCCGGTCAGCTCCTCGGTGGCGAAGAGAATCTTCTCCATCTGAAGCTCCGGCTTGGGCAGATCGGTGTTGTAGTCGGAGGTGTGTGACTGAATAGCGCGAATGAGCTCCGGCGTACCACCCGCCTCCTCGATGAGCGGCGCGGCGTACAGCGTGTGCTTCTCCGGCTCGTCGTCGTGCTCTTCCCAATCCAAGTCGTGCAGAAGGCCCACGATGCCCCAGAACTCCTCGTTTTCCGGATCGTACTCGCGGGCGAAGTAGCGCATGGTCTGCTCGACGGTCTCGCCGTGCTCGATATGGAACGGATCCTTGTTGTGGGCAGCGAGCAGTTCAGCCGCTTGCTCGCGGGTCATGCCGGCGGAAAGTGCGGTCATGGGCGTCTCCTCTCGTCTTGTTTGTCGCTTCCTGACACTATAACGGGGATGCACCCCCTTGCGCTATGGGGTGCGAAACAAAATTCCCTATGCCCACTTTAGTGCTCGAACAATCCACGTCCTTGTTTCGGGCAAGAATTTCGAGTTGTTAGACTCTCACTGTCGAGCAAAATGATCGTTCCGCCGTAGCATGATCCTGCTGCAGAGCAGTGACAAGGTTGCGACCTGGCCTTTTGCCCAGTTGCCTCGAGATGCGCAGTCGCCAAACCGATCGACAGACCTGTTAGCGCGCTCCCTTATGTCTAACAACTCGAAATTATGCCCCGAAACGAGCCCCCAGGATTCCCGGGTGCCCGTTCTGGGGCAGCAATGCGAAGAGACCAGCAGCAGGATGCTTGCAGCTACGCGACCCGATTCTACGCGACCCGATTCTACGCGACCCGCTTCTACGCGACCCGCTTCTTTCCGAAGATGGTCTTGCAGCCCTTGACGGCCAAGATGACGGCGAACACCATGAGCAGCACGCCGATGACCAGCTGCAGCACCGTGGCGGCATCCATCGTGCCGGCCACCAGAAGGCCGATCTTGGCCCACACCGTCAGCGCCAGCGAGGTCAGCGTCACCACCATCATGAACGCCATGGGGACATAGAACATCTTGTTGTTGCGGCCGGCGTTACCCAGCCACGCGCACACAGCGAGCAACCCGAGCGCGGCCAGCAGCTGGTTGGCGGCGCCGAACAGCGGCCACACGAGCTGGTAGCCGGTCATGCCCAGCCCCACGCCGAGCACCACCGTGATGATGGTGGCGACCCAGGGGTTCACGAGCACCGCGCGCCAACCGGTAAGGTCGCTTGCCTCCATGCCGTGGGGCGTGAAAAGCTCCTGGAACATGTAGCGGCCCAGGCGCGTCGCGGTGTCGAGCGAGGTCAGGCAGAACACCGACACCGCCAAGACAAGCAGAGCGTAGGCGACCGACTCCGCGCCGGCGAGCCCGGGCACGCAGGCGAGCATCTGGGAGAGGCCCGCGGCGAAGACCTGGGTCGGCGAGGCGTAGGTGCCGTCCATGTAGCCCGAGAACACGAAGGCCACCGCGCACAGCGAGATGACCGCCACCAAGCACTCGAGCAGCATGCCGCCGTAGGCGATGGGCTGCGCCTCGGCCTCGCGGTCGAGCTGCTTGGAGGTAGTGCCCGAGGCCACAAGGCTGTGGAAGCCGGAGATGGCGCCGCAGGCGATGGTGATGAACAGCGCCGGGAACAAAAAGCCCGAGGCAGCCACCTTGGATGTGCCAGCCGCAGCGGAAAAGCCGGTGAATGCGGGAATGTCCAGCGAGGCGGCGTTGCCCATGACGCCGGCGCCGATGATACCGACAAGCGCCAGGGCGATCATGCCGTAGAGCAGATAGCTCGACAGGTAGTCGCGCGGCTGCAGAAGGATCCACACCGGGGCCACGGAGGCCACGAGGATATACAGGCCCACAAGGATCATCCAGGTGGTGTTGTCCAGCGCGATCACCGGCAGATTGTAGCCGAGGGCCACGACGACCACGATGATGGCCAGAGCTGAGACGATGTTCGCGGCCGCGGGGATCTTGCGACCACGGGTGATAACGCCGTAGATGACGGCTACCACGATGAACAGCACCGAGATCATGGCCGTGCGCATGTTGGCCAAATTCCCCGTCTCGACTGCCACGGCCTTGGCGGCGTCGTCAGTGGGCACCGGTGCCACAGCAAAGGTGCTCGCCACGATGGAGGCGAAGGCGGCCACCACCAAAATGAGCGTCAGGTACGAGAAGATGCAGAACAGCTTCTTGGCCGTGTCGTCGATGTTCTCGGCAATGACCGTCGCGAGCGTCTGCCCCTTGTGGCGGATGGAGGCGAACAGCGCGCCGAAATCGTGCATGGCGCCGAAGAAGATGCCGCCGATGAGCACCCACAGAAGCACCGGCACCCAGCCGAAGATGGCCGCCTGGATGGGGCCGTTGATGGGGCCGGCGCCGGCGATGGACGAGAAATGGTGGCCGAGCACCACGTAGGGCGCGGCGGGCACGTAGTCCTTGCCGTCCTCGAACTCGTGGGCCGGCGTGGGGCGGTTGGGGTCGATGCCCCACTGCTTGGCGAGCCAGCCGCCGTAGAAGACGTAGCCGCACACGAGAACCGCGATGGCTACCAGAAGAATGATCAGGGCATTCATAACGTACTTCCTCTCTTCTCGCCCTGGGCTTCAAAGAGAGGGCGCGCGCCATCGCAGGCTCGGCCCTCCCGATCTTGCGGAAACGCCGGGGCGGACGCGTCAAGCCGATGCCCATCGCGCGCGGCGTCGCGAACAGCGCTGCTCGCGTTGCCGCAACGAGCGTCGCGCACAGCAACACCGCCGTCGATGAACGCATTGGCCTGGAGCGTTTCCCCCAGCGGTTTTCCCTGTGAATTGGTCGTCACGCGCCCGCGCGACAAGTCGGCCACCGCCAGACGCAGATCGGCCCACCCCCGCCAGCCGAGCGCGAAGTTCTTGCGGAAGCGGGTGCGCCGCACGCGCTCCCACGCGAGATCGTCCACGGCATCGGCGACGATGGCGAGCGACAAGTACGTCATCATGTGATCGGGCGCGGGCCGCACGAGGGAGAGCCCCTCGCCGGTAACGCAGCCGACCAAGTCGTCCAGCTCGCCTGTGGTCAGGCGGGGCGTGCCCCAGAAGAACAGGTGCTCGTGGCTGGCCGCCTCCCACAACTTCGCGCGCTTGACGAGCACGTACTGAGAGACCGAGGAATGGAACTCGGCGTAACCCGGGAAGGTGCGGCCGGCGAAGTCGTGGTCGCGCTCGACGTCGAACCACGCTTCATGGGCGGCAAGAAGTCGCTCGATGACTTCTCCACGGCCTGCCAACGCCATCGCCTTCTTCCCATTGATGACCGAAAAAGTTAACTTTGCGAGCGTAGTACTTACGACTGGGCGATGCAAGAACTTTTTTGACGGCTCGTCAGGTTTTTACGGAGTGGAAACGCTCGGCGATGCCGCTAGAACACGACCCCCAGGCCATTGCAGATAAGGCCCCAGAACACGCCTATGGCGTACAGCACCGCGATGATGGCGACGTTCTGCTTCCAGTGGCGATTGGCCCGGACCAGCACGAGCAGCCCCACGCCGGCGCTCACCAGAAGCCCGGCCAGCATGGCGCCGGCCCCCAGGACGCCCTCCACATACAGCTGGGCGATGACCACGCTGGCGGCGCAGTTCGGAATGAGGCCCACAAGCGCGCAGGCGAACACCGAGAAGTTCGGATTGTCGCCGAGGAACTGGGCGAGCGCGTCCTCCCCCACCGTTTCCAGGACAATGTTCAGCACGATGGTGATGAGGAAGATGAACAACGTCACCTGCACCGTATGCTTCGTGGCGCTCTTCAGGATGCCCTTCCAACCGTGCCCATGCTCATGGGTGTGCTCCACGTCATCGTGGTGCTCGTAGGCGCGCTCGGGGGCCTGCTCGCAGGTGTGACAGTCGTGGTTGCAGCCGCACTGGTCCTGCTCGCACAGCTCATGGATGCGCAGGCGCTCCTTGTCGCGGCGCGCCAGGCGCAGCACGGCATCCACGATGAAGCCCATGACCATGCCGATGACCACCTTCGCCCCCATGATGGACAAGATGGTATTGCCGGGCACCGCCTCGGCCAGGAAAATGGGCAGCATCTCGTCGGAGGTGGAGAGGAACACGGCAAAGAGCGTCCCCAGCGTTATCACGCGACCCGCGTACAGCGTGGCCGCCACGGCCGAGAAGCCGCACTGGGGCACCACGCCCAGAAACGCGCCCACGATGGGCCCGGCCGCACCGGCGTGGCGAATGGCCTCCTGGGTCTTGCCGCCGGTCTTGTGCTCGAGCCACTCCATGGCCAGGTAGGTGACGAACAGAAACGGGATGAGGTACAGGGTGTCGGCCAGAGAATGCTCCAGCACGTGTTCGGCTATGTGCGCGATGGTTTCCATGGATCTAAGATTCTAACGCGTCTGTGGCGATATCCACCGAATCGTTGCCCTCCTCCACGATCAGCGGGCCCTCCACCTTCTGATCTTTGGGCAAAAGCAGGCTCGCCAGAATGGCCACGACGAAGACCACGGCCACGCAGTTGTCGGCGAATACGCTCTGCACCAGTTCGGGGAAGATGGCGAAGATGTCGCCCATCTGGGTAAACCCGATGCCCACGGCCAGCGACAGCGCGGCGATGGTGATGTTGCGCTGGGAGAAACCGGCATTGGCGATCATCTGGAAGCCGCTGACGATGATGTTGCCGAACATCATGATGGTGCAGCCGCCGAGCACCGCCTCGGGCAGCGATGCGAACACGAGGCTCACCACGGGCACGAAGCCGGCGAGCACGAGCACGACCGCTCCCGTGGCGATGGCGCGACGGTTCACCACGCCGGTCATGGCGATGAGGCCGACGTTCTGCGAGAACGAGGTGACCGGCGAGCAGCCGAACACGCCGGCGAGCGAGCTAACGAGGCCATCGGCCGTCACGGCGCCGGAGAGCTCCTTGTCCGTGGGGTTGCGGCGCAGCGCGGCGGCCGTGAGCGCCGAGCAGTCGCCCACGGTCTCGGTGGCGGAGACGAGGAAGATGAGCGTGACGGTGATGATGGCGCCGAGGTTGAACTCCGGCGTCACAGGCAGCACGCCCGGCAGCGAGAAGAGCTGCGCTGTGGCGAATCCGGAGAAGTCCACTTTGCCCAGCGGAATGGCCACCAGATACCCCACGACAAGGCCGAAGAGCACCGAAAGCTGTTTAGTGGCGCCCTTGGCGAGGCCCTGGAACACAAGGCACGCCAGAAGCGAGACGGTGCCGAGGATGAGGTTCGTGGCGCTGCCGAAATCCTCCGCGCCGGAGCCGCCGCCGAAGGAGGCCGCCCCCACGCCGAGCAGCGAGAACCCGATAGAGGTCACCACCACGGCCGCCACGATGGGTGTGATGATACGCCGCCACCAGCGGGCGAACAAACCCAGCAGCCCCTCGATGAGGCCGCCGACGATGACCGCTCCCACGAGCGCCCCGTAGCCCTGGGTCGCCGCAATGGTGCAGGCCACGGAGACGAAGGTGAAGCTGATGCCCATGACGATGGGAAGCCCGCTGCCCACCCGCCACAGCGGGAACAGCTGCACGAAGGTGCCGATGCCGGCGATGAACATGGCGTTCTGAATGAGCGTGGCCCGCAAGTCTTCGGGAAGGCCGGCCGCTGCCGCAATGATCGCGATGGGCGCGAGGTTCGCCACGAACATGGCCAGCACGTGTTGCAGGCCGTAGGGGAAGGCCGCAAGCCAGCCGATCTCGCCATCAAGGGACGAGAGCGCCTTCATCTTCGGGTCGATGAAAACCACGCCGCCCTCGCTTTCCACGTTTCTCTTGCGGCTCATGAGCGGAACTCGATGGCGCCGGTGGCCGGATCCATGGCCTCGACGATGGCGAGGGACTGCAAGTCGTAGCCCGCCTCGCGCAACTCGTCGCCACCGGGCTGGAAACCTTTCTCAATGGCGATGCCGATGCCCTCCACAGTGGCCCCGGCACTCTCGCAGATCTCGAGCAGGCCGCGTAGGGCGCAGCCGTTGGCGAGGAAGTCGTCGATGATGAGCACATGGTCGTCGGGCCCGAGAAAACGCGTGGAGACGATGACGTCGTAGATGCGGTTGTGGGTGAAGGACTGGATGCGCGTGGAATACATCGTGCCATCCAGGTTGATGGACTGGGTCTTCTTCGCGAACACCACGGGCACGCCGAAATGATGCGCCACCACGGCGGCGATGCCGATGCCCGAGGCCTCGATGGTGAGGATCTTGTTAATGGGCTTGCCCGCGAACAGGCGCTTCCATTCCTCGGCCATCTGGGAGAACAGCTCAATGTCCATCTGGTGGTTCAAGAAGGCGTCCACCTTCAGCACACCGCCCGCCTTCACCACGCCATCGCGGCGAATGCGCGCTTCCAACAATTCCACGGAAACCTCCTTGGGCTTCGGGGCCATTTTCGCGTATCGCACTATCTTAGGAGATCGCGCCCCTCTTGGGAACGACTGCCGAAAACGCCCATGAAATAGAGCGGACGGGAAATTGGCGGTTGAGAACTTGGAAAATGTGCTTTTTTGAATAGGGGTTTGACCTGGTATTTCTTGAGTTTTATCAGGTCAAAATGGGGGTTTGGGGATGCTGACGTTTTTCCGTCCCAAAACCTATGCTGCAAGCCCCAAGGTTCTCCTGTATTGCACGGGGCTCATCCCTCCCAATGATAGCTTGATC